>JAODME010000010.1 GCA_025465095.1 Microbacteriaceae bacterium | reverse complement strand
TGAAGGGAAGTCCATGAAGAAGCTCATCAACGATCCGAAGAGCGTCGTGGCCGAGGCGATCGCTGGAGTAGCCGTTGCTCATCCCGACCTGGTCATCGTCTCGCACGACCCCGTCTTCATCGCGCGCAAGGACGCCCCGGTACGAGGCAAGGTCGGGCTCGTCAGTGGCGGCGGCAGCGGCCACGAGCCTTTGCACGGCGGGCTGGTCGGCTTCGGGATGCTTGACGCCGCCGTTCCCGGGGCCGTCTTCACGTCGCCGACCCCCGACCCGATTCTCGCCGCGACCAAGGCCGTGGATGGAGGAGCGGGGGTGCTGCACATCGTGAAGAACTACACCGGCGATGTGCTCAACTTCGAGACGGCCGCCGAGCTGGCGGAGGCCGATGGAATCACCGTGCGCTCAGTCGTCGTCAATGACGATGTCGCGGTGAAGGACTCCCTCTACACCGCCGGCCGCCGCGGCGTCGCCGGCACCGTGCTCGTGGAGAAGATTGCGGGGGCATCAGCCGAACGTGGGGACGACCTCGACGCGGTGGCGGGCATCGCCGAGAGGGTGATCGGTCAGGTCCGCACAATGGGGGTCGCCCTCGCCCCGTGCACGGTTCCCCACGCTGGGGAGCCGAGCTTCACCCTCGCCGATGACGAGATCGAGATCGGGATCGGGATCCACGGCGAGCCGGGCAGGGAACGCATCAAGCTCGAGTCGGCCGACCGCATCGTCGATCGCATCCTCGGCCCCATTCTCGAGGACCTGCCATTCGGGTCGGGGGACCAGGTGCTCCTCTTCGTGAACGGAATGGGCGGCACGCCCCAGGTGGAGTTGTACATCGCTTTCCGGCGCGCGGCGGAGGTGCTCGCCGAAAAGGGCATCGAGGTGACGCGCACTCTCATCGGCAACTACGTCACTTCGCTGGAGATGCAGGGCTTCTCAATCACCGTGTTGAGGCTCGACGACGAGCTCACGCAGCTGTGGGACGCTCCCGTGCAGACCGCTGCGTTGCGCTGGGGCCGGTAGGCCGCGGATGGCTCTGGGCACCGAGTGGGCAAGGGCGTGGATCACCGCGAGCGCCCGGGTGATCGCCGAGCACCGCGTCGAACTGATCACGCTCGACCGCGCGATCGGTGACGGCGATCACGGTGAAAACATGGACCGGGGGTTCTCGGCCGTGCTCGCGAAGCTTCCCGACCTCACGGCCGACGCGACGCCGGGCGATGTGCTCAAGCTCGTCGCGACGACGTTGATCTCAACCGTCGGAGGGGCATCCGGTCCGCTGTTCGGCACCGCCTACCTCAAGGCGGCGGGTGCGATCGCCGGCCGACCATATCTCGACGGGACGGCCCTCGTCGCACTGATCGCCGCTGCGCGCGACGGCATCGTGTTGCGCGGCAAGGCTGCCGTGGGCGACAAGACGATGATCGACTCGTGGACTCCCGCCGTGGACGCTGCCGGGTCGGCCGTGGCGGCAGGCAAGTCGGAGGCCGAGGTCTTGAAGGCGGCAGCGGATGCTGCGGAGCAGGGCGCCGCGGACACCGAGCCGCTCGTGGCCAGGAAGGGTCGCGCGAGCTACCTCGGCGAGCGAGCGATAGGGCATCGCGATCCCGGGGCGCAGTCAACGGCTCTGCTGCTGCGGGCGGCGGCCGACGTCGCATGAGCGTCGGACTCGTCGTGGTCTCGCACAGCGGGAAGATCGCCGAGGGAGTCGTCGAGTTGGCCGCTCAGATGGCCCCGTCGACGAGAATCATCGCGGCCGGCGGCACGGACGGTGGCGGGATCGGCACCAGCTTCAATAAAGTCTCAGCAGCGCTGGTGGCGGCGGGTGACGGGGGAGTGGTGGTGCTGTGCGACCTCGGCTCAGCCGTTCTCACTGCAGAGACCGCGCTAGATTTTCTTGATGATGACGCGCGGGTGCGAGTGAGGATCGCGAGAGCGCCGCTCGTCGAGGGCTCCGTCGCGGCGGCCGTCGCCGCCGAGATCGGGGGGACCCTCGACCAGGTTGTGGCCGCTGCCGAGTCTGCGGCGACGCAGTTTCGTGCTGCGAGCCAAGGGCCTGAGATGGCGGGGCCGGACACCGAAGTCGCCTCCCCGGCCGCTCCCGATCCGGTGACCGCCAGGGCCACCCTCGTGAATCGCGACGGGCTGCACGCTCGCCCGGCATCCGAGTTCGTCAAGCTGGCCAGCGGCTTCGACGCGACAGTGCTCGTGAACGGCGTGGATGCGAAGAGTCTGCTGCGCATCATGTCGCTCGGCCTCGCAGGGGGTCAGGACGTGAACCTCGTGGCGGAGGGACCGGACGCGCGCGCCGCCGTCGACGCCCTCGTCAATCTGATCGACTCCGCGTTCGGGGAGGAGAAGCGGTTGGGTTAGCGCGCCGATCGCCTGCGCGCAAGGGGTGGATTCGCCGGGGGAGCGGAGGGAGAGTGGCGGACAGACCCCGACGATCAAGAGGAGAAACCATGTCCCAGCGCCAGACGTTCATCCGCAGCCTTCACGACATCGGGCTCGCCGCCTGGTTCGGCGGGTCGCTGATGGGAGCGGTCGGCCTGAACGGCGCGGCCGCCGAGGCGAAGGACCCGCGGGAGAGGCTGCGGCTTTCCTCCCTGGGCTGGGCGAAGTGGTCCCCCGTGCAGTTCGGTGCCCTCGTCGTCCACGCGATCGGAGGTGCAGGCCTGATCATAGGCAACAAGGGCAGGCTGGCCGTGCAGGGCGAGGGTCGCGCGAACACAGTCGTCAAGCTCGCCATCACGCTCACCGCGGCGGGCATCAGTCTCTACTCGGCTCTCGTCGGAAAGAAGATGGACGATCATGCCGACGAGGGCACTCAGGGAACGACCGAGCCCTTTCCGGGCGTCTCCAAGGAACTGGATTCGGCACAGCGGCAGCAGAAGCTGTTGCAGTGGCTGATTCCCGGGCTCACTGGCATCCTCATCATCATGGCCGCCCAGCAGGGAGAACAGCAGCGACCGGTCGGGGGCTTCTTCGACCGCTTCCGCGGCTGAACGCGGGGATCGACGTCCGTCGGCGCCGATTCCTACCATTCACGGGTTATTCTGTCAAATCGGGCGTATCCTCGGAGCATGAAACGAGCAGGCAGGCCCACGCAATCCTCGTCCATGTATCGCGCCTCCGATTGGATGAATCGTAAGCTCATGCCCGCGTTCGGCCCGCCGCCGCTCGGGCCCTACGAGGAGGTGGCGAGGCGGGCGAATCAGGGTGACTGCCCTGTGTGCGGGCACGACATGGGGGAGCACGTGATTGACCATTCCACCGCGAACGCGATTCTGCTCTGCCCTGCCCAGGAGTTGCCAGGGCACGGCGGCAGGGACGACACCTCGCACCTCAATGAGCTGGGCATGCCGATTCGGGGCGAACGCGCGCGACGTTTCGGGCGCTGACGAGGCGCAGCCGCTTCGCAGTCCTCAATCAGCAGGCACCCGGTTCCGCAGTTCGACCACGGCTTCCAGCATCTGGCTCAGTCCCGGTTCCTCGACCGGGAAGTGCCCGCACCCCTCCAGCACCACGAGTGACTTGGGTGATGCGATCCGATTGGAGAATGGCATGCTGATGCTCAGCGGCGTCCACCGGTCGTCCAGCGACCTCCGACCTCCGCCACCACGTCGGTCTGCCGTCACCTCACCGACGAGCGCAGGGTCATTCGCGATGTTCCGCATGTTGGACGGCGCTATCCTGTATACCGACGTGCACAGCGCTGTCGCGGGAAGGTCCGCGCGAGGAGGGAGATCGTGGCGATGAGCCGTAGTCAGGCCGAGGTTGCATTCGACCTCATCAAAGAGTCGGTTATTGTCGGGCGTTTCAGCCCCGGTGAGACTCTTTCGGAGAACCAGCTCGCCGACGTCTGCGGAGTGAGTCGCACTCCCATTCGCGAGGCCTTGCAGAAGCTGGAGGCCGAGGGCCTGCTCAAGAACGGCGGCCGCTCCTGGCGCGTGAGCGACCCGACTCCGGACGAGATCTACGAGATGTACGAGACGAAGGGGATACTTGAGAGCGCGTCCGTTGCACTCGCGGCCGATCGTCGCACCGACCTCGACCTCGCCCAGATGCGGCGGATCGCGACCGCTGCGAGGGCTCTCCCTGTCGACCACCCGCTCCCCGAGCGGATCGCCTTGAATCACGAGTTCCACGTCGCCATCTGGCGCGCCGCTCACAACAAGTCGCTTCTTGAACTCCTTGAGCGCATCGGAACCCCGCACGTGCGCTTCGGTGGTCTTTCCACGCTCTCGAAGCCGGGGCAATGGGAGAAAGCTGTCTCCTACAACGAGCACCTCACCAATGCGCTGTCCGTCCGTGACTCGGGCCGAGCCGTCGAACTGATGAAGGCGCAGATCTCGTCTGTGCGCGACCTACGCATTCAAATGTGGCAAGAACGCCAGCTCGTCTCGACGACCACGGCCCGATAAGGCACTGGATCGGCTCGTCGTCCGCCGCGGACACTTGATCGGCGAACCCGCGGGCCCGAACGACACGTGCAGGGCGGCGGAGCCGCCCACCCCGCACGCGTGTGCTCAGAACCCGATGGAAGGGTCGATGAACTCGTTGGTGACGAGGTCATCGGCCGTGAGTCCGTCACCTGGGCTCTGACCCATCTCGGTGTAAACGGGAACGGCGATGTCGATGAGCTTCGAGACGCGGTCCTCGTCGTAGTCGCCCACCGCGTCGTTCGAGCCGTTGCCGACGAGGCCCTCCGAGATCATGACCTCGTTCGCGTAGTCGATGACAGCATGGTCATAGATCGCACCGGTCTGGTACTGCTCGACCAGATCGATCAAGAGCGCGCTCGCCGGAGCTGGCTCAGCGAAGTAGTCGATCGTCGATTGCTGGAAGATCGGCACGAGTTCAGTGAGGCATTCACTCATCGAGTCGAGGTCGGAGGTGCGAATCGCGTAGCCGGAGGCAACGTCCCACCCGGTGTCAGACAGCAGCTCGTACGAGAGCGGCTTCCCCCAGTCGGTCACGATGTTGTCGTACACGTACGGCTCGTTGGTCGCATAACCCTGTTGCGAGTCCTTGCCGCCCGACGCGACGAAGTTGCCGGGGGTGCCGTCGTAGCTGCCATCCACGACTGACTCGGGGAGCTGCCCGCTCCGGATGAGGTACTGGAGGTAGGCGCTCGAGGACTGGTTGTAGCGGAACACGCCGCCGCTCGCAGCGAGAGCTTCGCCGAGGTCCTTCGTGCTCTTCACATCGGGGTAGTAGTCGGTCGACCACATCACGGAGAGTGGACTGACGTCGAGTGCGGCAAAGATCGAGATCGTCGGCAGATCTGCGGAGTTCTGGATTGCGGAGTCGACGTCCATTCGGGCGAGGGTAATCGACGTGTCCTGGTACATCTGGCTTACCGGCGGGGTGAAGCCGATCGCCGGGCCTCCTGCTCGCAGCTCGAGATTGACGCCGGTGTATTCGTCGGACGCGACGAGGGGCCCGGAGACTGACTTGTTCGACGCGTCGACGGTGTAGTCGGTTGCGATGAGGGCGAGCATGCCGCCGAGCTCGGCCTGCGGGTACCAGGAGTCCTGGATGACGATGGTCGCCGGGCAGACGTCAGAGAGATCGATCGGGCCGATTGAACGCTCGGCGCTCGCCTCCTGGGGAGCGACCTCGGACGGTGCGGAACAGGCGGCGAGCGTGATAGCCGTCGCGGTAAGGACGCCGATGACGACGATTCGCGTGGTGGTGATGGAGCGCATGGTCTCTCTCTCTGTTTTCGCTGTGATGAGGTTGCGGTAAAGGATCAGCGGCCCGAAGACTCGTACCAGGCGCCGACCGCGGCACGGCTGAGCCAGCCGAAAGCGGCGAAGATGACGATCCCCAGGAGCGAAGCGGCAAGGATCGCGGCGAAGAGTTCCTCCGACTGGATCTGCGCCTGGTAATTGCTGATGAGGGCGCCCAGGCCAGGTTCGCCGCGCCGGAAGAAGAAGTCGCCGACGATTGCGCCGACAACAGCCAGCCCCGCCGAGATCCGCATTCCGGCGAAGATCGCGGGCAGCGCGTTCGGGAACTCGAGTTTGCGCAGCACAGTCCAGCGGGCGGCGCCGTGCAGCCGGAACAGCTCGCGCTGCCCGGCGTCGACCGACTGGATGCCAAAGAGGGTGTTCGACACCATCGGGAACAGCGCGATCATGACGCAGACGATAACCCGGGCCGGGTACTCGAATCCGAACCAGAAGCCGATGAGCGGCACCAGCGCGAGGATCGGGATGCACTGCAAGATGACCGCGTAGGGGAAGAGCGATGTCTCGAGCCATCGAGCCTGGCTCATCGCCACTGCCCACGCGACACCGAGCACTATTGCGATCAGAAGGCCGATCAGGGCAACGATCGTGGTCCGAAGGGTGGCGAGTCCGATGTCGGCGAGGGAATCGGGCACGAAGATGGCGCCGGTGAAGATCTCGTGCGGCGGCGGCAGCAAGAACCGTCGTGTCTGATCGAGGAACACATAGCTGATCAGATACCAGACGGCGAGCACGGCGGTGGCAACGACGAGCGGCGGCACGAACGACGGGAGGCGGCCCTTACGTTGGGCCGCCGGTTTGACGAGCGACTCGGTCTCCAGTTCGGTTTTTGGTGCCCAGCCAGTCGTGGTCATGCGCTGTACCCCTTCCTCAGTGCGTGGTGGACCTCGCCGGTGAGTGCCGCGAACTCGGCCGAGTAGCGGATCTCCGGGTCCCGTGGCATCGGGAACGGCACGTCGAACTCGGCGACGATTCCGCCGGGGCGCCCCGACATGACCACGACCCGGGTGGAGAGGTAGACGGCCTCGCTCACGGAGTGCGTGATGAAGAGTCCGGCGAAGCGCCGCTCGGCAAACAACCGGATGAGTTCGTCATTGAGGCGTTCGCGCGTGATCTCGTCGAGCGCGCCGAACGGCTCATCGAAGAGGAACAGCTCGGGGTCGAGGGTGAGCGCGCGGGCGAGCGACGTGCGCATCTTCATGCCTCCCGAGAGCTGCTTCGGTAGGTGCTTCTCGAACCCGGTCAGGGCGGTGAGGGCGATTGCCGCCCTGGCTTTCGCCTTGCGCTCAGCTGATGGAACGCCGTGGAGCTCGGCGAGCAGCTCGACGTTGCGCTCGACAGAGCGCCATGGCAACAGAGTCGCGTCTTGGAACACGTAGCCGATCCGATCGGTCGCCACATCGACTTCACCGCTCGAGGCGTGCTCGAGGCCTGAGGCGAGGCGCAGGAGCGTTGACTTGCCGCATCCGGAGGGCCCGACCACACTCACGAACTCGCCAGGGGCGACGTCGAGGTCTACGCCCGACAGCGCTATCGTGCCGTCGGGATACTTCATCTCCACCGACGAGAAGCCGACGATTCTCGAGGTGCTGGTGGTGGCGCCGATTACTGGCTCAGCCGTTTGGAGTGACATCTCAGGCGGTGGCGGTCGGGGCCGCGGGGGTCGAGAGGAAGTGGTCGGCGATGTCTTCGCTCGTGGTGACCCACACGTCGGGGTGCGAGGTGATGGCTCGGATGATGTTTCTGAAGTGCTTGAACCGGAACGGCTGGCCGACTACGAAGGGGTGCACGGGCAGAGCGAACACCCCACCCCCCTCTTCGAGCATGATCTCGAGTTGGGCCATCGCCATCTCTTCATAGACGGACGGCGCGGTCGGATGGCCCACGAAGACCGAGATGTCATTCACATCCATGCTGTAGGGCACTTCGATGAGACCGCCGACCTTCAGCGGGAACGGCCGGTCGTCGGCGTTCCAGTCGAGCAGGTACCTGACTCCGCGCTCGGCGAGCAGCTTCGGAGTGCTGTAGGTCTCGGTGAGCGCCGGCCCGAGCCAGCCCTGCGGCTGCAGGCCGACCTTGTGCCACATCGCGAAGAGTTCGTCGAGGAACACAGTCTCGTCCTCTTCCGAAAAACCGGTGTGCAGGGTCGAGTTCGTCTTGCCGTGGGCGAGCCAGGCCCAGTCGCGCTCGATGCCGGCCTCGATGATCTGGGGGTACTCCTCGATCACCTCGGAGTTCGTGATCGCGCTTGCACGCAGGCCCACCTCGTCGAAGAGCTCCATCATGCGCCAGATGCCGACACGGGTGCCGTAGTCGCGCCAGCCGTGGTTCATGGGGTCCGGGCTCATGCCGGCAGTGAGGGGGCTCGCGCTGGTTGCTGGCATCCCCATGCGGAAGTGCTCGATATTCAGGCCGCAGTAGAAGGCGACGCGCTTGCCTTCGGGCCATTCGACCTTCGGCCGCTCGGTGATGGGGGAATAGTCGTAAAGAAAATTGTCAGACATCGGCTTCTGGTCTCTTTCAGACGGCAGCGGGCTGGGCGACGATTGAGTGCAGGTACTCGACGGTCTCTGCGAGGGACACGACATCCGCGTACTTCATATGCATGTCGAAAAGGTTGACCTTGTGCGAGATCTGACTACGGTCGGCCGAGCATTCGTGGGGGATGACGACGTGGAAATTGTTCATGAACGCGTCGAGGGTCGTCGCTCGCACACATCCGCTTGTTGTCATTCCGGTGACGATGACGGTGTCGATGCCCTGGTGGGTGAGCAGCGATGCGAGCGGGGTACCGAAGAAACCGCTCGGCTTGTTGCCCTTGTAGATGACGATCTCGTCATCGGTCGGTGTGAGAGCGTCGACGATGACGTCACCCGGCGCCAGGCCGGCGGGCTGGCGGGGTGCTCCCTGGGTCTTCCAGCGGCCGCGCTCCTGCGGCAACTTCACGTGGGAGGGGTCAGGGTGGTCTTTGGTGAAGTACACGGGGACGTCGAGAGCGCGTGCGACCGCGAGCAACTCCGCGTTCGCTTCGACGCAGGGCCATCCCGTCTCGCTGTGCCCGGTCGGGTATGCAGAATCGACGAAGGCGAGCGTCATGTCGACCACGACGATCGCGGCTGTCGTGCCGGCGCTCATTGGACGCTCGGCAGCATTGAATCCGCTCGCAAAGCTCTTGACGTCGTCTGTAGGGATGAGGTCAGACCAGGGTTTGGGATCGGCCATCGAAGTTCCTTTCATCGAGTGATGATAGGAACTGTATACAGCGGAATACGCTGGTGTGTGACGGAGGTGTTACAGGTCTGTTTCAGGACCTCGGAAGCGGCGCTTTCCAGCGGCGGCGCCCAGCGCACGGTTGATGGCGGTCACGATTCCGGGCGTTCCGGCGATGCCGGCGACGATGAGCATCGCCCCGCCGATCGGCATGAAGAGCGTCGCGACGGACACGAGGATGGGGGTGCCCAGCAGTGCGCTCGACCGGTAGACGCCTGTGGTCACGACGGCCTGCCCTCTCTCCTCGGGGTGCACCGATTGCGCGGCGAGCGTCGGGTAGAGGGTCATCAGCATGCCGGTCCCTACTCCGGAGGCCACGAGTCCGGTCACGGTGACCACTGGCAGTATGCCTGCCAGGCACAGCACGGCGACCCCGATCGAACTAGTGATCGTGCCGATGATGATGATGGACTCGAACCGTACAGATTTGGCCAGGCCGGCGCCGACCACGCCGATCAGCATCGAAGCATTGGTCGCCCCCATGACGATGCCGATGCTGAAAGTCGGCCACTGTGCAGCACCGAGCACGACGGGAACAAATGTATTGATGGCGACGTACCAGACGCCGCTGGCGAGGCTTCCCATGGACGAGATGGCGACGCCGGGGCGCTTGCGCACGCTTCCCTCTTCGGGCTTCTTCGGGGGGTCGAACACCGGCAGTCGTCCGAGCAGCATGCATCCAACAACCCCGAGCAGGCTGACGCCGAGCACGACCCAGGCCGCCAGGCGAGGATCATGCCCCGCGATCGCGCCAGCAATGACTGGTCCGAGCACACCGATGGCGCTCGAGACGAACTGGTTGCGGGCCATCCCCCTGGCGGGCACCTTCGCCACCCGGAGCACGTGAATCTGGCTGCCCGTCCAGAATCCCGCCCGGGATGCACCTTGAAAGACCTGGGCGATGGCGAGCCCGACTATCCCAGGCACCACGAGCACGGCTGCCATGGATAATCCCAGCACGAGCAGGGCGAGGGCCATGACGACGCGGTCGGCGACGTGACGGAACGCGACGCCGAGCGCGAGCCTGCAGATCATCTGCGAGGCAGCAGATGTGGCGCTCAGAAGAGCGATGACGCCGATGGGCAGCCCGTCGGAAATGGCGACGAAGGTCAGCATGACCCCCGAGATGCCGAGCCCCAGCGAGTAGAGCCCGCTCAGGGCATTGATCTTGATCAGCGACATCACACCGACAGAATGCAGTTGTATACAAGTGAGTGCATGGCTCCATGCTAGGACATCTCACAACGGGCACGCCACCGGGGAGACCGGAAGATACTCGTTCCCTTACCGCTCCTGCCGACTGGCGGAGACAGCAGCCGGGCGGTTGAGTCGGAGGGCGGGGGAGTAGTCGATTGGCGGACTGTGGTGAGGTAGGCGCGAAGAACGCAGTGGGTGAAGTTCGCGGTGAAATCGTTCGGCTTCACTGCCGCGGATATCGCACCGCGCGAGCATGGTTATGCCGCCGTCGCGCCAGCTGTTCGCGCCGCCGACGCCTCGAGAATGAGCGCAGAGGAATAGACCTCTGCGGGAACACCGAGCGAGGGGTTGCGGAGCGTGAGACCTCCGCGACGAGGCTGCTTGTTGACATAATGTGCATTATCAGCGCAGGGGTGTGGACCACGGAAGGGGCGGTCGTCAGGGCTGGAGAACCACCTTGATGCAATTGTCGGATTTGTCCCTGAACGTCTTGTACATCTCCGGGGCCCGCTCGAGCGACACCCGGTGGGTCACGAGGTCCTCGACTCCCAGTGGATCCGAAGGATCCTCAACGAGTGGCAGCAGTTCGTCAACCCAGCGCTGAACGTTGCACTGTCCCATCCGCAAAGCCATCTGCTTGTCGAACATGTCCATCAGCGGCATCGGGTCGGCGGTGCCCACGTACACGCCGCTGAGCGAGACGGTTCCGCCGCGGCGCACGGCGTCGATCGCCAGATGCATGGCGGCGAGGCGGTCGACACCTGCGGTCGTCATGAACTTCTTCGCGAGCGGATCGGGCAGCAAACCGGCCGCGCGCTGCGCGAAGGCGACTGCCGGGTTCCCGTGGGCCTCGAGGCCCACCGCATCGACGATCGAGTCTGGACCACGCCCCTCCGTCGCGGCCCGAAGGCGTTCCAGCACGTCATCGGTGAGATCCAACGTCTCGACGCCGTGCCGTTCGGCCATCGCGCGTCGCTCCGCCACCGGTTCGACGGCGATGACCCGATGCCCCAGATGCCGGCCGATGCGACTCGCGAACTGGCCGACCGGACCGAGGCCGATGACCCCGAGCACTCCCCCCTCCGGCACATTCGCGTAGTCGACGCCCTGCCATGCGGTGGGCAGGATGTCGCTGAGGAAGAGGTAGCGGTCATCCGGAAGTTCCTGTCCGACCCTGATCGCATTGAAATCGGCGAGGCGCACCCGCAGATACTCCGCCTGCCCGCCGGGGACCGAGCCATACAACTCGGTGTAACCGTAGAGGGACGCCCCGGTGCCCTTGTCCCGGTTCTGCGTGGTCTCGCACTGGGTGGTCAGGCCCCGCTGGCACATGAAGCAGTGGCCGCACGCGATGACGAAGGGAATCACCACCCGATCCCCGACGGAGAGCTTCGTCACCGCGCCGCCGACCTCCTGCACGATGCCCATTGACTCGTGTCCGAGGATGTCACCCCTGCTCAGGAACGGGCCGAACACGTCGTAGAGGTGCAGGTCCGAACCACAGATCGCCGTCGAGGTGATGCGGATGATCGCGTCGGTCGGTTCCAGAATGACCGGATCCGTCACGTTCTCGACGCTGACTTTTTCTGTTCCCTGCCAGGTGAGTGCTTTCATCCCTCGTTTCTACGCGTCCGGCGGTGGCTCGGCCAGTGGTTGACCTCGCGAGCTCCCCCGGCTAGTCCGCGTCGCGCAGAAACGCCTCGACCGCCTCGACCGCGAGAGCGTGGTCCTCATGCTGCGGCAGGCCGGAGACGGTCACCGTTCCGACCACCCCGACGCCGCTGACGGTGATCGGGAAACTCCCCCCGTGGCCGGCGAATCTCATCGGGTCGATCCACGGCGCATCCTCGAAGCGGTTTCCGCCCGCTTTCGCGCGCAATCCCACCAGGAACGAGCTCACGCCGAACTCGCGCACCGTCCGCGTCTTCCGAATCACCCACACGTCGTTGTGCGCGGCGGTTCCCGCAAGTGCCGAGTGAAACATCTGCTGCTCGCCGCGGGTGATGTCGACCGTGATCGGCAGCCCTCGTTCCCTGCCGATGCGCACGAGCAGCGAGCCGAGGCGCCAAGCGTCCTCGTTGTCGAATCGGGGAAACACGAGCTCGCGCTCCTGGGCCTCGATCTCGGCGATCAGGGCTGCGGTGTCATCCATCGTGCGGTTCCTGTCCTTGGGTGCGGGCGGTGACGAATCGGGCGATGAGGTCCGGGAGGCAAACGGGATCGTACGGATCCTCGGTGCGCCGAAGTTCCTCGAGCGTCCACCAGCGGTGCTCGAGCACGTCGAGGTGCTCGCTCTGCGTCCAGTTCAGCTGGGATGGCGTGAAGGCGATCGTGCGGAGCAGAAAATACTCGGCATGCCCGGTGTCGTGGTCGCCACCGGTGTAGTCGACGGAGAAGTCGTAGGACCAGATCGGGTCGCCGAGGTCGTCGGCGACCATCCCGGTTTCCTCGAACAGCTCCCGGCACGCCGCTTCGTGATGGGTCTCCCCCGGATCCACTCCGCCGCCGGGCGTGATCCACCGCGTCGCCTGGGCCGGAACCGACCCCTTCGTGAGGAACAGCAGGGCGCGATCGTCCTCGTCGAGAACAAGGACGCGCGAGGTGAGCCGGCGCCTGGCGGTCATCGGCTGCGCTTCAGGCGCCGGCGAAGCCGGAGACGTCGCCGACGTAGCGGGTGTTGTCCGCCGGAACGGGTTCCACGCAGGCGAGAGCGATTTCCGCCGCGAACTCCCCCACGTTGTAGAGGCGGCCGGCGGCATCCTTCCTCGCGCTGATCGCCCCGGGGTTCGCCCGCTCGAGCAGCGTCGCGGTGATGGTGCCCTCGATCATGTCGCCCGAGACGACCACGAAACCGATCCCCGCCGCCTCAAGCTCCGGGATCATCGCGCGCAGCGCGTCCTCCCCCGCCCTCTTGCTGACGGCGACCGGAACGTACTCCGACATCGTCTCCACGCTGTGGATGAAGTGCGCCTGGTGACTCGTCACGAACACTACGCGCGCGCCCTCGCCGAGCAGTGGGAGCGCGGCGTCGAGCAGCGCGACCTGGGCGTCGCGGTTGAGTTTCATCGCGTAGTCCTCGGCCATGCCGGACTCCATGCCGCCGGACGCGTTCATCACAAGGATGTCGAGGCCGCCCCACTCCTCCCGCACGCGGTCGAACATGGCGGAGACGGATGACGCGTCGGTCAGGTCGGCACCGACCGCGATCGCCGTGCCGCCGTCCGCTTCGATCGCGGCGACAAGTTTCTGTGCCCTCGCCTCCTTATTCCGGAAGTTGATCACCACGCCGGCGCCGGCCCCGGCGAGATAGCCGGCGGTGTCCGCTCCGATGCCGCGAGACGATCCGGTGACGAGGGCGCGCTTTCCCGCGAGGGAGTCGGGCATGAGGGGATTCTGTTGGGTGTTCACGGCATCCGACACTACCAACATGGCGCGCCCTCGGTGCCGCTGCAACCCATGCGTCACGCTGGTGATACGCGACAGCGCGAGAGGCGTGCCGCCGGCGCTGGCGCGCCGAGCCGGCGGGAGAGCAGGGATCGATGGCAAGCCCCCGGACAACCGCCGACATTCCGGGGCCGCGAGACAGTTTGGTGCTACTTTCGAGACTGAGCCGACACGCGGAAGGTGCCGATGGTGATGGATCTGACGGACTACCTATGGATCGTGTGGCTCGTGTTCATCTTCATCTTCGTGATCATCGAACTGCTCACCCTCGAGTTCACGTTTCTGATGATCGCCGCGGGAAGCCTCGGCGGCCTCGCCGCCAACCTGCTTGATGCCCCGTGGTGGCTGCAGATACTCATAGCCGCGGTGCTGTCGGTGCTGCTTCTGCTCACCATCCGCCCGCTCCTGCTGCGGGTGATGGCCCGAGGGGCAGATCCGACGCTCAGTAACATCGCCGCGCTCACCGGGATCAGCGGCAGGGCTCTCTCGACGCTCGGTGAGTCCGGCGGCCTCGTCAAGCTTGCGAACGGCGAAACGTGGACAGCGCGGCTCGACCACTCCGCACATACTGCGACCGTCGATCGGGGCGAGAGAGTGACCGTCACGGCAATCGAAGGCTCGACCGCGGTCGTGATTCCCTCAGAAAGGAATGAACCCCATGTTTGACTCCGGTTTCATCGGGCAGCTCTTCGTCGTCGCCCTTCTCGTCGTCGTCGGAGTGTTCGTGATCGTCGTGCTGATCCGCGCCATCCGCATCATTCCGCAGGCGAACGCGGGCGTCGTCGAGCGTCTCGGCAAATACCACAAGACGCTGATGCCGGGCCTCAACATCCTCGTGCCGTTCATCGACAGGGTGCGCCCTCTGCTCGACATGCGCGAGCAGGTGGTGTCCTTTCCGCCGCAACCGGTGATCACCGAGGACAACCTGGTCGTCTCCATTGACACGGTTGTGTACTTCCAGGTGACGGATGCCCGAGCCGCGACTTACGAGATCGCGAACTACCTCGGCGCCGTCGAACAGCTGACCACGACCACTCTGCGCAACGTCGTCGGCGGATTGAATCTCGAGGAGGCCCTGACCAGCCGCGACAACATCAACGGTCAATTGCGGATCGTGCTCGACGAGGCGACAGGCAAGTGGGGCATCAGGGTCGGTAGGGTCGAGCTCAAGGCTATCGACCCGCCCGCCTCAATCAAGGACTCGATGGAGAAGCAGATGCGGGCCGAGCGCGACAAGCGTGCGGCGATCCTCACCGCAGAGGGCACCAAGCAGTCGGCGATCCTCCAGGCCGAAGGGTCTCGCCAGGCGGCGATCCTCTCCGCGGAGGGAGACGCGCAGGCCGCCGTGCTTCGGGCGAAGGGCGAGGCCGAGGCGATCACCACCGTCTTCGGCGCGATTCACGCCGGGGACCCGGACGGCCCCCTGCTGGCCTATCAGTACCTGCAGACGCTGCCGAAACTCGCCGAGGGCGAGGCGAACAAGCTGTGGATCATCCCGTCGGAGTTGACCGAGGCGCTTAAAGGAATCGGCAAGGGTTTTCTCGGTGGAGCCCCGCCGGACTCTTCCGTCGCCGAGCCTGTCGGCGGGCCCGGACCGTCCGACCAGCGGTAGGCCATGACCGGGCGCGTCCGCTCCCGTCGGCGAGCACCTGCAAGCTACCTCTTCCCTGCAGCGCCTCGCGTGCTCGCCCACCGCGGGCTCGCAATCGAGGCGCCCGAGAACACGCTGCTGGCTTTCCTGCGGGCGTTGGCGCTGGGGCTCACCCATCTTGAGATCGATGTGCGGGCGAGCCGCGACGGCGTCGCCGTGATCAGCCATGACCATTCCCTTGAAAGACTGACGGGACGCAGCATCCGCCTCGACGCACTCACGATGGCCGAGCTCAGCGAGATCGATCTGGGCGACGAGCAGACGTTCTGCCGGCTCGACGAGGCGCTCGACGCCTTTCCCGACGCCCGGTTCAACATAGACATCAAGTCGCCTGACGCCGTGCGTCCGACGGTGGACGCCATCATCGCCACCGGCTCGATCGATCGCGTTCTCGTGACCTCGTTCAGCGAGGGGCGGCGCCGTGCTGCCGTGCGTCGGCTTCCGGGGGTCGCCTCATCGGCGTCGAACTCGCTGTTCGCCGTAGCCCTGCTCGCTGGCAAGCTCGGGTTGACTCCCGTGGTCGCCTTCGTGCTCCGTGGGGTCGACGCAGTGCAGGTGCCCGAGCGGCGTCACGGCATTCGCATCGTGACACCGCGGATGCTGCGCCTCCTCCATGCGGCGGGAGTCGAGGTGCATGTCTGGACGGTGAACGACGTCGACGACATGGTGCGACTTCTCGATTCGGGCGCGGACGGACTGGTCACCGATCGTGCCGACCTGGCCGTGCGCGTGGTGGCGCAGTACAGGTCCGATTCGCGGTGCGGGTCCTAGCCGCTGGCAGGGAGATCTCTGTGAACTCGCTGAAATAGTCGGAATCGGGTATGGATTGCGCCATCCTCGGGGTTGAGAGATTCCGAAGCGAAAGCGAGAAAGGGGCCACAAAATGGCAGATCGCAGTTTGCGCGGGATGCGACTCGGATCCCAGAGTCTGCAGAGCGAAGAAGGCGTGACCTTCTCCCCGCGAATCACAAGCACGTACCAACTGCCGGACGAGTCGACCTTTGAGGTGACCTTCGCGGCGGACGCAGAGATTCCCCAGGTGTGGGGTTCCCCCAAGAGCGGCCAGGAGGGAATCCTGATTGCCGCCAACGGCAAGCCGGTGGTGCTCGAGGAATCTGACGCGAAGGTTCCGCGTACCCACTGGGACATGCTGCTCGAGCGTCGCACGCGCGGCGAGCTCGAGGAGTTGCTCAACGAGCGACTCGACTTCCTCAGGGCACGAAAGGGTCAGCAGAAGGTCGGCTAACGGAGAAATACCGAGTTGAAGACGTCCCTCGCCGCTTATGCGGCGGGGGACGTTTCTCGTCTGGCGCGGCCGATTCCCCACAGGGTGACTCTCCATAGGGCCTCCGCGACGATGCCGGCGTGCATTTTCGAGTTGCCCAGCGTGCGCTCCACGAAGGTGATCGGATACTCGATGACTACCGCGCCGGAGCGTTCCAACCTCCAGGCCAGTTCCACCTGGAAGCAATAGCCCTGGGATGAGACCGTGGACGGGTCGACGTCGAGCAGCGCTGTGGCGTGGTAGACGCGAAATCCGGAGGTCAGGTCGCGTATTCGCGACCCGAGCAGGAGGCGCGAATAGAGGTTGCCGCCGCGGGAGATCGCCCGACGGACCCACGGCCAGTTGCGGGTCTGTCCGCCTCGCACCCACCGCGATCCGATGACGAGGTCTGCCCCGGCGCGAGCGAGGCCGATCATCGCCGGCAGCGACGACGGATTGTGCGAGCCGTCGGCATCCATTTCCACCACGTAGGCGTATCCATCGTCGATTGCGCGGCGGAATCCCGCGAGGTAGGCGGAGCCGAGGCCCGCCGGGCCGGTGCGATGCATCACGCTCACCCCGGGGTCGCTCTCGGCGAGCCTCTCCGCGAGATCGCCGGTGCCGTCCGGGCTGGAATCATCGATCACGAGCACGTCGGCGTTCGGTACCGCCTGCCGGATGCGTCCGAGGATGCTCTCGAGGTTGTCGATCTCGTTGAAGGTGGGGAGCACGACGAGGATGTCAGCCACGGAAGCCTCTACGTCGGCGGACGATGGTCGCGCCGACAACCAGCGCGGCCAGCCCGGCCAGCCCGGCTGCGGATGCGGCGAGTTCGATGCCGCGGCCCACGATAGTCGCCAGGGTCGTCGTGCTGCTGAGCGGCACATCTTGAATCATCGATCCGGGCGTGAAGGTGGGCAGGCTGGCGATGGTCGACCCGTCGGGCGCGATGATGGCCGAGATGCCGACAGTGGAGGCGTTCACGACGCTGCGACCGGTCTCGACCGCGCGCAGGCGAGCGATCGCGAGCTGCTGCACGCTCTCGTCGCTGCGCCCGAAGTCCGCGTTGTTGGTGGGGGCGAGGATGATCTCCGCTCCCCCGCCGATCATCTGCCGGATGAGGTTGTCGTCCACGATGTCGAAGCAGATTGCCAGTCCTGCCCGCACGTCATCGACGTCGAACAGGTTGTCGCGGGTGCCGACCGTGTAGTCCCTGGGGATCATCGACAGCAGGTCCGGGGCGAGCGGGTACCAGAAGTCCCGGTCGGGAATGTACTCGGCGAACGGAACGGGATGGATCTTGTCGTACTGGTCGATCGCGCCGGTGCCGTTTCCCCAGAGGAGCAAGCTGTTGTAGACGTCATCGCCGTCGGTCGTGATCGTTCCCGTGACGAGAGGGGCGTTCATCCGTTCCGTGACCCGGTCGAGGGCGGAGGCCGACCGGCGCACCTCCAGCGGGTTGAGGTCCGAGGAGTTCTCCGGCCAGACGACGAGGTCGACGTTCTCGCCGTAGAGCGGCTCGGTGGCCGCCAGGTGGTCCTGCAAAATCTCACCCGGCGAGTACTCGGCGAACAGCCCGGCGTCGGAGTCGCCCTGCACCGCGGCGATGCGGATGCTTCCGGTTGTGGACACGGGGAAGGGCGGGATCGCGATCATCACGATCACAGCGATCGGAAGGAGGCGCAGGCTTCTGCTGCCGCGGACCGGTTCGCGCACGGCCTGCACCGCCAGGACGCTGACCCAGGCGATCAGGAACGACAGGCCGGACACCCCCACCCAGGCGACGAGCTCACCGAACGGGCTCTCCGACTGGGAGAAGGCGAGCCTGCCCCAGGAGAACCCGCCGTACGGCCAGTTGCTCGTTACGGTCTCGCGTAGCGTCCAGAGGCCGGCGACGATCACCGGAAGCAGCCCGATACGCCCCGCTGCGCCGTCGAGAAAGCTGTCACCGAAGCGCCAGGCAAGAGCGATGAGCGCGCAGCCGAGCGCGAAGAAGATGGACTGGAGGCCCGCCAGGGCCAGCCAGGGCACTGCGCCGAGGTAGACGGTGAGCCAGAAGATGTGGGTGCCCCAGAATGCGAAACCGGCGATGAGACCGACGAGGAGCGCCCCCCAAATGCGGCGCCCGATCAAAGTGAAGAGGATCAGCGGCGTGCCGACGAAGACGAGCGGCCACCAGCCAGGACCGGGGAACGCTACGGCGTTGAGCACCCCGCCGGCCGCCGCGAGGAACGCGGCGAGCCAAAGTGGCGCGCCGGAGCGCCATTCGGACGGCGCGACCACGGCCGGTGCCACGAGAACGGGCTTCCGATCAGGAATGGCGGGCGCGGTCATCAGGGTTACAGCCTAGATCGGCTTGCCGCCAGATTCCTGCGCGCCCGCCGCTCAGGCCACGCTCGAGTAGGCGACGATGCCGCGACGGATCGCGTCGAGAGCCTTCCGCGCCTTGGGGCCGACAGGGGCGTCGGCAACCATTGACAGCTGGTCGAGCAGGTCGATCGTCTGCTTCGTCACGCGAACAAAGTCCCCGGCGGCGAGATCGGAATCCTGCAACACCGAATTGAGGCTGGCACCCTGCGCCCACCGGTTCATCGCGAGCGACAGACCAGTCGCGATCGGATTGCTGCCGGGCAGCTTGTTCTCCCGCTCAAGGTCGTCGAGCCGGCTCCACAGGTCGGTCGTCTTCTCCAGCGCCTCCCGGAACGCCCCCTTCGGAAGGTACCGCTCGCTGAGTTGTCCCTCGTCCCGTCGAGGTTCATAGATGAGAGCCACTGCCATGGCGGCGAGCCCTGCCGGGTCGAGGTCGTCCCAGATACCGCGGCGCAGGCTTTCGGCGACGAGGAGGTCCCTCTCGCCGTAGATGCGGCGCAGCATCCGTCCCCCGTCGGCGAGGGCGACGGAGCCTGTCGAATCGCGTTCGATGTATCCGAGCGACATCAGCACGTCGGTCACGCGGTCGAAGACGCGGGCGACCGCCCCGGTGCGGGTGCGGATCTGCCGGGTCAGGTCATCGGTCTGCTTCTTCAGGCGCCACCAGCGCTCAGCCCAACGGGAGTGAGCCTCACGGTCGTTGCAACTGTGGCACGGATGCTGCTTCAGCCGCTTGCGCAGAGCGGTCAACTGGTGCTGCCGGCGTTCGCGCTCGCCCCGGCTGCCGGTCTCACCGCGCACGGCTCCCTTGCGCTCGAGGTCGGTGAGTTCGCGGCGGATGCCCGAATACTCCACGAAGTCGCCGAGGTGGCACTGCATAGCCTCCGCGTAGCCGTCGAGAGACTCCTGTTGGCTGCGCACCTTCCTGGCGAGGTCCACGACAGCGCGGTCCGCCTGGAACTGCGCGAACGAGGACTCGAGGATCTCGCGGGTGCGCTCACGCCCGAACTGCTCGATGAGGTTGACGGCCATGTTGTACGTCGGGCGGAAGCTGGAGTTGAGCGGATAGGTGCGCTTCGACGCGAGCGACGCTACCGCCTGGGGGTCGAGCCCGTCCTGCCACTGGATGACGCTGTGCCCCTCGACGTCAATCCCGCGTCGTCCCGCGCGACCAGTCAGCTGGGTGTACTCCCCCGGCGTGATCGGCACGCGCGCCTCGCCGTTGAACTTCTCGAGCTTCTCGAGCACGACCGTGCGCGCCGGCATGTTGATGCCGAGCGACAGGGTCTCCGTGGCGAAGACCACCTTGACGAGTTTGCGCCGGTAGAGCTCCTCGACGACCTCCTTGAAGGCGGGCAGCATTCCGGCATGGTGGGCGGCGACGCCGCGTTCGAGCCCCTCGAGCCACTCCCAGTAGCCGAGCACGGCGAGGTCCTCGTCGAGCAGTGTGCGGCAACGGTCCTCCACGATGGCACGGATCTCGTCCCGTTCCCACTGCTTCGTCAGGTGGGCGCCGGCCCGCAGCACCTGGGCGACGGCCTGGTCGCAGCCCACCCGACTGAAGATGAAGAAAATAGCGGGCAGGTAGTTGTGGCTTTCCAATAGACGGATGACGGCTGCCCGGTTCATCCGCAGGTCTTCCGGTCGTCCGCCCCGCGAATGCCGCCGGCCGACGTCCTGAGATCGGCGGGAGTTGATCGGCCGGCCGCTGTATCGGGCCATCTGCACGAGCTCGGGATTCACCCGGTTGGTGGCCACGAGACCGGACGCGTCGAACAGATCGACGAGCTTCGTGCGCATCAGGATGTGCTGGTCGAGCGGCACCGGCCGTTCCTCCGACACGATGACGTCCGTCTCACCGCGGACGGCCTGCAGCCAATCCCCGAACTCCTCCGCGTTGGAGACGGTCGCACTGAGCGAGACGAGGCGCACCCGCTCCGACAGGTGAATGATCACCTCCTCCCATACCGCGCCGCGGAACCGGTCGGCGAGATAGTGCACCTCGTCCATCACGACGAAGGCGAGGTCGGTGAGCAGCTCGGAGTCGGCGTAGAGCATGTTCCGCAGCACCTCCGTCGTCATGACGACGATGCGTGCGCCGGAGTTGATGTTCGTGTCTCCCGTGAGCAGGCCCACCTCGCCCGCGCCGTACTCGGCCTGGAACTCCTGAAACTTCTGGTTGCTCAGCGCCTTCATCGGCGCGGTATAGAAGACCTTCGCGCGCGACTCCTGCATCGCGAGGTACACCGCGAATTCGGCTACGACGGTCTTGCCTGCGCCCGTGGGCGCTGCGACGAGGACGCTGTTGCCGTTCTCGAGGGCGGCGCACGCGCTCAGCTGGAACGGGTCGAGGTCGAACTTCTGTTTGCCGCGGAACGCTTCGAGGCGAGGGAGTTCCCTGCGCGACTTCGCGGCCGCGAATCGTTCCGCCGGCGACAGCTGGTCGGTCATGCGGGAGCGCTGCCGAGACTCTCGACAACCAGCTTCTCGGCTCGCCTGGCCGCCACGCGGTCGTGCACGAACGCGACGCCGACCGCGGCGAAGTAGAGGATCACCATCGGCACGGCGAGCAGGAACATCGAGAACACATCGGCGGCCGGCGTCGCGAGGGCGCAGAAGATCGTGATGAGCAGCACCGCCCAACGCCAGCCCTTCAGGATGCCCTTCGCCGAAACCACCCCCATGAAATTGAGCAGTACGACGAACACCGGTAGCACGAACGCGACGCCGACGGCGACGATCAGCTTGAGGGCGAAGTCGACGTAGTACTTGGAAAGGAAGATCGAGGAGTCCTCTTCCGGCACGAAGCTCGCAAGCACCCGCACGATTTCGGGAAAGATGAAGAACCCCGTCGCGCATCCGGCGAGGAACAGGGGAACCGCGGAGAAGAAGAACCCGAAGGTGTAGCGCTTTTCGTTCCGGGTGAGCGCAGGGGTGATGTAGGCGAATATCTGGTAAAGCCAGTTCGGGCTCGACCCGACGATCCCGATGTAGATGGCGATCTGCATTCGAAGGTCGAACGCGCCGGTGAGACTGTCGTAGTTGAGCTCGGCGGTGCGCGATTCGGAGCCGAGCTCCAGGATCGGCTGGCGCAATACGTCGAGCACGAGCGGGGCGAAGAGGAAGCCCGCGATTGCGGCGATCACGATCCCCAGGGCCGAGCGGAAAAGTCTCTTGCGCAACTCCAGCAGGTGCTGGGCCAGCGACATCCGGCCTTCGCTGTTCGCGCTTTTCATGGTGCGCGGAGCCATCGGAACTATGGCTTCGAGCGGGTTTCGCTTGAGCCGGGGGCCGGAGCCTGGCCAGATGCGCTGGCGTCGCGCTGTACCGGTTCTGCTGTCTGCTCGTCTTCCTGGCCGCTCTTGATCTCGCTCTTGAAGATCTTCATCGACTGTCCGACGCTACGGGCGAGCGCAGGCAGCTTCGCCGCACCGAACAGAAGCAGGATGACGACGAGGATGATGATCGCGTGCCATCCTGAAAGATTTTGCCACGGCATGATTCAGTCCTTAGATCTCGCAGGGTGATGCAACACCCTCATTTTACCCCCCCGCGGCGGGTTTTCCCTGCTTACCGGTTGCTGGTTCCCTGCGGAGGTCAGGAGCGATAGCGTGCGGCTCCGGCGCCGGCCCATTCGGCGACAGCTCGACGGGCGTCGGGCGGCGCGACGACGGTGACGACCCCCGGCAGGCTCGCGACGAGTCGCTTGAGTCCGTGGTAGTGGGAGACCCGGATCGTGGTCCGCGACCGACCGTCGACGTCGGAACTGCCGGCGCCGTGGGGAATGTAGTCCGCGATGAGGGGCAGTGCGGACGGCGCGACGTCGATCGTCACGACGAAGTCGTCCGCCGACCCCTCGAAAAGCTCGTCCGGAAGCTGAACGCTGCCAGCGTGATGGTTGATTGGCCGGGTCGTGGCACCGAGGGACGAGATCCGGTCGAGGCGGAAGGTACGCACTGCCTCGCGCACGTGGTCCCAGCCGCGCAGGTACCAGTCGGCGTCGACCGATTCGATCCGCAGCGGGTCTACCCGACGGTGCTCGTGTTCGCCCCGCGAATCGACGTAGTGGAACTCGACCTGCACCCCCGCAGCGACGGCCGTGCGAATCACCGCGAGCGTGGCATCCGATTCGGAGGCCTCGACGCCGAGCTGGCTGGGGCTCGCGGATGCCCCGCGCGCGAGTTTCGCCATCAGCGAGTCGATCGCGCCCCGGTCGGCGTTCTCCGGGAGGGCCGACAGATACTGAAGTCCGGCGATCAGCGCCGCGGCCTCGCGCCCGGAGAAGCGCGGTGATTCGTCGATCGCGACGAGGTGGGTGAGAACGATCTCGCCGTGCTCCTCGAACCTGTCCCAGGCGATGTCGAAGAGGTCGCCGTGCTGGTACTGGCTCGTCTCGCCCGGAATTCCGGAGACCGAGATGAGCATCACCGCGTCCCGGATCTGCTGCTCCGGCACGCCGAAATGCTCCGCCGCCTCGGTCACGGTGACCTCGGCCCTGTCGATGAGCCACGGAACGAGCGAGAGCAGGAAAGCCAATTTGTCGGTCGCCTGCTGGGCGGGCACCTGTCTAACCATGGTCGGGCCCTTGATCGGCGTCGCCGGATGCGTCGGCGTGGTCATCCGCGGTGCGTTCCAGTCGGGACCGGACGGCCTCGCGAAGCTCCGGCGGGGCGAGCACGAGAACCTCCGGCCCGTATGCGGCGAGCTCGTCGGCGACGATGTTCACGTCTGCGTAGTGGAGTTCGAGGGCCCCTGTGTTCGTGGGAACGGTGCCGCGACGCTTCAGCAGGCGCGTTGCGGCATCCGACTCGGGCACTGCCTCGACGACCGCGGTCTGGGACGCCCAGATCTGCTCCAACTCACCTAGCGCGTCGGCCGTGTGGTCGCCGGGGCGCGGGGTGAAGGTTCTTCCCGTGGAGCTGACCTTGCTGACGATGCGGCGCAGCAGGAACGTCTTGCGGGCGCCCGTGCCCTCCTCCTCCGCGCTGAGATGCCAGCGGCCCTGATGTTGGACGAGCGCGAGCGGCACGACAGTTCTCGCCCGGGCGTCGGCCTCCCCCGGTTTGAGATAATCGAATCGGACGATTTGATGCTTCTCGAGCGCGGTGCGGAGCGGCTCGAACGCGGCATCGCGCGCCCGTGCCGTCGTCGTGTACCCCAGCACAGGGTCTTCGGTCACTCCGCCGAGCGATCGCAGCTTCAGCAGGGCCCGGCGGGACTCGGCGGAAAGGGATCCCTCGCGCCACACCATCGCGGCGAGCCCGAGTAGCGTCGTCTCCTCGGCCGAGAAGGTGATGTCGGCCGGCAACTCGTAGCTTCCGCGGGGTATCCGGTAGCGTGCGTTGTGGTTGCTTCCCGCGTCCTCCGGCATCTCGACCGTCTCCAGCGGCACGCCCAGATCGCGGATGTCGTCCTTGTCGCGCTCGAACTGGCGCTCCAGGTTGGCGTTGTCGCCCGCCCGCGAGTAGCGCTGGCGGTAGCCCTGCACCGTCGACAAGATCTCGTGCTTGGTCAGGCCGCTCTCCGTGGCGAGAAGCGCGAGCACCAGGCTGAACAGTCGCTCCTCGACGGGCACCCGCTGCGCGTCGTGGGCACGATCGCGCCTGGTGGGAGGCACCGCATCTGGCACGATCATCCCTCGTTCAGGCGACGGTTCCGAGAATATCCACGACGTAGACGAGAGTGGAGGTCGCCGGTGCTTCCGCACTTCCGGCGAGTCCGGGCGGAAGAACGGCGAGGATCTGGGACCCGATTTTTTCGCCGGCGATCGCTTGCCGGAGGCCCTCGCTCACGGCGGTGCCTTCGAGGTCGAGGATCGCCGCGCTGCCCGTTGACCATGTCGACGTCGTGACCTCGGACGTCTCCCAGTCCACCGCGGTGAACTTCACGACAACCGCCTCGTCGTCCTCGACCACGTCACCACCGCCCCGTTTGAGTACGGAGAGTCGGTAGTCGGTGGGCGCGTCTTCGTTGGGAATGGTGATCCCCGGGGTGCCGTCCGGGGCGCCGACGACTGACGGCATGCCGACGACGGGCAGTTGGGCGGTTCCTGTGGCGCGGGAGGGGTAGGCGCGAAGAACGTCGACCACGTACACGATCGAGTCCTCGGTGGCCGCTGCTTCCCCGTTCTCTCCGCCGGGGGCGACGACGGCAACACGGGACCCGACGGTGGCACATGCCAGGCCGGGGCCGAGTGCCGGGAGGCCGTCATCGCCGACCGTGAACAGGCTGCCACCGTCAGCGGCGTAAGGGGTCTGCTGCAGCACAGAAGCGTCGGCGCCGTTCAGGATCGTCGCCTCCAGAATGACCGGTTGGCCTTCCTGTACCGTTTCTCCTCCACCTTGGATGAGGACCGAACGTTCGAGTGACCTGGTGATGAGCGGCGTCGGGAAGGTCACCTCGGGGGCGCTGCCGAACTTCGAATCGGCTTCCACAATGCTGGCTGCGTCGCCGCTGGGCACGGAGGAGGCGCAGCCGGCAGCGCCGCCCACGCCGGCGCACGCGGTCAGCGCGGCTGTGACGCTTGCAGCGACGACTAGCGCGGAAAATCTGCGCACGAAGGCCTCTTCTCTTAGCAACCGGGGGCGTGACTGGATAATTCTAGGTGGCTGAGGTCGCCTCGGCGGCGACCGACGACTCCGCTGCCGCCTGTGCTGCCCGAGCGGCCTTCCGCAGGCGCTTGTCAGTGGCGGTGCGTTCTCCGAGAGAGCCAGGCGTCCATGCCTCGACATCGGCTTCCGAGAAGTCCGACTTCGACGCCCGGCGTTTGAGCTGGGGAAGCACCGCGCCGGGCGCGAGGCGCCTCGCGCTGAGCAGGAAACCGGTGTGCCCGATCATCCGGTGGTCCGGTCGGACGGCGAGGCCTTCCACATGCCAGCCGCGCACCATCGTCTCGGAGGAGTCCGGATCCGTGAACAGCCCGGTGCGGCGGATCGCCTCCGCGACTCGCGAGAGCTGGGTGACGGTCGCGATGTAGCAGATCAGCACCCCACCGGGAGTCAGCGCCTCCGCGACATCCTCGATGCACTCCCAGGGGGCGAGCATGTCGAGCACTACGCGGTCGACGGTTCCTGCCTCGACGACGCTCGCCAGCTGTTCGACGAGGTCGCCGACGGTGACAGTCCAGTTCTCTGGCTCCGCCCCGAGGAAGCTCGTCACGTTTCCGCGAGCGACTTGGGCGAATTCGTCGCGACGTTCGAAGGAGTGCAGAACGCCGTCGGGCCCGATCGCACGCAACAGCCAGAGGCTCAGGGCGCCGGAGCCCACGCCGGCCTCGACGACGGTCGCGCCGGGGAAGATATCGCCACGGCTGAGGATCTGCGCCGCGTCCTTCGGATAGATGATCGCGGCACCGCGCGGCATCGACATGACGAAGTCATCGAGCAGGGGGCGCAGCGCGAGGTAGTCGTCGCCGGTCGTGCCCGCGACCACCGAGCCGTCGGGTTGGCCGATGATCCTGTCGTGCTCGACAACTCCCCTGTGGGTGTGGAAACTTCCGCCCGGTTCGAGGGTGACGGTGTTGAGTCGTCCCTTCGGACCAGTCAACTGCACCTTGTCGCCCACGCGAAACGGCCCACTCTGGCGGCGAACGGCTTTTCCGCCGCTCACAGGGCGCGCACCGAACGGCGCTCGTCGAGGAGGTTGACGAGGTCGGCGAGGGTCTTGCCGGCCAGGCTCGGCCACAGGGTGTGCGTCGGGCCCGGCTGAAGCTTCGCGAGCAGCGGCACCCCGATCGTCACGGCACCGGAGGCGACCGCGGAGGCGAGGCCCGGCACGGAATCCTCGATCGCGACGCAATCGACGATGTCGACGGCGAGCAACTTTGCGGCCCGGAGATACGGTGCTGGATGCGGTTTCGCCTCCGCCCGGGCGACGTCGTCGCCGCCGACGATGACATCGAACGCCGGGAATCCGACGGAGTCGGCCACCATCCTCGCCATGCGGTGCACCGACATGGTCACCATGGCGGTGGGGATCTTCGCCTCCTTGAGTTCTGCGAGCAGCTCTCGCGCTCCTGGGCGCCACGGGACGTTGGCTCTGACCTGCTCGAGCACGCGGTTCGTCATCCACTCAACGATTTCGTCAGCGGTCATCTCGACGCCGTGTGCCTGGAAGACGACGGCGACATCCCAGAGGCCCTTGCCGATAACGGTGAGGGCGTCTTCATGCGTCCAGCTGCCCCCGAACGACTCGATGAGCTCCGTTTCGGCGAGCATCCAATACGGTTCCGTGTCGACGAGGGTGCCATCCATGTCCCAGAGGACGGCGGCGGGAGTCGGGCTGAGTTCGGTCACGGTGCCCAATTGTACCGGGGTTCGATTGGCTGGCTTCCGAGACCTATCCTTGACTGATAGCGAAAGCCGGGCCAGCAGGGTTCGGCCGGCGGAGGACACGTTGTGGCTGACAGCTCAGGAATACTGGATGGACGACTTCTCGTCGTTGCGTTCGAGGGCTGGAACGACGCCGGCGAAGCGGCGAGCGGCGCCGTACGCACGCTCAAGGACCTTCTCGACCTGTACCCGATCGCGGAAGTCGAGTCCGAAGACTACTTCGACTACCAGTTCAACCGCCCGGTCGTGACCTCCGATGAGGACGGCAACCGCCTCCTCGTCTGGCCGACCGTCACAATCTACGGGCCGACTGCGGTGGGCGAGCAGTCGCCGACTGCGGCGGAGCGCGGCGCCGGACTGGCAAGTGACGCGAAGCTCTCGATCGGGGCGGCGAACCGGTCCAACGTCTACCTGCTGCTGGGCACCGAGCCTTCGCGCGGCTGGAAGAGCTTCACTGCCGAGATCCTCACTACCGTGCGTGAGACAGGCGTCTCCGGAATCGTCATGCTTGGAGCGATGCTCGCCGACGTGCCCCACACGAGGCCGATCTCCGTGTTCGTCAGCTCGGAGAACGCGCTCGTGCGCTCCGAGCTGAGCATCGAGCGCAGCACCTATGAGGGTCCGGTGGGGATTCTCTCGGTGCTCGGCGAGGCCGCAGAGGCAGCAGGCATCCCGACGTTGTCGATTTGGGCGTCGGTTCCGCACTACGTGCACAATGCGCCGTCACCGAAGGCCACCCTCGCGCTCATCGACAAGCTCGAGGAGATCATCGACGTCGTCATTCCGCGTGGCGGTCTCGTGGACGATGCTGCAACCTGGGAGAGCGGAATCGACGCTCTCGCCAGCGAGGACGAGGACATGTCGAACTACATCGAGCAGCTCGAACAGGCCAGGGACACGGTCGACTCGCCGGAGGCGAGCGGCGAGGCGATCGCGCAGGAGTTCGAGAAGTACCTGCGCCGCAGCGGGGACGAGAAGCAGGACGGTTCCGCTGGCGAGGAACCCTGGCGCCCGAAGGAGTAGCTAGGCGCTCAGGTCTATGCCGAGCAGGGCATGGATCGCGTCGAGCGCCTCGCCGGACGCCGGTCCGCCATGCAGCACTGCCGCGTCGACCTGCCGAAGCGTGGCCGGCGTGTCGAGATCGTCGGCAAGAGCTTCCCGCAGCTTCGATACCAGGCCGTCGTCTCGCCCGGCGGGGCTGGCCGCCCAGGAAAGCCAGGAATCGAGCCGCGTGCCGGCGGACTCGAGAGCTTCATCCGTCCATTCCCAGTCACTGCGGTAATGGTGGGCTAACAGGGCGAGACGGATGACGCGTGGGTCGACGCCGTCCTCGACCAACCGTGAGACGAGCACCAAGTTGCCGAGCGACTTGCTCATCTTCTCGCCTTGGTAGGCGATCATTCCGGCGTGGGAGTACACCTGCGCGAACGGCTCGCCCGTCAGTGCCGAAGCGTGCGCGGCGCTGAATTCATGGTGCGGGAAGAGCAGATCCGAGCCGCCACCCTGCACGGTGATCTGCGAGCCCAGCCGATTGACGGCGATGACCGAGCATTCGACATGCCAGCCGGGGCGGCCGGGTCCGAGCACGGTGTCCCACACCGGTTCCCCGTCGCGAGCCGCTCGCCAGAGGAGCGGGTCGAGCGGATCCCGCTTTCCCGGCCGGTCGGGGTCTCCCCCGCGTTCGCCGAACAGGGCGAGCATCTCGTCGCGATCGAGATTGCTCTCGAGGCCCAGGTGCCAGGGAGTGGTGTCGGCGGCGGCGGCGCTGTCGAAGTACAGGTCGGGCTGCGAGTCGACGGAGTCATCCGCCTCGACCTCGTAGGCGAGCTTGTCGGCCAGCATGATGTTGACCGCGGCCGCCACCTCGGGGATCACCGCGGTGACTGGCACATAGTGGTCGGGCGGGATCACCGAGAGGGCCTCCATGTCGCCGCGGAACAGATCCGTCTGCGAGGCAGCGAGCTCCCGCCAGTCGACCCCGGTCGCTGCCGCACGTTCCAACAGCGGGTCGTCGACGTCGGTCGTGTTCTGCACGTAGGTCACGTCGAGGCCGGCGTCGATCCAGACCCGCAGGAGGGTGTCGAACGCCAGGTAGGTGGCCGCGTGGCCGAGGTGCGTGGCGTCGTAGGGGGTGATGCCGCACACGTAGAGGGATGCCGTGCCCGTGGTCGAGGGGACGACCAGCTTCCGGGTCGAGGTGTCGTACAGACGGGGAAGGATGCCGGTTCCGGCTATCCGGGGAACCTCGGGGCGGCTCCACGACTTCACCTGACCAGCCTAGGCGAGCGGCGGCGGTGAGATTACCAGCATGTCTCAGAGGTACAGGTAGTCCTCGTCGTCCAGGCGCATTGCAGCGATCTCCTCCGCAGAGAACGGCACGGCCCTCGAGACCACCCCGGTCGGCCGTGGCCGGATCATCCGAGGAATGAGTGCGTGGGCACCGGCGAAGTCCTCCTGCGCATCCGTGGGATGGAGAGGTTCCAACATGAGTATTCCCTTCGACCACCAGCAGAAGAATCAATGCCGGGTCTGGGACAACTCGTCAACTCTAGTGCTGAAGGCTGAGCGTGCGCCCGACGATCTGCTCCGCCACGTCCCTCAGGTGCAGTCCGTTCCTCCGCGCATACGAACGCAGCATGCCGAACGCTTCGTCCACGCCGACCCGGTGCATCTGGGCGATCACGCCCTTCGCCTGCTCGATGATCACCCTGCTCTCCAGTGCGTACTGGAGCTGCTGCTGGGCGATATTGCTCTCCCGGAGTGCACGCTCGTGGATGATGCCGATCGTCGCAGCGTCCGCCAGCGCCTGGGCGACGGCGGCGTCCTCGGGACTGAGGAAGCCCGACTGGCTGCGGAACAGGTTGAGGGCGCCCATGATGGTGCCGCGCAGTCGCAGCGGTACTGCGTGAACGGAGCGGAAGCCTTGCTCGAGAGCGGCCTCGCGGAACTGCGGCCACTTCTCGCGGACGTCATCGATGTCGGGAACGCTGACGACCTCCCCGGTGGCATGGCATTCGACGCACGGGCCGCCGAAGTCGGACTTGAGTTGCATGATCTCGACGATCCGGCTCCGCTCACTCGTCGACGCGACGACCGACAGGTCGCCGGACTCGTCGACGAGCAGCAGGCCCACCGCTGACGCATCCAGAATCTCGGCGCAGGCGTTGACGAGAGTGTCAAGCAGGTCGACGACGTCGTAACCGGCGACGAGCGTGTCTGCGAGGGCGACGAACGTCGCGGTCAGGCGAGATTCGCGAGTACTTGCCATCATCCGATCAACTTACCTTCTTCTCATCTCAGCCCTCATGCAGGCCATCGCCAGTCACCGACTGCCCTCACCGAAGTCCATCCGTCTGGCTACGACGTCGCTCGCCACTTCGCGAACCGGACGGCCGGTCGAGAACGCGTGTGCGCGCAGGAGCAGCGCGGCGTCTGCGGCGCTGATTCCCAGTTGCGCAAGCACCATTCCCGTCGCCTGGTGAATCTCCCGGCGGGAGTAGGGCGATACGACGCTGTCCTCCACCTCGCCCGGTTCATCGGCGAGGATGCAACGCAATACCTGCCAGGTGACCCGGGTCGCGAGCGCGACCACATCCGCGACCTGCGCGCTCGTGAGTTCCCGCACCGATGAGCTGTACAGGTCCACCGCGCCGATGTCCAAAGATCCGACGGCGAGCGGAAAAGCGTACATGGAGGCGACGTTGTTCCCCACGCCGTCGCTGCGGAGAGCCTCGGCGAACATCGGCCAGGCCGGATGCCCGGATGCCCGGATGCCTGGTGCGAGGACAGGGCGCCTCGTCGCCAGCGCCTCCCAGCTGGGCCCCTCTCCGAGGTCGAACTGCATCTCGTCGAGACGCGCGGCCACGTCGTCGCTAGCGCACAGCGTCGACTGCCCGTGGAGTCCGACGAACACGGAGACAGCCGCCCCGGTTGCCGGCACGGCGGCGAGAAATGGCTGGCACAGGCTTTCGCGCTGCGCGTCACCGGAGCCATCACGGTCAGCCATGCGCGCTGCGAGCGGGGTTCATCGATTCTCCGTCGATCAATCCAAGGCTACTCCTCGCCAGCTCGAGTGTCTCGGGTCAGAGCGGCGGAAGGACCCCTGTGGACAGCAGCACGATGAGCGTTCCGCCGAGGAGCAGGCGGTAGATCACGAAGGGCAGGAAGGAATGCTTTTTGATGTAGTTCATCAGGAAGGCGATCACGGCGAGGCCTACGCCGAACGCGACAAGTGTAGCGAGCGCCGTTTCTAGGTAACCGAATGGTGCGCTCGCATCCGGTTCGGTGATGCTGTTGTAGAGCTCGTAGAGTCCGCTGCCGAACACCGCAGGTACCGCAAGCAGGAACGCGTATTCCGCTGCGGCGGGGCGCTGGTAGCCGAGGACGCGGCCCATCGTCGTCGTCGCGCCGGAGCGGGAGACGCCCGGAATCAGCGCGAGCATCTGCGCGAGCCCGAAGAGGATGCCGTCGCGGTAGGTGATGTCGTTCAGCGACTTGCCCCGTCGCCCGAGGAGATCGGCGATTCCGAGGATGATGCCGAAGACGATGAGCACGATCGCGACGAGCCAGAGGGACCGTAGTGCTCCGCGGATAGCGTCCTGGAGCAAGAAACCGGCGATCACGATCGGAATCGTGCCGATGATGATGAGCCAGCCCATCCGCACGTCAGGGTCGTTCTTCTCGATCACTGCCGAGCCGACGGTCGTCGACCGGCGCGTGGTGCCCTCACCGACGGAAGTCGCTCGCCTCGAGCCCGACCCGAAATGTCGGAACCACTTGCCGATGATGCGGGTGATGTCGCCCCAGAAGTAGACGAGTACCGCGGCCTCGGTGCCCAGCTGTGTGATCGCGGTGAAAGTCGCGCCGGGGTCGGTCGCCGAGGGCAGGAGCTCCCCGGCGATGCGCAGATGCGCGCTGGAGGAGACGGGCAGGAACTCGGTCAGCCCCTGGATGAGGCCAAGGATGATCGCTTCGAAAAGACTCACGCGGCAGCCGATCTGGGTGTCGAAGGGTCAGTAGTCGAGGAGCAGGTCCGTGAGGACACGCCTGCCAAACACTAATGCGTCGAGCGGCACGCGCTCGTCGACCCCGTGGAACATGGCCGGGAAATCGAGGTCGGCGGGAAGCTTGAGCGGCGCGAAGCCGTAACCGGTGATGCCGAGGCGCGATAACGACTTGTTGTCGGTGCCGCCGCTGAGCATGTACGGCAGCACCGGCGCGCCCGGATCGTGCTTACGGATCACAGATGTCATCGCCTCGACGAGAGGGCCGGAGAACTCGTTCTCGAGGCCGACGTCCTGGTTCAGAATGACGATCTCGATGTCGGGGCCGATCAGCTCGCGGACCTCGGCGAGCACGGCATCCTCCTCCCCCGGCAGTGTGCGAATGTCGACGAGCGCCTCGGCGGTGTCCGGGATCACGTTGTGCTTGTAGCCGGCTGTGAGCATGGTCGGATTCGTCGTAGTGCGCAGCGAGCCCTGAATGAACCCGCCCGCCGTGCCGGTGGAGAGCACCAGCTCGTCGGGTCCGACCTTTTGCGGGTCCTGGCCGAGGATGCGGGAGAGTTCGCTGATGAGCTGTGTCGTCGTGTCGGTCAGGCGGATCGGCCACTCGCGCCGTCCGAGAGCCGCTACCGCCTCGGCGAGTTTCGTGATCGCGTTGTCGTGCATGACGCGCGAGCCGTGCGACGCCCGTCCCCTTGCGATGAGCTTCACCCAGATGAGCGCCTTCTCGCCGGTCTGCAGCAGGTAGGCGCGCTGCCCGTTCAGGGTGATCGAGTATCCGCCGACCTCGCTGATCGCCTCGGTCGCGCCCTCGAACAGTTGCGGATGCTCGCGCACGAGGTAATGCGCGCCGAGCCGGCCGCCGTCCTCCTCATCGGCGAAGAACCCGAGCACGAGGTCGCGGGCGGGCTGCCGGCCGCTGCGGAGGATGTCTCCGACCGCTGCGACGATCATGGCGTTCATGTTCTTCATGTCTACGGCGCCCCGACCCCAGAGGAGCCCGTCTTTGATGACGCCCCCGAACGGGTCGACGCTCCAGTTCGCCGGGTCGGCGGGCACCACATCGGTGTGGCCGTGCACGACGAGTGCTGGCGTGTGGCGGTTGCGTCCCTCCACTCGCGCCACGACCGACACCCGGCCGGGTGCGGACTCGAACGATTCCGGCTTCAACCCGAGTGCGGAAAGCCGCGCCTCCAGGTACTGTGCGGCATCCGCCTCACCGTTGGATCGCCCCTCGCCGTAGTTTGATGTATCAAAGCGGATGAGGTCCCGCGCGATGATCGCGGTCTCGTCGAGCTGCACGCCGCCGTCGTCGAACTGGGGGTCTGCGGTGTCGGAAGGCATGGCCCCCACGATACCGATGCCGGTCGTGCTCTCCGCGCACCCGTCCCGCTCGCGCAATTCAGGAACCCTCTCGGCGGCAGGGGCGAATAGCCGCCCCGGTAACGCGCAACCGCAACATCCACCATTCGCTTTCCCATGACGTTCCCGAATTCCGAACGGAGCGCGCGTCACCGCTCGTCGTGTTGAAACAGCCCCCCGTGCGCGTGCTATTCTCGTACGTCGGCTGTTCCGCAAGGAGGAGCCGGATGCGCGCGGATGGCGGAAATGGCAGACGCGCTAGCTTGAGGTGCTAGTGCCCGTATTAGGGCGTGGGGGTTCAAGTCCCCCTTCGCGCACGCAGAGTGGTTCGGCCAATAGGCTGCAACTAGTTCGAACAAAAGGGCCGCGACGATCAGATACTGATCGTCGCGGCCCTTTTCGTGTTTCGGGACGCTCGATTTGCACGGCCGAGGACACCACGCCGGGCGGTTGCACTGCGAAACGGCTGCCTTCACAGGCAGACGCGGTCAATTGATGTTGCGGCAAGTGTGAGTGGTTCTGTGCCGGCGGTCAGCCATTCTTCTTGCGGCGGTCGTGCTCGGGCCCGCCCCGTTTTCTTCCCGCGTAACCAGTGACGGCGGGGTTGGAAGCACCACATGCCGATCAGCGTTCACCGGCGGCCGCCACCGCAGTCATCGGCGCCTTGGTCACGACAGGACGAGTGTCCTTCGTGGTGAGCGTGTGACGTTTCCGTCGTCGGCTAGCCTCTCTTCACGCGGTTGGGTCCATCCTCGCGACGTAGACCGTGTTCGCCGACTCACCGCGGGTGAGGGCGTTGTCGAAGGTCACCACTCGCGAGGCGCAAACAGGGAAGACACCTGCCAGCAACGCTTCGAACTCCGCATCCGGCGGATCGTCCGACCACAGAGCGAACACCCCGCCTGGGGCGAGACGCCGACGGACCCGGCGCAGTCCCTCGACTGTGTAGAGGTCTGCGTGCGAGGAGTTGAGCAGGTGCCGGGGCGAGTGGTCGATGTCCACGAGGATGGCGTCGAAGCTGTCCTGAGAGCGTGGATCGCGCCGCATCAGATCGAAGAAGTCGTCCTCGACCAGCCTTGTCCTTTCATCTGCGACCAGGGCCGCGGACACGGGCAGCAACCTGCGCTCGTGCCAACTGATGACCGCGCCGAGCGCTTCGACCACGATCAGGGATTCCACGCGGGAGTCTTCGAGCACGGCTTGCGCGGTGTACCCCAGCCCGAGACCGCCGACCAAGACCCTGAGTGCCTCCCCCGCGACCTCGGCGAGGCCGAGCCTCGCGAGTTCAATCTCTGCGACCGTGAAGAGACTCGACATGAGGAACTCGTCGCCCAGCTTGGCCTCGAACACATCTACCCCGACGGTCGGCTCGTGACGCCGCCGAAGACTGATCTCGCCCATGGGAGTCTCTTGCCACGCCAGTTCGGCAAATCCTGCGCTCACAACTGCCCCCGACCTCTCCCGCTTTCGCTTCGCCGCAAATCTATCAGCGCGTCGAGCCGGCCCCCTGTCCTCCTTGCGCGCCCGGGCGACCTCCTCGGTGTTGCCCCGGACGGATTCGTGAACCACCAGAGCGCGCAGCGTTTCTCGTCCGTTCGCCGTTCCCGGTGGGCGGTGAGGATCGGGTGGGAGCCGGCAGCGGCGTCGGCGCGTTGCATCCGGTAACCGGACGTGAAGGAATAGATCGCGTCACTTCGCGTTGTAGCGACAATGCCACTATTCGGAGAATACGAACCAAGCACCTCAGGGTGGGCGCGTGAGCAGGCCGAACTCTACGAGGAGTCCGGCGGCACCGAGGGCACCACCTTGCGGGGTATGCCTGTCATCATCCTGACCTCCGTCGGCGCTAAGAGCGGAAAACTGCGGAAGACCCCTCTCATGCGTGTCGAGCACGACGGCGAGTACGCCGTGGTTGCATCCCTCGGAGGGGCGGCGAAGCACCCGGTCTGGTACTTCAACCTGCGGAAGAACCCACACGTCGAACTGCAGGACGGGCCGGTCAGAGCCGATTACGAGGCTCGCATAGTGGAGGGCGCCGAGAAGGCGCTGTGGTGGGAACGGGCAGTCGAGGCATTTCCCGACTATGCGGCCTATCAGGAGAAGACCGACCGGGAGATTCCCGTGTTCGTGCTCACTCGAACCGACCCGCGCTGATCAAGGGTAGCTACAGCCGGTACAGCTCCGGTCGTGCACAGGTCAGGTAGGTGTTCACCTCCCGCGCCCGCCGCACTTCCGCCTCGTCGACGTGCGCGGTGAGGAGTTCCTCGTCGGCTCCCGCTTTGGCGAGAAACGTGCCGTATGGGCTCGCGATGCTGCTCAAACCGGTGAACTCCGGGGCGGTGTGGTTGGCGTAGGCGACGTACACCCCGTTTTCGAGGGCTCGCGTCGGCACCATGAGCGTGGAGATCCGCTCGGCGTTGTAGGTCAACTCGGCGCCAGCACCGCCGACGTCTCCTGTAGCGGGCACCGCTGTCGGAATGCAGAGCAGATCGGCTCCGCGCTGCGTCGCACTCCTGGCGTACTCAGGAAACTCGATGTCGTAGCAGAGACCGAGCGCGACCGTCAGGTCGAGATAGGGAATCAGCTCAGGCAGGTCGTCGCCCGGCCTGAACACCGACTTCTCGTCCGGCCCGAACAGGTGCGCCTTGCGGTAGCGCGTGCGCTCAGTCCCTTGATCGTCGAAGAAGGACGCGGTGATGTGTCGCGTCGAGCCCGCACGTTCCACGCTCGATCCGACGACGGCGATGCGCTGGTCGCGTGCGATGCGGGAGAGCTCGGCACGGACCGCTTCGCCGTCGGAGTCCACGACGACAGCGGGAGCGTACCCGGTCGGAAAGAGCTCGGGTGTCACGAGGAGGTCCGCTCCCCCGGCGGCGGCCCGGCGCGCGTACATCTCCAGTTTCTCGAGATTGTCGGCGACAGCGTCGACTACGCCGACCGCCTGCAGTAGGGCGATAGTGAGCACCGAGGCCTCCATCCATGGGTTAGCGGAAAGTATTTCACCGTTTGCAGATTGACACGCTCCGGCGGAGGCAGCAGCATGTACCCGAACCGAATGAGATTCGATTACACAAAGGAGTGCCGTCATGGCTGCGGATGCCGAACTCGACTACGGTCTGAACGGTCGCCTGAAGGAGATAGCGACAGTCGAACAGAACGATGAATCGCGCCACGCCCTCTCGGCGTCAGAACTGTGGCTCTTCGTCGGCGTCAGCGTCGCAATCGCATTGGTCGGCGTTCTGGTGCTGGCGCTGTGATGTCGCAGCGGCTCGATAAGGCCGGGAGCCACGAACGCACGGGAATGGACAGCGCCTCGCTCGGATCCCTGCCCCTTCTCAAGAGGGAGCGGATCTGGAACGGAACCGACTTCACGGGCGTCAACGTCAGCCTGGCGATCGCCACCTGGGCGTTCCTGGTCGGCGGATCCACCGCGCTCCTGGTCGGATTCCAACAGGGTATAGCGGCGATGATCATCGGAAACGCGATCGGCTTGTCGTTCATGATCCTCGCGAGCGTGGTCGCGAGCCAGCGCCACGGCATCGAGCAGTACACCCTGTTGCGGCCGGTCTTCGGTCTCATCGGTGTCAGCGTCCTGGTATTCACCATCATCCTGATCACCGAAATGGGCTGGTCGTCGCTGCTCGCGATCATGGTCGGTCGCGCCGTCACCCAGGTGTCCAACTCGACGTTCGGCACGGACTTCGGCCCGGAAAGCCTGATGGTCACCGTGTTCGCGCTGGTTGCGATCGCCGTGTCGTGGTGGATCCTGTCCCGAGGCCCGGTGACGATCGGGCGTTTCAACAAGTTCATCGCCCCCGGCCTCATCGTGGTCACCGTTTTCCTCATGGTCTTCCTGGTGCTCAACACGTCATGGGAGGCGCTCTTCACCGCCGCGCCGCTCGCGCCGTTCGAGGATGACCGGCTCAACTTCATGCTCGCCGTCGAGTTCAATGCCGGCGTCGGCGTTTCCTGGTACCCGGTGATGGGGTCCCTCGCGCGACTCACCCGTACTCCGCGGGCAGCGCTCTGGCCCTCTTATGGCGGGTTGCTGATCGCGACGCTGATCGCCCAGATCGTCGGAATGGCGGCCGCCCTGACGCTGGGCGACTCCGACCCGACGGTATGGATGTTGCCCTTCGGTGGGCCCGTGCTCGGCGCGTTCATCCTCTTGTTCATAGCATTCGCCAATATCACCAGCACGTCATCCATTGTCTACTCCACCGTTCTCGCGATTCGGCAAGCCAGCGGCAAGCTGCTGTCCCGAGTGCGCTGGATGTGGTTGTGCGCCGGGTTCTTCGTTCTGCCGGCGATTCTTGCGTTCTTCCCAGCCTTCATGTACCAGAAGTTCATGCTGTTCGTCACGCTGAGCGGCGCCTTCCTCGCGGCCATGTGTGGGGCGATCATCGCGGACTACTTCGTGATGCGCCGACAGCGGGTCTCACTTCCCGACCTCTACCGGCACCGCGACGCCAGCGCCTACCACTACAACGGTGGGGTGAACTGGGCGGGCATGGGCGCGGTGATCGTCGGTGCCGCCTTCTACCTGATGATCTACAACCCCATCACGCTGGAAACGCATCCGCTCTTCGGGTACATCACCGCTTCCCTGCCGGCGGCCATCGTCGGCGGTATCGTCTACTACCTGCTCGCCACCCTGCTCTACAAGCGGCGCGGTGTCGGCGACTTCGTCGAGGGGAAGTCGTCCCCGCGGATCGAGGAACAGGCGTGACCCGACCGGCGCGCGCAGCGATCCACGACGGCTCCTCGAGCGATCTCCAGATCGTCACGGTCGACGTCGCCGATCCCGGCCCCGGCAGCGTCCTCGTACGTATGGGGGCGTCGGGAGTGTGTGGATCGGATCGCCACGTTCTCGACGGCGACTGGACTCTGCCCTCCCCCACGGTCATGGGACACGAGGGTGCCGGCACGGTCGAAGCGGTCGGCGATGGAGTGACGGATGTCGCGGTGGGAGATCACGTCATCCTGTCCTGGTTCTACCCGTGCCGTCGTTGCACCCCGTGCCTCTCCGGCAAGTCGTACATTTGCACCGGGAGCAGATCGGAGCAATGCCTGCTACCGGATGGCACCACTGCCTTGACCCGGAACGGCCAGCGGGTCTTCCCCTACCTCGCGGTGGGGTCGATGAGCGAGTATGCCGTGGTTCCCGAATCCGGAGCCATCCGTATCTCCAAGGCGGTTCCGTTCGACGTTGCGAGCCTGATCGGCTGCTCGATCGCCACGGGCTTCGGCGCGGTCACCCATGACGCGGGCGTGGAGGCGGGTGCCTCGGCCGTGGTGGTGGGAACGGGCGGGGTCGGAATGTCAATCGTCATGGCGCTCAGACTGATCGGTGCCAATCCGATCATCGCGATCGACGTCAGCGAGGCCAAGCTGGAGGCGGCGCGACTACTCGGCGCGACCCACACCCTCGCCGCTGGCCCTGACCTGGCCGCGCAGGTGCGGCAGATCACCGGTGATGGCGCAGACTACGCGTTCGAGGCTATTGGCCGAGTGGACACCATCGAGAGCCTCCCGGGCCTGATTGCTCCGGGAGGCAAGGCCATCATCGTCGGGCTACCTGCCGAGAATTCGCCGGCCGCCATCGACATGCTGAAACTCGCCGAGAGTGGCAAGTCGATCGTCGGATCCAACTACGGATCCACCGTTCCCGGACGGGACTTCCCACGCCTCGCCGAGCTGTATCTGGCGGGCAAGCTTCCGGTCGACGAGCTGATCTCGCACCGGATCGCCCTCGACGACGTCAACGAAGCCTTCGATGCCATGCGGCGCGGCGAAAGGGCGCGCAGTGTGATCGTCTTCTGAGCATGGGCAGGCCGCGCAAGCCGCTGCTGTCGAAGGAGCGGATCTACCGGGCCGCGCTCGACCTGGTCGACGAGCGTGGCGAGTTCACCCTGCCGGATCTTGCCCGCCGGTTGGGTGTCAGTCCCTCGTCGATCTACCACCATGTGGAGGGCCGGTCGGAGATCGTCAACGGCATGCGTTCGATCATCAGCGCCGACGTACTGGCCGATGGGCAGTTTCCTGCCGGCGGAGGGACGTGGCAGGAGCAGGCGGTTCGCTGGGCCCGCGTCTACCGGAACGGGCTCGGCCAGCACGCGAAGGCGATTCCGGTTCTGGTCGGTGAGGCGGTGACGGATGATGCAACGCTCGAGATCTACGAGCGCCTCGCGGCGCTATTGACCGACCAGGGCTTCCCCCCGCGAGCGGTGATGGTAGCGGTCTCGATCCTCGACAACTTCGTGCTTGGCTCGGCGATCGATGCGGCCTCTCCCGACGTGCCGTGGGTCACGCGTCCGCCGGTGCATCCCGCGCTGCACGAAGCCCTGTCCGCCGCCGACCTGAGCCAGCATCGATCCGAGGCGGCCTTCAAGGCAGGGGTCGAGGCTCTGGTGGACGGCCTCGAGGGGAGCCGACTGGAGTGGTAGCAGCGCGGCATTATCAAGCCCATGACAGGGGTGTCGGCGACGGATAACCTCGCCTGAAGAGCGGTTTGCCGGCCGACTACAGAACGGGGACGACATGAGATCCATTGCCGACCAGAGCGTGGGCGAGTTGGGGGGGCACCTCAGCGTGCTCGCCCGCCAAAAGGGCGATCACATCAAGCTCAACCGCCTATTGGAGGATCTGGAGGGCACGAGTGGCACCAGGCAGGAGCTCGTGTTGTTGCGTATATGCCGGCTGGTCTTTCCGCACGCTTTCGCAGAGGAGTCGGTCCTGTGGCCGGTGATGCGCCGCGCCCTGCCGGAGGGGAACGAGTTGACCCTCGAGGTGGAGCGCGAGCACCAGGAGGTCAACGAACTCGTCACAGCGCTCGAGGAACTGGAAGAGCAATCGCCGCGCCGGTCGAGCATTCTCGACCGACTGGTCATCGTGTTGCGTGAAGACGTGCGGGATGAGGAAGACGTGCTCTTTCCGCGGCTTCAGGCGAGCTTGACAGGCAAGCAACTCAGAGGGCTCGGCGTGGCGTGGGAACTCGTTCGGCGCACAGCTCCCACCCGCGCCCACCCCGTCGTCGCTCGTCGACCGCCGGGGAACCTCATCGCGGCCATTCCGCTCTCACTCATCGATCGGGCGCGTGACCTCGTCGATTTCGCGGCGCTCACCGGCCCGGCGAGAGCGGTACCGGCGCTGCACACGCTGAGTAGAGGCCTGACCCGAGGGGCGCACCGCGTGGAGCGTCTGCCCCTGATGCGGCGAGGGGAGCATCATTCCACTAGGGCGGCGACGGTGTGAGCCGACGAAAATCGAGGCGCTTCGATGTCTCCGCCCCGTCGCCTCACCGCCTGCAGGGCGATCCGCATCAGGAGGAGGATATCCACCTGAGTCGCTGCTGGTCTAAGGGCCAGACAGGATGTCCGCGCCGGCTTGATTGCTGCTCATGGTGTAGTCAGCGGTGACCAGGATCGGCATGTGGTCGGATGCGCCGACCGGCAGCGTCTCGACCTTGCCGACTTCTATGCCGATCGAGGTGACGAGGTCGAAGTGGCCCTTGAAGAACTTGTACCGCGTGTAGGTGGTCGTGTCGCTCAGGGTCAGGTCGTATCCGGACTCCGTCACGTGGCGGTTCAACTTGTCTTTGAAATAGGGATAGTTGTAGTCCCCGACCATGAGCGTCGGAAGGTTCTCGCCGAGCCGATGCAGCTCTTCATGGGCGGCCTTGATCTGATTGCGGCGCAGAGAGTTGAGGGCGGTCAGGGGGGCTGCGTGGAACGAGGCGACGACGAGCTCTCGGTCCGTTTCGGTGTCGATCAGCCGGGTGCCGAGCAGTCGCTCGTGAGCGGGTGAGAGGACGCGATCGTGCAGGGACTTCTTGAGTGCGAACGCCTGCGTCTTGACCGCCGTGAAACGGGATTTGCGGTAGTAGACCGCCAGCCCGAGACGATTGAGCTTGGTGGAGTCCGCGAGGTGCAGGTCGTGGATCTCCGCCGGCAGATCCAGCGTGTCGCACTCTTGCAGGCACAACATGTCGACGTCGAAACTCTCAGTGAGATCGAGGAGTTCGCCGATCGCATTGTGTTTGCGGAGGTTGTAACTAATGACTCTTATCAGGACAGCCTCTTCGTTCGTGCCGATTCGATTCCACTCGTCATTCTACCCGTGACGGCCGTCGATCGTCATGGGCACCGATCTCCTGCTTCCGCCTCGGCCACGCCTCGCCTAGATTCGATCGGTGTGGAGGAAAGCACGATTCGACGGGGCGTGATCGTGCGCGGGACCGTGCAGGGAGTCGGATTCCGCTACAGCGCGCGCCAGGCTGCACGGCGTCTCGGCCTGACCGGTTGGGTGCGGAATCGGGCGGATGGCGCCGTCGAGCTCGAGGCGGAAGGCCCGGCGGCGGCCGTCGACGAATTGCTCGAGTGGCTCTCATCCGGTCCGCCCGGTGCGTCCGTCGAGTCGATGGACGTCGTGGAACTGGGTGTCCCGGATGCGGAGGCACCCGCGGGCGCTTGGTTCGAGATCCGCTCGTGAACCTCGCGACAAGGCTGACGCAGCGCGTCAACCGCCGATCAGGGCCTCGATCGGTCCGCGGGCGAAGTAGATGAGGAACCCGGCCGCGACGATCCACAGCAGCGGCGAGATCTCGCGCGCCTTGCCGGCGAGGGCACGAACGATCACCCAGCTGATGAAGCCGACCCCGATGCCGTTGGCGATCGAGTAGGTCAGCGGCATAACGATCACCGTGAGGAACACGGGCAGGCCGATCGAGAACTCGCTCCAGTCGATGTCCTTGATCTGCGACACCATCAGCACCCCGACGACGACGAGTGCAGCGCCGGCCACCTCGAGCGGCACGACCTGGGTGAGCGGGGTGAAGAACATGGCGAGCAGGAACAGGATGCCGGTGACGACGTTCGCGAGGCCGGTGCGGGCTCCCTCGCCGACGCCGGCCGCGGAATCGATGAAGATGGTGTTCGACGACGAGGAGGTTGCTCCTCCGGCGACCGCGCCAACGCCCTCGACGATGAGCGCCGACTTCAGCCGCGGGAAGTTACCCTTCGCGTCCGCGAGCCCGGCCTCCTTGGTGAGTCCGGTGAGGGTGCCGACGGCGTCGAAGAAGTTGGTGAACACGAGGGTGAAGACCAGCATGATCGCCGCGAGGGCACCGATCCGCTCGAAGGCGCCGAAGCTGAACGCGCCAATAAGGCTCAGGTCGGGGAGGGAGACTATCGCCTCCGGAATTACGGGCGCGTTGAGGCTCCAGCCGCCGGGATTCGTGAACGACGGGCCGAGCTTGAAGATGGCTTCGATGATGACGGCGACGACTGTGGTCGCAAGAATTCCGATGAGGAGTGCACCCTTGACCTTGCGAGCCATGAGCACACCCATGATGAGCAGTCCGAGGACGAAGACGAGGGTCGGGACCGTGGTGATCGAGCCTGCTTCACCGAGCTGGACGGGCGGGGAGGCCGCGCCGCTCGAACGAACGAAACCCGCGTCGACGAGCCCGATGAAGGCGATGAAGAGGCCGATTCCGACGGTGATCGCTGTCTTCAGTTGCGCGGGTACCGCGTTGAAGATGAGCTCTCGCAGTTTCGTCGCGGACAGCAGCACGATCAGGAGGCCGTTGATGACGACGAGGCCCATCGCCTCCGCCCAGGTGACCTGGCCGACGACGCTTACAGCTAGGAAGGAGTTGATGCCAAGACCGGCGGCGAGGCCGAACGGCAGGTTCGCGACGAGTCCGAACAGGATTGTCATGACGCCGGCGGTGAGCGCGGTCACGGCGGCGACCTGACCCGCCTGAAGCCAGCCGCCCTCGACATCCAGGGTCGCTTGATCGCCGCTGAAACCGCCGAGGATGAGCGGGTTGAGGATCACAATGTACGCCATCGTCATGAACGTGACGAGGCCACCACGGATCTCCCGGCTGGTCGTCGATCCGCGCTCGGTGATCGAGAAGAAACGGTCGATACGCGTGCGGACGTTCGGCCGCGGCTGTGTGGTGGTGATGGCGGGCTCCTATGAAATCGCGGTGTCAGCGGTTGGCGGCTGGGGTGCCGATCGTGAGCTTAGCGCGCCGCGGCCCTCCCCGATTCCGTCACGACGGCGTTTCCCGGCGTCGATCGTGGGTTCCACCCGGCGTCTGCGCGCTGCGCTAGTGTCCGTACTAATCGCGCGACGAAGGAGTACTGATGGCACTGCCCTGGAAGCTGCACGGCGACGGCCGCACGGTCCCGCATGACGAGATAGTCCTCCCGGAAGAGCGTCTCTCCTGGTGGCGCACGATCGGCTTCGGCGGCCAGCACGTCGTGGCGATGTTCGGGGCCACCTTCCTCGTGCCGCTGATCACCGGGTTCCCGCCGAGCACGACGCTGCTGTTCTCGGGCCTCGGCACGCTCCTGTTTCTCCTCATCACCCGGAACAGGCTGCCGAGCTACCTCGGTTCGTCATTCGCATTCCTCGCGCCGATCGGCGCGGCGACGGCCTCCGCCGGTCAGCAGGTCGCCCTCGGCGGCGTCGTCATCGTCGGTGCGCTGCTCGCCGTCGTCGGACTCGTCGTGCACTTCACGAGCACACGCTGGATCGACGTGCTGATGCCGCCGATCGTCAGCGGCGCGGTGGTCGCGCTCATCGGATTCAACCTGGCTCCCGCCGCGAAGACCAACTTCGAGTCATCGCCCGTCATCGCCCTGATCACCCTGTTCGCGATCATCTTGACCGCCGTGCTGTTCCGTGGCCTGCTCGGACGGCTGTCGATTGTCGTCGGCGTCGTGATCGGCTATCTGGCCGCGGTTCTCGCCGGCGAGGTGGACTTCGCCCCGGTGGCGGACGCGGCCTGGGTCGGTTTGCCCCAGTTCACGACGCCGGTGTTCGACCCGATGTTCCTGCCCATCTACCTCATGTTCCTTCCCGTCGTGCTCGCGCTCATCGCCGAGAACGTCGGCCACATCAAGGGCGTCGGGCAGCTCACCGGGCGCAACCTCGACGCTCTCACCGGACGCGCACTCTTCGCGGACGGGCTCGCGACGGTCGTCTCCGGGGTCGGCGGCGGCTCCCCCACCACGACCTACGGCGAGAACATCGGCGTGATGGCGGCGACGCGTGTCTTCTCGACCGCCGCGTACTGGGTAGCCGGCATCACCGCGATCCTCCTCGGCCTGTCTCCGAAGATCGGCGCCGTCATCTTCACCGTTCCGACCGGCGTGCTCGGCGGGGTGACCACCGCGCTTTACGGCCTGATCGGCATCATCGGCGTGCGCATCTGGGTCGAGAACCGCGTGGACTTCAGTAAACCGAAGAACCAGTTGACGGCGGGCGTCGCCCTGATCATGGGGATCGCCGATTTCACCCTGAGCGCCGGCGAGATGACCTTCAATGGCATCATCCTCGGCACGGTTGCCGCGATCGTGATCTACCACTTCATGGCGGCCATCGGAAAGTGGCGGGGCACGGATGATTCGGCGCGCGTTCCCGCGACGGAGCGGCTGCGTTCGGCGAAAACCAAAGGGATGCAGGCGCGCTGACGGAAGCGGGAACCGGAGCAACCCGCCCACTCGCCGAGGGCTTGTCCGCTGAGGGGCCTCGAACGGGGCTCCCGGGCGCCCCTCACGAATCTCCGATCCGGAAGGCGTTGAGGATCTTTCGCCGCCGGTTCTCAGACGAAGCGCACGGCCGCCTGCAGGCGCGTGCGAAGCTCGAAGAGCTCGGTCCCGGCAATCGCCGGCGCGCCGTCGAGCCCGGAGCGTAGCAGGTCGGCGAGTCGCGACCGTTGCACGAGCACGGTCGGCACCCCTCGGGATTTCCCCATCACCGCGAGGGACTCCTCGCTAGCGTCGTCCGGCACGACGATCACGAGTGCGGTGAAGCGAACCCGGGCGGCGCGTGCGACCGAGCGCGCACGTAACGACAGTCCGTTCATCGGGCGTTCGTCGCCGAGCACCTCACCGATCAGGTCGCCCTTGCGCACCCGAACGGGGCCGCCCCAGTCCTCCGACAACAGGGCGAACAGTCCGGTCGGCCCGAGCACGATGTGGTCGAGCTTCATCTCCGGGCCGCCGCCAGCGGCATCCGTCCGCACGTCGTGCCATACCGTGTAGGCGATGCCGAGCGAGGAGAGCGTGCGGGCTGTGCTCTCCTCGGCGAGGGCGTCGGCGAGGACGTGACGGATGTCGCGCGGCGCGGTCCGAACGAGCGCGGGATCGAACGGGTCGTCGAGCGTCACCCCGCGCCCGGCCCACTCCCGCATGAGGGTCAGGAATCTCTCCCGTCGCCAGCCGCCGGGGTGACCGTAGGAACGGGCGAGAGGACGCGAGTCCCGCGGCCTGCTCGCCGCGGAAGACGCCCACGGCGTGTGCGACTCCTCGTTTCGACCCGACGGGCGTCCCCGGTCCCATGCGGCCCTGGCTTGCGGGGTTCCGATCCGCTCCCACGCCAACTGCACGCTGTGGAACCGTGCAGCATTTCCGCCCGTGTCGGGGTGGGTTTCACGCAGAAGCCGCCGGTAGGCGCGCCGCAGCTCCTCGGTGCTAGCGCTCGCGCTCACGCCGAGTACCTCGTACGGTGTCGCCGAGATCGGGCTGTCGGGCATCCGCTCACTTCCGGTGTCTGGGATCTAGTCGACAATACTGGGCCGTGTCTGATGCCGGGGTGCACGCCGCCTGTCGTGCGCGGGGGTGGACGTCTACGCTGAATTCGTGAGGCAGTCGACCGCGCAAACGATCGCGAAGCAGGAAACGCGGATGGGGGCGCCCCCCACGCTGCGCCGTACGACGGGCATTCTCCGGGTTCTGGTCGGTCTACTCGTGCTCGCAGCGATCGTCACTCAGATCAGCGACCAGCTCGTGAACGACGCGTTCGTGCCCGAGGAGTACTTCGGCTACTTCACCATCCAGACCAGTCTGATGAACATCGTCGCGCTCATCGCCGGGGGTGCCTTCGCGATGCGGAACACGCGGGACGCCGAGCCGCTGGCGTCCGTGCGGCTGTGCGTGGTCGCCTACGCGGCGGTGACCGGCGGCGTGTACAACGTGCTGCTGCGAGGCATCCCGAGCGACGGGTTCGTCGGCATACAGTGGCCGAACGAGGTGATGCACGTGGGCGTACCGGTCTTTCTCGCGCTCGACTGGCTCTTCGCGCCGGGTCGTTCCGCGCTGCCCTGGAACCGGATCTGGCTCGCCGTGTCCTATCCGCTCGCCTGGGTCGGATTCACGCTCGTGCGCGGCGCGGTCAACGGCTGGTACCCGTACCCCTTCCTCGAGCCCGGCGGGGCGGCCGGTTGGGGCGGCGTCGCGGTTCACGTGCTCGGTATCGCACTGCTCATCGTTGGGCTGGCTGCGGCAGCGATCGGCACCAGCCGCTTCACGCCTGGTGCCGTGGGCACCGTCAGGAGTCCCTAGAGTCGGTTCATGGACATGCCCAGCGCTCGAGTAGACAGCTGGATCTGGGCGGTCCGGCTCGTGAAGACCCGCTCGCTCGCCACGACCGCCTGCCGCGGCGGTCATGTGCGCGTGAATGGCGAGAAGGTGAAGCCCGCGCAGGCGGTGCGGCCGGGTGACGAGGTGAGGGTGCGGGTGGGCGACGTCGAACGCATCGTGACGGTCGCCCGCACGATCACCAAGCGGGTGAGTGCGACTGTCGCCGCGGAGTGCTTCGTGGACAAGACTCCGCCGCCGCCGCCGCGGGAAGAGGCACCGCTCGCTCCGCAACGGGACAGGGGCGCCGGGCGACCGACGAAACGGGAGCGTCGCGCGACCGACCGACTGCTCGGGCGGCACCCGGATGGTTGAGCCCCGCCAGGAGCATCCGCACGCCGACGCACATCCGGAGCTGCCGCTCGACAGCGACCTCGACGTCGAGGAGTCCTCGGAGGGCCAGCCGAGGCCCGTGCACCTGCGCTGGCGATTCGTGGGCCTCGTCTTCGTCGGCGGCACCGCGGGAACGGCCTCCCGGGAGTTCCTCACCCTCCTCGTTCCGTCCGCCGACGGGTTCCCCACCGCGACTCTCGTGATCAACGTCGTCGGCGCCTTCCTTCTCGGCGCCCTGCTCGAGACGATCGTGCGACACGGTCGCGATTCCGGCGGCAGACGTGTACTACGCCTCGTGCTGGGCACCGGCTTCCTCGGTGGGTTCACCACCTACAGCGCTCTCGCGATCGACACGAGCATGCTCGCCGCCTCCGGCGACATCCCGTTCGCCGTCGCATACCCGCTCGGCACGATCCTGATCGGCGCCGTCGCGACATGGGCCGGCATCGCGATCGCGGCATCTCTTCACGACCGGCGGGCGAACGGATGACGCCGGTCACGTTCCTGCTGCTGGCCCTCGCCGGCGGGGTCGGGGCATCGCTCCGGCTCGTAGTGGACGCAGTCATCCGGTCTCGGCTGTCGACGACCTTTCCGGTTGGCACGATGCTCGTCAACCTGACCGGATGCCTGTTGCTCGGGTTCATCACGGCGCTCGCCGCGGGCCACCTGATTCCGGAGGAGTTGCGGCTCGTCCTCGGTGCGGGACTGCTCGGCGGGTACACGACGTTCAGCACCGCGAGCTTCGAGACCGTGCGTCTCGCCCAGGAGGGACGGTACGGTGCCGCACTCCTGAACGGGCCCGGTCTGCTCGTCGCAGGCGTGCTCGCCTCGGTACTCGGCTTGTGGCTGGGGTCCCTCGGGTAGCTAAGGAGCGCAGTTCCAGCGCGCGATGACAGGTCGATCGTGATCGAAGCCGAGCTCGCTTACCGTTCCCGTCGCGAGGGTGAATCGGCCGCCCGCGGTCGGCGGCAGGCCGAGCCAGGCTGCCGCGAACGCGCGGAGCGAATGGCCGTGCGCGACCAGCAGCACATCGCCTCCGGTGTCCAGCACCGGCAGTATCCGCGCGATAACCGATTGGGCCCGGCGCCGCACATCTTCGCTCGTCTCGCCCGGCGTGTTGCCCGCGGGAACGCCGTCGTCCCAGAGATACCAGGGGTGGCCGAGCTGCTGGGCGATCTCGGGTGTCGTCATCCCCTCGTAGGCGCCGTAGTCCCATTCCGCAAGGTTCTCGTCGAGCTGCACGGAGTTCCCGAAACCGGCGAGCTGTGCCGTGCGCGTCGCGCGTTCCCGCGGGCTGCTCAGCACGAGCTCGAACCGATGCCCCTCAAGGATCTGACCGATCGAGCGGGCCTGCTCCTCGCCCGTCGGCGTGAGCGGAATGTCGGTGATTCCGGTGTGCCTGCCGGAACGGCTCCACTCGGTCTCGCCGTGTCGCATCAGGAAGACGCGAGCGGCCCGACTGCCGCTCATCGCGGGGCGACGTGTGGTGGTCGCGGTCGGCATCCGGCACGCGGCAGAAGCTCAGGAGTCGCTCGAAGCGGCGCCGGCGTTGCTGTCGCCCACACCGCCCTCCGCCTGCGACGGCTTGCCCGAAATCTGCTGCACCTCCGCATCGGCCTTGTCCTCGACGGGATTGTGCTGGCTCGTCTCGGGCGGGTTGGATTCGGGTTGACTGGTATCAGACATGTGCACTCTCGCTTCCAGACGGTGTGGCCTTGTTCCATGATCATCCGCCGCGGCGCCCACGTCTACTGGTGGTGTGCCCGCCCCAGCCGTGCTACTCGCAGTTGATGAGAATGAAGTTGCGCACGATCCGTGACTCGACGTAGAGCTCGAGTCCGGTCTGGATGAGGTCGTCGTCCTCGAGCGCCGTTCCCTCCGTCTGGTTCGCCAAGGCGAGTCGCACGTCGGCGAAGAAGGCCTTGTACTTGGACCAGCTTTCGGCGATCGGCTGCGGCGGTTCGAGGTCGCCCATCCGTGTGAGCCGTTCACTGATCTGGGCGGATAGACGTTCCTTCGGTAGTGACAGTCCGAGCGGTCCGACGGTGCTCGAGTCACCCCCGGCGGTGGTGAAGTCGGCGCAGAACTGGACGACGGCTGCCGCTGGGCTGGCGCCGGGGGACGGCCCGAGGCGCACGGTGCTGTCGTCACACGCGCTCACCCCGACGGAGACCGCGAGAAGCGCGGCGCCTACGGTGATCCGCAACGCACAACGCAACCGGCACCTCCCGTTGGTCGAGGCGCTACCGTACCGCTCGCGCCTCATGATCCGCTCAGAGCCCCTCCCTGCCGGTTCACCGTCGAAACGTCAGATTATGTGCCAGGCCGTCGCGGTGATCAGACCGATGCATGCGAGCGCGACGACGGCGATGGCGAGCATGCCTACTGCCATGATCCCAAGACGCACGCGGCCGGGGCTCGTCGTGAATCGCGTGATCAGCATGACCGCGTAGAGGGCCGCGAGGAGCACGATGCCCGTCATCGCGACGGAGGGCAGCGCCAGGTCGAGCATAGGCACCAGAATGGCGATCCCGGTCGCCGCCAGCAGGCCGCCGACGATCAGCCAGCCGAGCCCGGTCGAGGTGGTCAGGGCGGGTTGATTCCTGATCTTGGTCGGATCCGCGCGGGGATCCGGCTCCTCCGTTCGGCCCCCTTGCGTCGTGGCCCCGTTCTTCGCGATCATGCCTGATTCACCCCTCACGCCAGTCGTCGTTGATGATGTGGGACCCGCCGTGCGGGCCCATTTGCAGCATTCCTCCGTCGACCACCCACGACGCTCCGGTGACGTAGCTGGCCGCCGGCGAGGCGAGGAAGGCGACTACCGATGCGATCTCGCGTGCGTCGCCCGGTCGCCCGAGCGGCACGCCAGGCCGGGGCTCATCGTGCGGGTCCTCGTCCGTCTGGCCCGTCATCGGGGTCGCGATCTCTCCCGGGGCGACCGAGTTCGCGGTGATTGCGTACTGTCCGAGTTCGAGTGCTGCCGTCTTGACGAGTCCCCCGAGACCGTGTTTAGCGGCGACGTAGGCGCTCGCGCCGACTCGCGGCTGATGCTCGTGCACGCTCGTGATGGCGATGATGCGGCCGCCTCGCCCGGCCGTCACCATCCGCCGGGCCGCGCTTTGGATGCACAGGAATGCGCCGTCGAGGTCGGCCGATACCGTGTGCCGCCACTGCTCCCAGGTCATCTCGAGAATCGGGGCGTTGTCGCCTGTCCCCGCGTTGTTGACAAACACGTCCAGACCGCCGAGCTCGCCGGCGAGTTCGTCTACCACCCGGCCCGATTCGAGAGGATCGGTCGTGTCGAGCGGGGCGATCACCGCCTTCCGCCCGTGCCGGCGCACCTCTTCTGCCGTGCCTTCGGCGCCCGACTCGTCTGTGTGCCAGGTGATGCCGACATCCATCCCTGCCTCCGCGAGGGCGGCAGCGATGGCGCGACCGATGCCGGAATCGGCGCCCGTGACAACGGCTCTTCGCGGATCGAATTCCCCCGTGGTCACGATGATCAGCCGCCGGAGACGGCGGAACTCACGTCGGTGGGACTGTCGAACGAGCCCTGTGAGAGGTTGCGCAGGGTTTCGAGCACATCATCCGGGGCGCCGTTGCCCTCCGCCGTGCTCACAAGGTCGTCTTTCGATGCCGGGTAGTCGATCCCGGAGAGGAACTTCTGCATCTGGATGGGGTTGGGAGCATCGTTCATCGGTTCGCCTTCCGTCGTGATGGTTGTCACCAACGCAACACCCTGGCAGGTGCGGCCTCAACCCCATTGACAAAGCGGCAGGTGCACTGCGGCTCAAAACAGCGTCGGTTGCGGCGCGGCGGCGTCCATTCCAGTTGGCAGCTCCTCGGCGATCAGCGACGGCCGCGGGCCGCGCGGCGTGACGTCGAGCGGCCCGCGGGACCTGGGGCCGCCTGTGACCGGATCCTCGCGGCCGCGCTCGAGCCGGTGGGCGCGAATGAGCGGCTGCACCCGGGCGGCGAGCCACTTGCGGTACTCGACAGGCGCGTAAGCCCCTTTCGAGTACAGGTCCGTGTATTTGCCGACCAGTTCCGGATGATCCCGCTCCAGCCACTGCATGAACCACTCCTTCGTGCCCGGCTTGAGATACATCGACGAGTAGAGCACCGATGTAGCTCCCGCCTCGCTTACTTGACGAAGCGCGGTATCCAGATGAGCCTTCGTGTCGGTCAGGAACGGCAGGATCGGCATCAGAAACACCGAGCAGTTCATTCCGGCGTCGCGGACCGCCTTCACGGTGGCGAGCCGCGCACTGGCGGTCGGGGTGCCAGGCTCGACCGCCTGCTGCAGCTTGTCGTCGTAGATCGCGATCGACATTGCCAGGTCGACGTTCGTGATCTCGCTCGCCTGGGCGAGGAGCGCGATGTCGCGCCTCAGCAGCGTCCCCTTGGTGAGGATGCTGAACGGGGTGCCGCTCTCGGCGAGCGCCGCAATAATGCCCGGCATCAGCCGGTAGCGCCCTTCCGCACGCTGGTACGGATCAGTGTTCGTGCCGAGCGCGACCGGGCTTCGGGTCCACGTCGGTTTCGACAGCTCCCGGGCGAGCACCTCCGCGACATTGACCTTGACGATGAGTTGCGTGTCGAAGTCCGTGCCGGCGTCGAGGTCGAGATATCCGTGGGTGGGTCGGGCGAAGCAGTAGGAACAGGCGTGCTGGCAACCACGCATGGGGTTGATGGTCCAGCCGAACGGCATCGAGCTCTTCCCCGGCACCTTGTTGAGGGCGGACTTCGCGAGTACCTCGTGAAAGGTGATGCCGGCGAACTCCGGAGTGCGCACCGTGCGGACCAGGTTGTTCAGGCGGGCGAGCCCCGGCAGGGCATCCGCCTGCTCGCTGTTGATCTCCTGTCCGCTCCACCTCATCGGCCTATTCGAACATAGTTACTACAGATCGTCAATCCGTGGCGGAACGCTGCGAGAATGGACTCGTGACCACCATGCCCCCGCTCGGCCTCCTACTCGACGTCGACGGTCCGATCGCGAGCCCCATCACGCGGTCGATCGCCATCGACACCATCACCCGGGACATCGTGACGCTCGCGAACGCGGGCGTTCCCGTCGTCTTCAACACGGGGCGTTCGGCGCCGTTCGTGCGCGACGCGATCGTGAAGCCCCTGCTCACGGCCGGCCTCGCGCCGGGCGCGCGCGTCTTCGCCGTCTGCGAGAAGGGGGCGGTGTGGTTCGGCGCGACGATGAACAACTTCAGCGGCGTGCAGGTGGAGAGATCCCTCGCCCTGCCCCCGGTCATCGTCGAGGACCTGCGCGCGCTGCTCGAGGACCGATACACCGATTTCGTCTACTGGGACCCGGACAAGCACGCCATGGTCTCCTTCGAGCAGCGGACGGATGTCGCCTCCGACGTGTTCCTCGAGGCGCGAGACCGTCTCGCCTCCGACGCCGTAGATCTCGTGGCGAGCCATGGCATCGATGTCGTCCTCGAGGCCCGCGGAAGCGGCTCGGCGACCACAGTGCGGGTGGAGCCTACGATCATCTCGGTCGACATCGAGTCCGCGGCGCTCGGCAAGGACCTCGGCGCCTCCCGTGCTCTCGATCTGCTGGCTCCCTCCGGCGAGCTGCCGAGGGTGTGGCGCACGGTCGGTGACTCGCGGAGCGATTACGCCATGGCCGACCTGCTGCATGAGCGGGGATTCGAGGTCGCGCACGTCGACGTGCGGCCGGCCGACGGGGTTCCGGACAAGCCGTACGAGGTGATCACCGAGGGTCAACTCATCAATGACGAGGCGGGGGCGGCGTTCCTCTCCCGTTGCGCGCGCGCCCTTGAAATCGAATGATCGTGGCGCAGGCGCAGGCGCAGGCGCAGGCGCAGGCGCAGGCGCTCGCGTCGCACGGAGCCGGTCGGGTCGACCAAGACGGCGGCCGGAGCATGGAAGCGACGTGTCGCACCGGGTGAATGAAGCTTCGCTTCGGATTACCGTAGACAGCGGCATCTGGCGCTTCGTCCGCCTGTAGAACTGTCTTATGCCAGAAACCGCACCCGTCCTGCAACTCCGGTCCGGCGGAACCGGCGTTCTCGTCGACACGAGGACGACCGGTCTGCCGACGATCGTGCACTGGGGGCGCGACCTTGGCGAATGCGGCGAGGCGGAGCTCGCCGCGCTCGCCGACGCGGCCGTGCCGCAACGGGTCTCCGGATCGCTCGACACCCCCGCGCGGCTGACCATTCTCCCGCAGGAGTCCTTCGGCTGGCAGGGCTCCCCCGGCCTGGTCGGGTCGCGCGACGGCCGAGACTTCTCGCCCGCGCTCGAGACCGCAGGCATCCGCTCCACCGGCGACAGCCTCACCGTGACCGCGACGGATGACGCGGCGAGACTCTCGGCGACCATCGAGGTCACCATCGGGCGGACCGGGCTCCTGCGCCAGCGCATCACGCTCGTCAACGACGGCGAAAGTCCGTACTCGGTGCAGCACCTCGCCCCGGTGTTCCCTCTGCCGTCGACCGCTGCGGAGATCCTCGACACGACGGGTCGTCACCTCAAGGAGCGCTCGCCGCAGCGTCACGGGTTCACCTTCGGCTGCCACTCTCGTGAGAGCCGCAAGGGACGGCCCGGCTCGGACGCGACGGTTCTCCTCGCCGCGGGTTCCCCCGGATTCGGCTTCGAACGCGGACTCGTGCACGCCGTGCATCCCGAGTGGAGCGGCAATCACCGCTTCGTCGCCGAGCGCACGTCGACCGCCGAGAGCTTCCTCTCCGCCGGAGAGCTACTGCTGGCCGGCGAGGTCATCCTTCAGCCCGGCGAGTCCTATTCGACGCCGTGGATCGTCGGCTCCTGGGGTGATGGGCTCAATGAGCTGTCGGCGCGCTTTCACGAGGAGCTTCGCGCCCGTCCGCAGCATCCGCACTCCCCGCGGCCGGTCACTCTCAACGTCTGGGAGGCGGTGTACTTCGACCACGACCTCGAGCAGTTGTCGGCCCTCGCCGACCGGGCCGCCGAGGTCGGCGTGGAACGCTTCGTGCTCGACGACGGCTGGTTCCGGCGCCGACGCGATGACACCGCAGGACTTGGCGACTGGTTCGTCGACCCGGAAGTCTGGCCGAACGGGCTCGCCCCGCTCATCAATCGGGTGACCGGCCACGGCATTCAGTTCGGCCTGTGGGTGGAACCCGAGATGGTCAACCCCGACTCCGATCTCGCCCGCACGCACCCCGACTGGATGCTGCGGACGGAGACTCGGATGCCGCTGCCCGCCCGTCAGCAGCAGGTGCTCAACTTATCCGTTCCCGAGGCGTGGCAGTACATTCTCGATCGACTCGACGCCATCCTCTCCGAGAACGACGTCTCCTACCTCAAGTGGGATCACAACCGGGATCTCCTCGACGCCGGCGACACTCGTACCGGACTGCCTGCTGTGCATGAGCACACACTCGCGGTGTACCGGCTGTTCGAGCAGCTGAAGCTGCGGCATCCGCTCGTCGAAATCGAGAACTGCGCGTCGGGTGGCTCGCGTGTCGATCTCGCGATGATGCGCTACACCGACCGCGTCTGGGCGAGCGACTGCATCGACCCGGTCGAGCGGCTCACGATTCAGAAGTACACGGGACTGCTGATTCCGCTCGAGGCCATGGGCTCGCATATCGGCGGGGCGACCTCGCACTCGACGGGGCGCACCCACGATCTCGACTTCCGTGCAGGCACGGCGATCTTCGGCCACCTCGGCATCGAGTGGGACATCACCGCGATCGACGCCGACGATATTCGTCGCCTCGCGGAATGGGTTGCTGCGTACAAGCACTATCGGGAGCTGCTGCACACCGGACGTCTTCTGCATGCGGACGTGCACGATCCGGCCATCGACGTGCGCGGGGTCGTGGCCGCCGACGACTCGAGCGCGCTGTTCGCGGTGAGCCAGGTCACGACCAGCGTCGCCTACACTCCCGGTCGCATCACCTTTCCAGGTCTCGACCCTGACCGCCGCTACACGCTGTCACCGGCTCTGCCCTCGCGGCAACTGCGCAGTGCCGGCCTGTCGCCGCTGCGGTGGGCCGAGCGGCCGCTGACCCTCTCCGGCCTCGCCCTCGCCACCGTCGGCATCCAGGCGCCTGTTCAGCTTCCGGAGCGCGTAACGCTGATCGAACTGGTGACCGACTGAGCGGCGGCGCGCGTGAACCTTCCGGGGTGATCGATCCGGCGTCAGGCCGCGGCGAACCGTTTCGCTGAGCGTGCCTTGGCCTTCTCGGCCTCGGTTTCTCGGCTTTTCGGAGGTGCGGTGGTCACGAGGTCCTCGAGCAGGTGCCTCGAGATGTGCGCGATCTCCTCGACGGCTCTGTCGAAGGCTTCGGTGTTGGCCTTCGACGGCTTCGTCGATCCGCTGATCTTTCGCACGAATTGCAGTGCGGCGGCGTGTACCTCGTCGTCGGTGGCGGCGGGTTCGAAATTGTGGAGGGGGTGGATGTTCCGGCACATGCTTAAAGGGTAGCGAGTGTTGGTTGTTCCGTCACGGGTGAGCGGATGACCGCCGGTACGGGTCCGGCGACACGGCTGGATGTCGGTGCCGATTGACATACTCGAACCTATGTTCGACGATATAGGGGTGCCTGCTTCTGTTGTTCTCGATGACCCCTTCGAAGAGGGCGAGTACGAGTCTGCGCCGCGATCGGCGCCGGCGTCGGCTCCGGTACGCGCGCCGGCCGAGACGGTGCGCGACCTGCAGGCGCGCATCCGCCAGATGCAGGGGACGAAGCTCGACACCCGTAGTCTGCCGACGCATCCGGCGATCGCCTCGCTGCTTCCCGGTGGCGGTTTGAAACAGGGGGCGGCCTACTCGGTCGAACGCTCGGTCACCCTGCTCATGGCGCTGCTCGCCGGCCCGTCCGCCGCCGGATCATGGTGCGGCGTCATCGGGGTTCCGGAGTTCGGCGTCGAGGCTGCCGCACACTACGGCATCGACCTCGAGCGGCTTGTGCTCGTTCCGCATCCGGGCGACCAGTGGCTCGCGGTCACCGCGGCGATCGCCGACGTACTGACAGTTGTGGTGACACGCCCGCCGCGGCAGGCGAGCGATTCGAGCGTCGCGCGTTTGGCTGCCAGGCTGCGGCAGCGCGGATCGACCCTCATCGTGCTCGGATCCTGGCCGCAGACCGACGCCATGCTGAGTATCTCGCACAGCACCTGGAGCGGCATCGGGGAGGGCCACGGGCGCCTCGCCGCGCGAGAGACCACGGTCACCGTCACCACGAGAGCCGGGGCCCGCCCGCGCAGCGCTCGCCTGTGGCTGCCCGATCGCGCCGAGCAGTTCAGCCGCGCCGAGCGGTCCTCCCGCGCCCCGCGCTTCGCCGACGAGCAGACGAGGGAGCTGGCCGGATGACCCAGCGCACGAATGTCACCCGCACCATAGTGTTCTGGTGCCCGGACTGGCCCATCACCGCGGTTCTCCGCGCCAGGGGTCTCACCGCGGAGGCCGGTGCTCTGGACCCCGGTGCTCTGGACCCCGGTGCTCCAGAACCCCTCGTCGCCGTGATCGAGAAGGGCGAGGTGTTCGCCTGTTCGCCTGCCGCCCGCCGCGAGGGGGTGAGGCGCGGGCTCCGTGTGCGCGAGGCCCAGTCCCGATGTCCTGATCTGCTCATCTTCCCCTACGAGGCCGATCTCGACATCCGCTCGTTCGAGCCGGTGGTCGCGGCCATCGAGGAGGTCATGTCGGGGGCGCAACTGCTGAGACCCGGGATGTGCGCCATCCGTTCCCGGGGGCCGAGCCGCTTCTACGGCAGCGACGAGGAGGCGGCCCTGTGGCTGCTGGACACCCTCGATTCACTCGGGATCACCGACGCTCGAGTCGGCGTCGCCGACGGGCCGTTCACCGCCGAGCACGCCGCCCGCAGCGCCACGAGACCGCGCATTCGGATCGTGCCGGAGGGTGGTTCGGCGGAGTTCCTCGCTCCCCTGCCCGTGCGACTGCTCGGCGCGCCCCAGCTCGCGACCCTGCTGCAACGGCTTGGCATCCGCACGCTCGGTGAGTTCGCCGCGCTCGAGGCACAGGACGTCACGGCGCGATTCGGGCAGGACGGCGCGCACCTGCACGCCCTCGCCGGCGGCCTCGACTCGCGCCGTATCGTCCCGCGCACGCCGCCGCGCGAGCTCGACAGCGTGGTCTCGTTCGAGCCGCCTCTCGACAGGATCGACCAGGTCGCGTTCGGCTTCCGGGCATCCGCCGATCGCTTTATAGAGGGGATCGCGGCGGCGCAGCTGGTCTGCACGAGCATCAGGGTCGAGATCGACTCGGATGCCGGGGAGACCTCCGAGCGCACCTGGCTGCATCCGAGATCCTTCACCGCTGCCGACGTGATCGACCGGATTCGCTGGCAGTTGCAGGGCAGCGCTTCAGAGACCGGGCTGAGTTCACCGATCTGCTACGTGCGTGTCATCCCCGAGAGTGTCGACGACATCGGCAACCACGAGCAAGGGCTGTGGGGCACGGCCGCCGAGGAGCGCATTCACCATGCGCTCTCCCGGGTGCAGAGCATGCTCGGCCACGGCGGAGTGCTCACGGCTGTCGTCGGAGGCGGCCGCACCCTCGCCGATCGGCAGAACCTCGTCGCGTGGGGCGATCGACCGGCGACGGCACTCGACCGGAAACAGCCCTGGCCCGGCAGCTTGCCGACGCCTGCGCCGTCCACGGTATTCGAGACGCGGCATCCGGTCACGGTCGTCTCCGCCGATGGCCGGGTCGTCACGGTCGACACGCGCGGCGCCCTCTCCGGCATTCCGAACGCGTTCTCGACAGGAGGGACGTTCCGCCCGCTCTCGGCCTGGGCCGGGCCGTGGCCGATCGACGAGCGCTGGTGGTCGAGCGCCGCCGGCCGCGGCATCCGGAGCAACCGGTTTCAGGTGGTGGATGATGCCGGACTCGCCTGGCTGCTCGTCAACGAGGGCGACAGCTGGTGGGCGGAGGCGCGCTATGACTGAGCGGGCTGTCCTCATCCCGCTCGGGCTGCTCGGGACGGCGTCGAAAACAGGGTTATGGCTGTCGGCAAGCTCGGATCACCGCCACAACTATGGTTCCAACGCACCCGGCGACCGGCCCGACACCCGACACCTCAAGGAGGGTGAGTAGTAGTGGGTTGGAGCAACCCGCCGATTCCGTGGTCCGACTTCGAACGTGCGCTCTCTGACTCACGGCGGCCAGGTGCGCCTCCGGTCGGAGCGGACGGCGGCGACAGTCCAGCCTGGTCGGCCAAGCGGCAGCGGTACATCCCGAACGCTACCGGGTCGAATCAGGCCGGGCATCGGGCCGCGAACCAGATTCCGAACCGGACGGCACACCAGGCGGCGGCCACCGATGCCGTGCCCTACGCGGAGTTGCACGTTCACTCGAATTTCAGCTTCCTCGACGGTGCGTCCTCCCCGGAGGAGTTGCTCGAGGAAGCCCAACGGCTCGGCCTTCACGCCCTCGGCCTCACCGACCACGACGGACTGTACGGCATCGTCCGCCTGGCCGAGGCCGCCGAGGCCTTTCCCGATATCGCGACCGTGTTCGGTGCCGAGCTGTCCCTCAATCTCAGTTCACCGCAACTGGGTGTCGCCGAGCCGGAGGGCAGCCATCTCGTCATTCTCGCCCGACGGGAGGAGGGCTACCACCGCCTCGCCGCCGCGATCACCGCCGGGCAGCTCGCCGGCGGCGAGAAGGGCCGCCCGGTCTACGACCTCGATGAACTCGGCCGCAGGGCGGGCGGGCACTGGCTCGTGTTGACCGGATGCCGCAAGGGCCGGGTGCGCCAGGCACTCATGGGCGGCGCCGAAAGCGGTGGTGCAGAAAGATCCGGGGCGGATGCCGCCGAAGCTGAGGTGTTCCGCCTCGTCGAGCTCTTCGGAGCCGACAATGTCGTCGTCGAGCTCACCGACCACGGCAACCCGCTCGACACCGAGCACAATGACGCGCTCTACGGCATCGCCGGGCGGCTCGGCCTGAGGGCGATCGCGACGGGAAACGTGCACTATGCGACCCCGGAGCAGCACCGGCTGCAAAGTGCACTGTCGGCGGTGCGTGCCCGCCGCAGCCTCGATGAGATGGACGGCTGGCTGCCGACATCCGGGGCAGCGCACCTGCGATCGGGAGCGGAGATGGCCGCGCGGTTCGCCCGCTACCCCGGCGTCGTCGAGCGCACCGTCGAGCTCGCCGACGACCTCGCGTTCCCGTTGAAGAGAGCGCGGCCCGGGCTTCCGAAGCAGAAGGTGCCGGCGGGTCACACGCCCATCAGTTGGCTGCGAAAGCTCGTCTGGGACGGCGCAGCCGTGAAGTACCCGGGGCTCAGTGATGCCGATCGGCAGCGGATAGAACGCGAACTCGAGGTCATCGAACTCAAGGACTTTCCCGGCTACTTCCTGATCGTCTATGACATCGTGAAGTTCGCGAAGAGCCGCGGCATCCTCTGCCAAGGGCGTGGATCCGCCGCGAACTCCGCCGTCTGCTTCCTGCTCGGCATCACCGCCGTCGACTCGATCTACTACAAGCTGCCGTTCGAGCGGTTCCTCTCGAGCATGCGCGACGAGGAGCCCGACATCGACGTCGACTTCGACTCCGACCGGAGGGAGGAGGTCATCCAGTATGTCTACGGCAAGTACGGCAGGCAGAACGCCGCGCAGGTCGCCAACGTGATCACCTACCGTCCGAAGTTCGCGGTGCGCGACATGGCGAAGGCGCTCGGACACTCCCCCGGCCAGCAGGATGCCTGGTCCAAGCAGGTGGAACGCTGGGGTGCCGTCGTCTCGAGTGCCGACCACGACATCCCGGCGCCTGTCGTCGACCTCGCCCACCAGGTGCTGAAATTCCCCAGGCACCTCGGTATCCACTCCGGCGGGATGGTGCTCACCGATCGTCCGGTCGGCGAGGTGGTGCCGATCGAGCACGCGCGCATGGAGAACCGCACCGTGCTGCAGTGGGACAAGGACGATTGCGCCTGGATGGGACTGGTCAAGTTCGATCTGCTGGGGCTCGGTATGCTCGCGGCACTGCAGTACACCTTCGACATGGTTGAGGAGAGCCTCGGCGAGAAGTGGACCCTCGAAACCCTCCCACGCGAGGAAGCCGGCGTCTACGATCAGCTTTGCCGTGCCGACTCCGTCGGGGTGTTCCAAGTGGAGAGCCGCGCTCAGATGGGGCTCCTCCCCCGATTGCAGCCGCGCCGGTTCTACGATCTGGTGGTACAGATCGCGATGGTGCGGCCGGGTCCGATCCAGGGTGGGGCGGTGCATCCGTTCGTCCGGCGAAAGCTCGGCGAGGAGCCGATCACCTACCTGCACCCGAAGCTCGTCGAACCGCTCGAGCGCACCCTCGGGGTTCCTGTCTTTCAGGAGCAGCTCATGCAGGTCGCGATGGCGGTCGGCGGATGCACCGGCGAGGACGCCGACCTGCTGCGCCGCGCGATGGGCTCCAAGCGCGGCATCGAGCGCATCGAGTCGCTGAAGACCAAGCTCTACGCGGGGATGGCAGACAACGGCATCATCGGGGACGTCGCCGACGACATCTACGGCAAGATTCAGGCCTTCGCGAACTTTGGGTTCGCCGAGAGTCACAGCCTGAGCTTCGGGCTGCTCGTCTACGCGAGTGCGTGGCTGCGCCTGCACTACCCGGCGGCGTTCCTCGCCGCGCTGCTGCGCGCCCAGCCGATGGGCTTCTACTCTCCTGCGACCCTCGTGGCGGATGCCCGTAGACACGGTGTTCAGGTGCGCCGTCCCGACATCTTGAGGTCGGGGGCGGATGCCCTGCTGGAACCGCTGGATGGCGGCGCCGAAGGTTCGGCGAAGAAACCAGTTACCGGCACCCCCCAATGCCTTCACTTCGAGCAACCCCCCGTGCCAGAGTTCGACCGCACCGCCCACTTCGACTGCGACGACCATCGGCGCGACGGTGCCTTCATGGTGCGGCTCGGCCTCGCCGAAGTGCGCGGAATCGGCGCGGTGCTCGCGAAACGCATCGTCGAGGAGCGCACCAGCCGCGGCGACTACGTCGACATGGCCGACCTCGTGCACCGGACGGGACTCGAGACCGTCGAACTCGAAGCCCTCGCCGCGGCGGGTGCGTTCGAGGTGTTCGGCATGTCACAGCGGGAGGCGCTCTGGGCCGCGGGCGACGCCGCGCAGAACCGGGCCGAATACCTTCCAAGCAGTTATGTCTCGGTGCAGCCTCCCCTGTTCCACCTGCCCACCGCATCCGAGACGCTCGTCTCCGATCTCTGGGCGACCGGGATCTCACCCGACGACCACCCTGTCCGGCACGTGCGGGGTTCGCTTGAGAAACGGGGAGTGCTGTCATCCGCCCAGTTGAAAGAGGCAGAATCCGGGCGACGGATCGAGGTGGCCGGCATCGTCACCCACCGGCAACGTCCGGCGACGGCGAGCGGGATCACCTTCGTCAACCTCGAGGACGAGACCGGTCTGGTGAATGTGATCTGCAGCGTCGGCGTGTGGAACCGCTACCGCCGGATCACGCGAGAGGCACCCGCGATGATCGTTCGCGGCATCCTCGAGCGCTCAAAAGAGGGTGTGGTGAATCTGCTCGCCGACCGCTTCGAGCTGCTGCCGCTCACCGCGAAGACGAACTCTCGCGACTTCCGCTGACGTGCTCTCTACCAACCGGGCCCCGGCACCTCGAACACCGACCGCGGATCCTGAAGCAACGCCGGATAGGGGAACTCGGCACGTGCCATCTCGCGGTCGAAGCCCACCTCCCGTTTCAGGCCGGTCTCATCTTCCTCCCCACGGTACGAGGTGACCCGCCCCTCGATGGTCCCGCCGAGAAGCACCGCTCCGTTGCCGACGAGCGCTGCGATGGCCGTGCCGACCCTGAGTTCCGCGAAACGGTCGAGCTGCCGCCGCCAGGCCGGCGTGCGTCGGCCTCGCGGCGACGTCTCCGCGAGCATGACGGAGCCCGTGCCCGCCCACGCCTCCAGCTCGCCGGCCGAGCCGGCCCGGATGATCCAGAGCGGTGGCCCGGAGGGGGCGGATGACAGCGGGGCGTCGGCGTCCGGTCCCGGCCAGAGATACGGCAAATCGCCTGGCACACCGGGAAACAGCGGCCGGTAGAATTCCGGGTCCTTGCGCACGAGATTCGACCGGTGGCTCAGGTGCAGCTCCTCGTTTCCCAGCCACGTCGGCCGCGGCAGAGAGGCGATGGTGGTGCCGTCGACCTCCGGCGCGAATTCGGCGATCAGCGGACGTGTCGTGTCCGCACGGCCGAGCGAGGTCCAGGTGTCGACGGTGTCGAGCGCATAGCGGGTGAGCGCGGGCACATAGCCGCGCCACATCTGCATCGCCGGGTGGCTCTGCCAGCCGTATGCGGGCAGCACGATCGCACGCAGCACCTGCAGCGCCTCGACGCGCTGCTTGCCGAGACGCGCCTGGTCGAGCGAGCGTGCGCTCTCGACGAAGTCGGCGTACGGGAGGAACGTCTGCACGCGTCCAGTCTCTCCCGTGCAGGGCGCTGTCAGCGCGATTTTGCCGCGTTCTTGCGCAGAAGGTCGATGCGGGCCTGCAGTTGACTGACGGTCGCGGATGCGACGGCCGGGCCGCCGCACGCGCGTCGCAGTTCGGCGTGGATGAGCCCGTGCGGCTCCCCCGAGATCTTCGCGCGCATCCCGACGAGGCTGTTGAGCAGGCGGCGCTGCTCGGCCAGCGTTCGGTAGAGCGGCGCCGGTTCGGGCGCCGGTTCCCCAGCCTCGACGCGTCGCTTCTCACGATCCGTGGACCGGCGTGACTGTCGTGCCTGCCGCTGCTTCAGCAGGTCGCTCACCTGCTCCGGCTCCAGCAGGCCGGGTATGCCGATGAAGTCGAACTCCTCATCGCTGCCGGGCTCCGCCAGCGAACCGTATTCCGCCCCGTCGAACAGCACCTTGTCGAAGGTCGCGCTCGACTCGATCGCCTCCCACGTGAAGTCGTTGAGGAGCTCGGACGACGCCTTCTCCTCGCGCTCGGCGGACTCGAGGAGCGAGTCGTCGAGCCCGTCGTCGACGCTCTCGCGGTCGAGGGCGTGGTCGCGCTCCAGCTCGAGTGCCGCCGCGAGGGCGAGAAGCGACGGAACGCTCGGCAGGAAGATGCTCGCTGTCTCACCGCGGCGCCGTGTGCGCACGAAGCGACCGATCGCCTGCGCGAAGAACAGGGGTGTGGAGGCGGATGTCGCGTACACGCCCACCGCGAGCCGAGGAACGTCGACTCCTTCCGACACCATCCGCACCGCGACCATCCACCGGCCGGTGCCGCTTGAGAACGCGTCGATCCGGTCGCTCGCCTCTTTCTCGTCGGAGAGCACGACGGTGGGAGCCTCGCCCGTGATTTCCTTGAGGATCGCGGCGTAGGCTTTCGCGGCGAAGTGATCCGTCGCGATGACAAGCGCTCCGGCATCCGGAACGGAGTGCCGCACCTCCGTGAGCCGGCGGTCCGCCGCCCTCAGCACGGAGGGAATCCACTCCCCATCCGGGTTCAGCGCGGTGCGCCAGGCCTGCGCGGTGACGTCCTTCGTGTCCCCCTCGCCGAGCCGGGCCTCCATCTCGTCGCCCATTTTGGTTCGCCAGCGCATGGTTCCGGCATAGGCGAGGAAGATCACCGGACGTACTACACCGTCGGCCAGCGCCCGCCCGTAGCCGTAGTCGTAGTCGGTCTGGGAGAGCCGGATGCCGTGCTCATTGCGCAGATAGCTGACGAACGGAATGGGTGCCGTGTCGGAGCGGAACGGGGTACCGGTGAGCGACAGGCGCCTGGCGGCCGGTTCGAAGGCCTCGCGGATCGCGTCACCCCAGCTCAGGGCATCGCCGCCGTGGTGCACCTCGTCGAGGATCACGAGCGTGCGACGGTCCTCGGTGAGAGCGCGATGAAGCGCAGGTGCCATCGCGACCTGCGCGTAGGTCACGACGACGCCGTGATACTGGCGCCCGCCGGTGCCGTGGTTGTTGCGGAACCCGGGATTCAGCCGGATACTCGCCCGGTGCGCCGCCTCAGCCCACTGCCTTTTGAGGTGCTCGGTGGGCGCAACGACGGTGATGCGGTCGATCGCGCGTCGCGCGAGAAGCTCCGCGGCGAGCCTGAGGGCGAAGGTCGTCTTTCCCGCGCCGGGCGTAGCGGCGGCGAGGAAGTCGCGAGGTTCGGTCTCGAAGTACAGGTCGAGAGCTTCCGCTTGCCAGGCGCGAAGCCGTTCGGCGGTTCCGCGGGCTGCTCTCTCCGGAAACGCGGGTGACAGGTGCTCCGCCGCGAAGGTTCCGAACGCACCGTGGGCTGACGCTGGGGGTGTGTTCACTCGATGAAACTTTACCCGAGGCAGTTCCGGGCTTCAGCCACGCGCGGCACATTCGCTGCCCCGAACGCACGAAACTCCCCGCCGAAAGGCGGGGAGTTTCGTGATGAAGATGTGCGAGCGTTATGCCCTGCTGCGCGAACCGCGGGTAACGAACCCGTAGATCGCGAGCACGAGGATCGCGCCGAGGATGGCCACGAGCCAGGTCTGGATCGACCAGAATTCCTCGAGTCCGATTCCGAAGATCGCGCTTCCGATGAAGCCACCGACGAGTGCTCCGACGACTCCGAGGAGCAGAGTCATCAGCCACCCACCGCCTTGACGGCCAGGCAATACGGCCTTGGCGATAGCACCCGCGATCAGTCCAAGAACAATCCATCCGATGATTCCCATGTCGACCTCCCAGTCGATCGAGTTTTTGCGCACCGGGTGTTCGGCGCGCACTTAAACTCTGGCAGTCCGCTGTGCAAGGGTCAAGCCGGGCTGGGAATGTGCTGGCGATGCGTGACAAACACTTTGTCGTGTGATATTTCGCCGTTCGCATCGTTCCGCCCGGTGAGGCAGGCTAGAGAGCATGACCCAGCAACACCCCTGGTCCCGCTACGTGGCGATTGGCGATTCCTTCACCGAGGGCATCGGCGATCCGGAGCCGCGCTCCCCGGGTGGCAACCGCGGCTGGGCCGATCGTGTCGCCGAGGTGCTCGCCACAGGCACAGACGATTTCGCGTACGCGAACCTGGCGATCCGCGGCCGTCTGCTGCAGCAGATCATGGACGAGCAGATTGACGCGGCGCTTTCGCTTCGGCCCGACCTGATCACGATATCGGGCGGAGGCAACGACATCATCCGCCCGAACACGGATCCGGACATCATCGCGAGCCGACTGGAAGACGCCGTCAGGCGACTGCGCACCGACGGCGCGACCGTCGTGATCTTTTGCGGCCCCGACATCGGCATGACTCCCGTGCTGAGCCGTTCCCGCGGCAAGGTCGCGATCTTCAATGAAAACCTGCGAGCCATCGCCTTGCGCCACGATGCGATCGTCGCAGACATGTGGGCGCTGCGGGAACTGAAGGATGCGCGGATGTGGGCGCCCGACCGGCTGCACTTCTCGGCGGCGGGCCACAACACGATCGCGCACATGGTGCTCGACTCGCTCGGCGTGCAGAACGATCTCGAACCCTTCCGCCCAGAGCCGCTGTCGAGGCGCCCATGGCGTCAGGCTCGGGTGGCGGACATGGGCTGGGCGCGCGAGTACCTGGTGCCGTGGGTGGTCCGACGCGTCCGTCACCAGTCGTCGGGTGACGGAATCAGTGCGAAACGCCCCGACGCGGGCAGTATTGCCGCGTGGAGCGCTCCGGACAGGGGCTGAGCGGGAGCCTCTAACGGCCCATGCTTGTCGCGGCCGGGCAGTCGAAGGGGTCGCCGCCCGCGGCGAGCCCTACACGGTTGAGGTACTGGATGACGATGCCGTACGACTGGGTGAGTGTCGTCTCGGTGTACGGAATCTTGTGCGTCTCGCAGTATTCCTTGGCCATCTCCTGCGCTTTCGCGAGGTGGGGGCGGGGCATGTTCGGAAACAGGTGGTGCTCGATCTGGTAGTTGAGGCCACCCATGAAGGTGTCCATCATCCAGTTGCCCTTGATGTTGCGCGAGGTGAGGACCTGACGGCGGAGGAAGTCGACCTTCGCGTCGTGCGGGAGAATCGGCATTCCCTTGTGATTCGGGGCGAAGGACGCGCCCATGTACAGGCCGAATACGCCGAGTTGCACGCCGATGAAGGCGAAGCCCATGCCGATGGGGAGCATGAGGAAGATCACGGTGACATAGGCGCCGACGCGGGAGACGAGCATCGTGATCTCAAGCCAGCGCTTGTCGACCTTGCCGCGGCCGAACACCGTCTTGAACCCGAGGATGTGCAGGTTGAGGCCCTCGAGCAGGAGAACGGGGAAGAAGAGGTAGCCCTGGCGCTTGGTGGCCCAGGCGTAGAGGCCCTTTGCCTTCGCGGCGTCCGTTTGCGTGAACGAGACAAAATCGCGTTCGATGTCCGGGTCCTTGCCGACGATGTTCGGGTTGGCGTGGTGGCGACTGTGCTTGGTCATCCACCAGGAGTAGCTGATGCCGACGAAAAGGTTCGCGATGGTGCGTCCGGCGATGTCGTTGGCCTTGCCTGACTCGAAGACCTGGCGGTGGGACGCCTCGTGGGCGAGGAATGCGTACTGGGTGAGGATGACGCCGAGCGCGGCAGCCAGCAGCAGCTGGAACCACGAGTCGCCGAGGAGGATGAACCCGGTGATGACGCCGCCGAGGGCGACGGTGAGGATGCTGAACATCATCACGTAGAAGCCCGTGCGTCGACGGAGCAGGCCGGCCTCCCGGATGGTCCGTAGAAGGGCCGAGTACTCGGTCGTCGGGTTGGCCCGACTACCGCCCGGCTTCGTCTTGGTGAAGGTGACGACAGGCGCCGCGATGGATGCTTCGCTCATATATGAACTCGTTCCGGCTGTTGACTTCCCAGTCGCAAAATACGAGCGTGTGCTCTCACGGATAGAGCGACTCTATGACGAAACGCTGGGAAACTCGTGCGGATCCGCCACCGATCGACCGAAAACTACAGGAGCGACAAATTCGGCCGGATGGGACAGGCGCCACCAGGGGCTCGGATCGCTGATCTCGTCGTCGAGCATGAGCGGTATCTCGATGATTCGATTCCCTGCGGTGAACGTCACCGACCCGACCGTGTCGCCGGCCGAGGCGGCACGTACGCGGTCCACGACGGTTTCGGCTGTGATGGGTGTGTCCGACCAGACGACGACGGAGGCCGCGTCCCGAGCGACGGCGTCGGCGCTCTGCTTCCAGGGTGTGTCATAGCGGGCGAACGCTTCCCCCTGCTCGGCGAGCGTGACCTCACGGAAGCCGGTTGCGACGCTGACGAGCAGCGGGCTGATCGCCGCGTCCAGCGAGTCGTGGTCCACCCCGCCGAGCACCACCCCGACGACGGTGACGAGTTGGGACCCCACGGCATAGTCCGCCGCGAACAGGAGACAGGCGCCCGCTTCATCCAGGGTCCCGGTCTTGATCCCGTCCACCCCATCGATACCGAGCAGGTCGTTGGTGTTGTCGATTCGCCCGACGAAGGGAATCTCCGCGCTGTCCGTTGCGACGATCTCGGCGAGGACAGGGTCGGCGATGGCGATCTTGCCGATGCCGATCAGGTCGGATGCTGAACTCACGTTCCGTGGCGAGATGCCTGTCGGCTCGACGAGTGTCGTCGCGGCGAAAGCGTTGGAGGCGAGCCAGTCGGATGCCGCACTGACAAAGCCGTCGTTCGAGCCGAACGCCCAGTTCACGAGAGATTGGGTGTAGTTGTTGGCCGATGACACCAGCATGACTTCGAGCACCTGACGCTCGGTCATCACCACCCCCGCTTGCACCGGCTCCACCTTGCCGTCGACGCTCTGGTATTCGTCATGAAGGGCCACATCCGCGGCCGTGAACGTGATCGGCGGTCCGGACTCACCGACGCCGAGCGGTTTCGCTTCGAGCACGACGAGCGCGGTGATGACCTTGCTGATACTGGCGATCGGGAGCGCATCTGCACTGCCGCTGGAGGAGAGAATCCCATCGAAGCCGACGGCGCCTACCGCGCTCGCTCCGAGTGCCGGCCAGACGAGATCGGGAACGGGATTCGCAGGCGCCTCGAACGCGTCAACGCTTGCCGTCGCTGCAGCGACGGGCGCGAGCAGCGTCACCGGAACGTACGCGCCGAGGCCGCCGAGAACGCCGATGGCCGCTCCGAGTGCGACGATGCGCCGAGGCAGGAGTTGACTTCGGGTCGGTGGCACGCGATTCAACGCAACGCCCAGAGCGCGACCGCACTGGCCGCCGCCACATTGAGAGAATCCACACCGTGCCCCATCGGGATGGTGACCACCGTGTCCGCGTGTTCGAGGGCCGCACGACTGAGTCCGTCGCCTTCGGACCCGAGCAGGAGCGCCAGCTTGGAGGGAGCGCGAGCGGCGAAGGCGTCCAGGGGTACCGCATCCGGCGTCAGAGCCAGCGCGGCCAGATGGAACCCGGCCGCCTTCAAAATACGTGACGCTTCCGGCCACTCGGGCAGCCGGGTCCACGGTACCTGGAGCACAGTTCCCATGCTCACCCGAACGCTTCGCCGATAGAGCGGGTCGGCGCAGCGCGGCGTGATGAGAACCGCGTCTGCGCCGAGCCCGGCGACGGAACGGAAGATCGCGCCGACGTTGGTGTGGTCGACGATGTCCTCGAGAATCACGACGCGCGTCGCTCCGTCGAGAACCGCCTCCATCGACGGCAGTTCCGGCCGGTGCATGGCCGCGAGGGCTCCCCGGTGCATGTGGTAACCGGTGAGTGAC
>JAODME010000001.1 GCA_025465095.1 Microbacteriaceae bacterium | reverse complement strand
TGGATGTGGTCCTCGGGAACCAGGCGGCCCAGGGTCCGGTTGAGCGAACGGGCCGATTCCTCGCTGGAACCGAAGGGCTTTTCCATCACCAGCCGTGTGCCGGCCGGAACCTGTTCCGGCCGGAGGGCTTCACAGGCCAGCTGGCTGATGCGCGGCGGAAGGGCGAAGTAGACAGCGGTGGGACCTTCCAGGGTGGCGAACAGTGACGCCAGCGCGCCGTCGGCCGTGACGTCCAGCTGGTGGTAGACCGTTTCCTTCTCAAGATCCTCCATGGCCCTTAGGGCCTCCGGGCCGGCCTGCTCCATGGAAGCGGCGAAGGAGGCATGGACACGTTCCCGCCATTGTTCCGGGGTCCACGGATCCGAGCCTGCCCCGACAAGCCGCAGCCCCGCCGCGCGGCCCTTCGCCACAAGGCGCGCAAGGCCGGGCAGAAGCAGCCGGCCAGTGAGGTCGCCGGAAGCGCCAAGGATGAGCAGGGTCTTTACAGTTGTTTGGCTCGTCATTTCGCCAGCATGCCACCTTGGGGGCCGGCTTGGTACCCTAGATAGTCGAGTCCCGATCATCCACTGAAAGAAGTGCACGGCACGTGTTCAATTCACTCTCTGACCGGTTGACAGCAACCTTCAAGAATCTCCGCGGCAAAGGCCGCCTCACTGAGGCCGACGTCGATGCCACAGTGCGGGAGATCCGCCGCGCCCTCCTGGACGCGGACGTTGCCGTTCCCGTTGTCCGTGAATTCACCGGACGGGTGCGCGAGCGCGCCCTGGGTGCTGAGGTTTCCGGCGCCCTGAACCCGAGCCAGCAGATCGTCAAAATCGTCAACGAGGAACTGCAGGAGATCCTGGGCGGCGAAACCCGCCGCATCCGCCTGGCCAAGAACGGCCCCACCATCATCATGCTTGCCGGCCTCCAGGGCGCCGGCAAGACCACCCTCGCCGGCAAGCTGTCCAAGTGGCTGAAGTCCCAGGGCCACAGCCCTCTGCTGGTGGCCTGCGACCTGCAGCGCCCCAACGCCGTCAACCAGCTCCAGGTAGTGGGCCAGCGGGCAAAGGTTCCCGTCTTCGCGCCCCACCCGGGAGCCACCTCATCCGAACTGGAGCACCCGGCCGGGGACCCGGTGGCAGTGGCCCGCGCCGGCGTCGAGGAAGCCCGGCAGAAACTACACGACGTCGTCATCGTGGACACGGCCGGCCGTCTCGGCGTTGACGCCGACATGATGGAGCAGGCACGGCAGATCCGCCGCGCCATTGTGCCCAACGAGGTCCTGTTCGTCATCGACTCGATGATCGGCCAGGATGCCGTGAACACCGCGCTCGCCTTTGACGAGGGCGTCAACTTCACGGGCATCGTGCTGTCAAAGCTCGACGGAGATGCCCGCGGCGGTGCCGCTCTTTCGGTCGCGTCCGTCACTGGCAAGCCGGTCATGTTCGCGTCCACGGGCGAAGGCCTGGACGACTTCGAACTCTTCCACCCGGACCGGATGGCGTCCCGCATCCTGGACATGGGCGACGTCCTGACGCTCATCGAGCAGGCGGAGAAGTCCTGGGACAAGGACGAAGCCGCCCGGATGGCGAAGAAATTCGCCGACCAGGAGGAGTTCACCCTCGAGGACTTCCTGGCCCAGATGCAGCAGATCCGCAACATGGGCTCCATGAAAAAGATGCTCATGATGATGCCGGGCGCCCAGAACATCCGGCAGCAGCTGGAGCAGTTCGACGAGCGCGAGATTGACCGCGTCGAAGCCATTGTCCGGTCCATGACGCCGCACGAGCGCCTGGCCCCAAAGATCATCAACGGTTCCCGCCGCGCCCGGATTGCCCGTGGTTCCGGCGTGCATGTTTCCGAGGTCAACGGCCTGCTGGAGCGTTTTGCACAGGCCCAGAAGATGATGAAGAAGATGGCCCAGGGCGGCATGCCGGGGATGCCCGGAATGCCAGGCCTCCCCGGTGCCGGCGGCGGAGCCAGGAAGAACGCCAAAAACGCTCCCAAGAAGAAGGCCAAATCCGGTAACCCGGCCAAGGCTGCCCAGGAGCGCAAAGACGCCGAGGCCCGCCGTGCAAACGCTTCAAAGGCACTGCCCACCGGTGCCGCCTTCGGCCAGCAGTCCGGCGACTTCGATCCTTCGCAGCTGAACCTGCCCAAGGGCTTCGACAAGTTCCTCGGGAAGTAACCCCTGTCCCAACCAGGTAGCGCCAAGGGTCGTTTTGACCGTTCAAAACGACACTTGGCGCTACTCACTTAAGATGTCGGCGCCGTGGAATAGGGTTGGGTCATGTTCAAGCAGAGGGTAGTGTTCGTGCACGGTGCCGGGAGCTTCGGCTCCGCCGCCTGGCCGCGCCAGCACGGGATGGCACTGTCCTACGACGCACTTTTCCTGCGCCGCCACGGATTCGATGCCGTGGCCGAGCCCGTTGAGTCCTCCTTCGACGAGGACGCCGCCATTGTGCTGCGCTCCCTCGCAGACGACGGCCGGGGCGCGTCCGGCGGGCACGTCGTGGCGCATGCCCAAGGTGCCATCGCAGCCATGATGGCCGCCGTCGAGCGCCCGGACCTGGTCTTTTCCCTGACGCTTGTGGAGCCGGCGTGCCTGTCGCTCACCGCCGAACTCCCGGCCACGGCAGCCCATATCGGGCTCATGCGGCCGCTGCTCGACGCCCGGCACGAGATGAGCGACCAGGATTTCCAGCGGGAGTTTGTCCGGCGCGTCTACGCCACGGACCTGCAGCAGCCAGCCACCGTGGAGGAGAAGCGCTCCGCCCGGCGGCTCCGGCTGCAGGCGCCGTCGTGGGAAGCCCCGCTGCACATCGTCCCGGGCGTGCCCACCCTGGTCCTGACCGGTGGATGGGAGCCGCTCTACGAGGAAATCGCCGGTTACCTGCGGGAGACCGGCGCCCTGCACCGTACTGCGGCGGGAGGGCACCGGCCCCACGACTCCCTGGAGGGGGACCGCACAATCCGCTCATTCATCAGGGATGTCAGCAGGGTGCAGTCAGCCCAGGCCTCCTGACGCCTGGCTGACCGCGGCGACACGGGGCTCAGGCAGGTAAACCTTGCCGCCCGCGGCCAGGAATTCCTGGCTCTTGTCCCGCATGCCCGAGGCCATCTCTGCCAGGGCCGCCTGCGCTTCCGCTGAACCGTATTCGTCCCGGATATCCTGGCTGATCCTCATCGAGCAGAACTTGGGACCGCACATGGAGCAGAAATGCGCGGTCTTGGCAGGTTCCGCAGGGAGGGTCTCGTCGTGGAATGCCTCGGCCGTCACCGGGTCAAGGGACAACGCGAACTGGTCCCGCCAGCGGAACTCGAAGCGCGCCTTGGACAGCGCGTCATCGCGTTCGTGCGCACCCGGGTGGCCCTTGGCGAGGTCCGCCGCGTGGGCCGCAATCTTGTACGTGATCACCCCTGTTTTGACGTCGTCCTTGTTGGGCAGGCCAAGATGTTCCTTCGGGGTGACGTAGCACAGCATCGCGGTGCCGTAGCGGGCGATCTCCGTGGCGCCGATGGCTGAGGTGATGTGGTCGTATCCCGGTGCCACGTCGGTAACCAGCGGCCCCAGCGTATAGAACGGGGCACCCTTGCACAGCTCCTGCTGGCGCTCCACGTTCTCCCGGACCAGGTGGAAGGGGATGTGCCCGGGGCCCTCGACCATGACCTGCACGTCGTATTCCCAGGCCTGCGCGGTGAGCTCGGCCAGGGTGTCAAGCTCGGCGAACTGGGCGGCGTCGTTGGCGTCGGCCGTCGAGCCGGGGCGAAGCCCGTCACCGAGCGAGAACGCAACGTCATACCGGGCGAAGATCTCGCACAACTCATCGAAGTGCGTGTAGAGGAAGTTCTCCTCATGGCGAGCGAGGCACCAGCCCGCCATGATCGAGCCACCCCTGGACACGATGCCGGTGACCCGTTCCGCGGTGAGCGGCACGTAGCGGAGCAAGACTCCGGCGTGGACGGTCATGTAGTCCACGCCCTGCTCGCACTGTTCAATGACCGTGTCCCGGTAAATCTCCCAGGTCAGATCGTTGGCCTCCCCGTTGACTTTTTCCAGGGCCTGATAGATGGGAACCGTCCCGATCGGCACGGGGGAGTTGCGCAGGATCCATTCGCGTGTCGTATGGATGTCATCCCCGGTAGAGAGATCCATCACCGTGTCGGCCCCCCACTTGGCAGCCCACTGCAGCTTGTCGACCTCCTCCGCGATCGTGCTGGTCACCGCCGAGTTGCCGATGTTCGCGTTGATTTTCTCCAGGAAAGCCTTGCCGATGATCATCGGCTCCGATTCTGGATGATTGACGTTGTTGGGAATGATCGCGCGCCCGGCGGCGACCTCCGAACGCACCAACTCGACATCACAATTCTCCCGGAGGGCGACGAATCGCATCTCCGGCGTGATGATTCCCTCCTTGGCGTAACGCATCTGCGTGATGGTCCGGCCTTCAAGCGCTCGACGAATCACCGGTTTCGAGCCCTGCCATTCCGCGGACGCGGCGCCTCGTCGTTGCGCGGACCGGCCGTCGTCCTGCAGATTCCGTTCGCGCCCGGCATAGATCTCCGTATCGCCGCGTTCCTCGATCCATGGTGCGCGGAAAGGCAGCAGGCCGCGTACCGGATCGCTTCCAGGGCCCTCAGTGCGGTAGACGGTGAACGGGCCGTTCGGCTCCCCGTTTGGGCTGGAGCCCAAATCGATATTGGTCACGGGAACCCTGATGCCATGATGCGCATCCTCGAGATATCCGAGAGAGTGTGATGAGTCGACAGAAACCATCGTGGAGTCCTACTTCCTTCGCCGGCATGACCCGGACAGGTTCGACGGTCGCGGGCCGCGTCAGCCCGATCTCAGCCCCTGCTGGGGCACCCGTGTGGATGCGATAACCCTAACAGCACCCGCGTTCGCGCTAGCCTCCGGCCGCAGGTCGAGCTTTCTGAGGAGTTGAGCATTGAGTGCGACGACGATGGTCGACAGCGACATCAGGATCGCTCCGATGGCCATCGGCAGCACGAATCCAACGGGTGCGAGCACGCCTGCAGCGAGAGGAACGGAGACAAGGTTGTATCCCGCTGCCCACCACAGGTTCTGCTTCATCTTGCGGTAGCTCGCCTGCGACAGTTCGATCACAGAAAGCACGGAGCGCGGGTCGTCGCTGGCGAGGATAACGCCAGCCGAGGCGATCGCCACATCCGTTCCTGCCCCGATGGCGATGCCCACATCGGCCTGTGCAAGCGCCGGCGCGTCGTTCACGCCGTCGCCCACCATCGCGACTCTATGGCCTTCTTTCTGCAACTCCGCTACCTTCGCCGCCTTGTCTTCTGGTCGCACGCCCGAGAAGTAGCGATCGATTCTCAGCTCGGTGGCGACGGTTCGAGCCACCGACTCAGCATCCCCGGTGATCATGACGACCTGGATACCGAGGGCGTGGAGCGCTTCGACGGCCTGGCGGGATTCCTCGCGCACCTCGTCCGCGAGTCCGAGCGCGCCGATCACCTGCCCGTCGGCCAGAACGTGCAGGATGATCGCCCCGTCGCGCGCCCAGGCGTCGGCCGCGTCAATCGGTCGTGCGTTGTGGCTGGCCAGCATGCTCGGTCCTCCGACGCTGATGCGGCGGCCAGCCACCTCACCGCTGACGCCGATCGCAGGTGAGGACTTGAAGCCCGCAGCTTTGGGCACCGGCAGGCCGCGGGACTTCGCGGCGGCGACGATGGCCTTGGCCAGCGGGTGTTCGCTGTCGCCCTCCACTGCGGCAGCGAGCGCGAGTACTTCATCAGCGGTGCGGCCGCCGACCGGCGCGATCTCGGTGACAACGGGTTCGCCCCGGGTCAGTGTGCCTGTCTTGTCGAAGAGAACCGACGTGATTGAGCGCATGCTCTCGAGCGCAAGCCGATCCTTGACGAGCACTCCACCTTTCGCCGCACGCTCTGTCGCTATCGACACGACGAGAGGGATGGCGAGTCCGAGAGCGTGCGGGCAGGCGATGACCAGAACGGTGATGGTGCGGACGATGGCATCGTCCGGGTATCCGAGCATCGTCCAGATGAGCGCGGTGATGAGCCCGGCGCCCAAGGCGAACCAGAACAACCATCCCGCGGCAGTGTCCGCGAGGCGCTGCGCTCGCGAAGAGGAGTTCTGCGCCTCGGTCACTAGTCGTTGAATGCCGGCGAGTGCGGTGTCGTCGCCGACGGCGGCCACCCGGATGCGTAAGGCCGTGTCGGTCGCGACCGTGCCCGCAACGACAGAATCGCCCGGCCCACGAGAGACGGGGCGTGACTCGCCGGTGATCATGGACTCGTCTACATCTGCGATGCCCTCAGTCACGACACCGTCAGCCGGAACGCGGCCACCGGGCCGGACGACGACGAGATCGCCGACACGCAGTTCCGCGGGCGCGACAATCAGGATTTCGTCGCCTTCGACGCGTTCTGCCTCGTCTGGCAGCAGTGCCGCGAGGGACTCGAGTGCCGAGGAGGTCTGCGCGAGGGATCGCATCTCGATCCAGTGACCGAGCAGCATGATGACGATAAGCAGTGCGAGCTCCCACCAGAAGTCGAGCTGGTGATCAAGAATTCCGGAACTCGCGCCAAGGGAGGCCACGAAGGCAACGGTGATCGCGAGTCCGATGAGCAGCATCATCCCGGGCTTGCGCTGGCGCAGTTCGCTTATCGCCCCGACGAGGAAGGGCTGGCCGCCCCACAGGTACATCACGGCGCCGAGGGCCGGCGAGATCCAGCCGAGCCAGGCGACGTCCGGGAGTTGGTAGCCGATGAGCATCGCAAACATGTTGCTGAACGCGATGACCGGCACCGCAATGACGAGCATCACCCAGAACAGCTTGCGGAATTGGGCAACGTGGTCGCCGTGCCCGCCGTGCCCGCCGTGCCCGGAATGCCCGTCGTGCCCGGAATGCTCGTCGTGCCGCATCGCGTCATGATCCATGGCCAGGTGTGCTTGACGATCGAGGTCGGAGGAGTCGCTCATGGCGGTGACCATATACCCTCCGGGGGTACATTGCAAGCGATACGGTGGCGAGGCGCGGAGGCCGAAGACATGATGGTGTCGACGAACATTCCGGTGCCATGTGGTTCGCACCGAGTATCCGTTACAGTTCTACGGAAGCCACGTGAGGAGGATCGATGCGCACGACGACTGCTCGGGCGCGTCCCTACGGCAACGGGTCGCTGCAACGATTGATCGTGGCCACGGTCGCCGTAGCGGCGATTCTTCTCGGTCTTCTCGCCATGCACGCGATGGGCGCTGAATCCTCGGATCACCCCACCCCGCCTCATACGGCCGCGGCTTCGCCTGTACAGGCGGCTGATGCGCCGACCGCCGTGCATACTCACGGAAGCCAGACCGCGCCCGGTGAAAATACCGTCACCCGAGTGTTGAGCGAACTCGACGCGGGCGACTGCATGGTCTTCGGCGTGCTCTGTGCCCTCGGAATCCTGGCGGTCATCTTCACCGCGGCATTGCTCCGCGGAGAACCCGCATCCACGACTGTCGGCAGGACCTTGCAGGTATTCCTCATCGCCGCTCGAGGTGTGTCGTTGCCTCGGCCCCCCTCGCTTCTCGTCCTCTCCATCAGTCGTACCTGATTCACACAGGCCGTGTCCGAATCCGGACGCCACCACTCCCCGCTCCTGCGGGTTCCTGTCTATGAAACAGATTTCGACCGATTGGTTACACGAATGTTCTCTCACCGAATTCCCTTTGCTGTCGTCGGTGTCATCGCGACCGCAATCGCTTTGACCGCCTGCTCCTCGCCCAGCGCAGAAACTGACGCGCCTGCATCACGCGTCCCCTCGGACAGCGCCGAACCGTTCAATGATCCGGACGTCACCTTCGTCACAATGATGATCCCTCATCACGAACAAGCGGTGGACATGTCCCAGATGATCCTCGACAAAGAGGGCATCGACCCTCGAGTCAGCGCTCTTGCGGCGGAGATCGAGGCAGCGCAGGGCCCCGAGATCGACACGATGAAAGCGTGGCTCGACCAGTGGGGAGTCGCGGAGGACGACATGGCCGGGATGGACCACGGCATGGACGGGATGATGTCTGAGGACGACATGGCCGATCTCGACAACGCGTCGGGCACGCAAGGAAGCCGGCTGTTCCTCGAGCAGATGATGCGACACCACGAGGGTGCGATCGCGATGGCACAGACCGAGATCGACGAGGGTCAGACGCCTGACGCCGTGGCGTTAGCCGAGCGGATCATTGCCGGCCAGACGAGTGAGATAGCCGAGATGCAGAAGATTCTTTCCAGTCTCTAGTCGAATTCCCGATCACAACCGTGGTCTGGGCGCTGACTCGCTCTGTCGGCGGCTTCCCGGACCACGGCGATCCCAACCGAACTTCCGCGAAGTCAAAAGGATTCATATGTTCAGGCAACACCTCCCGCCGGCCAATCGAAGAAACCGCCGGCGATTCACCGCCGCAGGCATCCTCATCGGTGCCCTCACGTTGACGGCGTGCAGCACCGCGTCTGAGGCAGGTACTAGCGCGGCGCCTTTGTCGCGCACCCACATTCACGGAATCGGAGTCGATCCAACTACCGGCGCGGCATTCGTCGCAACGCACGATGGCGTCTTCGAACTTCCAGGACAGGGCGCGGGTTCGAAACCGGGCGCCGAGCTCGATGGGCCGATCGCCGGTATTGCACAAGACACAATGGGGTTCGTGGTTGACGGCGACCGCATGTTCGCATCCGGCCACCCGGCACCGGGCGAGAGGGAAGATCTCGCCCTGCCCAATCTCGGCTTGATGATGAGCGAAAACGCTGCCAATAGCTGGCAGATGATCTCCTTGGAAGGCGAAACAGATTTTCACGACATCGACGTGATCCGCCAGGCATCCGGTCGCACGACCGTCTACGGACTCGACGCAGCTACCGGGATCGTACGCGTCAGCCAGGACAGCGGCATCAACTGGACCGATGGGGCCACAGTGGATGCTCGAGACCTCGCAGTCGACCCGCTCTCACCGGACACGGTGTATGCCACAACGGCGCAGGGGCTGCTCGTCAGTCGAGACAATGCGATGACCTTCAGCCTTGTTGATGGCGCCCCCGCCCTCCACCTCGTCGATTCGCTTGGTGCTTCGGCCGGCGGCCTGATCGGTGTCGACACCGACGGCGCAGTGTGGACACGTTCCGCAGAGGGAACGCCCTGGCTGTCACGCGGTGTCACCCGAGGGGAGGTCCAAGCATTGACCTACGCCGAATTCCCGATCGGGAAACTCATCGTCGCCGACGAACGCGGAATCGTCGCCAGCGAGACCGACGGCAGGACCTGGCAAGTAGTCGTCGCCTCGTGAACATCAGGCCCCAGCTCGTCACGTGATCGTCGCCTCGATTTCCGCCCGAGCTCCTGATACTCTGCGGGGGTATACGCACAGCGCGAAGGGGGTCCTTCTGCTGCTTCGCCTGAAGCCCGCGTATTTTTCGAGCAGGGATCGACATGGCACAATCAGCCGCTTCAGAACGCCCCCTCGCGGCTCATGACGGTCCGCACGGATACATCTCGAACAAAGACGACTACCTGAAGCGCCTCCGCCGGATCGAGGGTCAGGCGCGTGGCCTGCAGAACATGGTCACCGACGATAAATACTGCATCGACATCCTGACTCAGGTGTCGGCGATGACGCGCGCCTTGGAATCCGTCGCTTTGGGACTCTTGAATGATCATTTGAGCCACTGCGTCGTCGAGGCGGCTGCGGTGGGCGGTGAGGAGGCGACCGCGCGGATCAAGGAAGCTTCGGATGCGATCGCCCGACTCGTGCGCTCGTAGCTCGACATCGGTATTCGTTGCCCGGCGCGAGCTTAGGCACCAGCACGTAGCCGCGATTTGACGAACTGAGGCATGCCGGCACTTCCGGGTCACGGTTACACCAGGCCGGACGCGCCCAGCAGGGTTCCGATCAGGAAGGTGAAGGCGAGAGCCGCTGCGCCCCCCACGACGACCCTCACTACGGAGCGCCCGACGGATGCGCCTCCTACCTTCGCGCCGAGGGCACCGGTGACGGCCAGGGCGATGAGCACCGCACCGAAGGTGACGGGCACCCGTGCTGCGCCGACGGGCAGGAGAACGGCGATGAGGGGGAGCACGGCGCCAAGCGTGAAGGACAGCGCGGACACCCACGCGGCGTGCCACGCGCTCACGACCTCGTCTTCGCTGATACCCAACTCCTCGGAGAGGTGCGCTCGGAGCGCGTCGGTCTCGGTAAGCTCCACGGCGACGAGGCGAGCGGTCTCGCTCGACAGCCCCTTAGCCTGAAACAACCCCGCGAGTTCCTCCAGCTCCTCCTCAGGGGAGTCGATGAGCTCCTGGCGTTCCTTCGCGATGAGGGCACGCTGACTGTCGCTCTGGCTGCTCACGGAGACGTATTCGCCCAGAGCCATCGAGATAGCTCCTCCGACGAGGGCGGCGACGCCGGCCGTCGCTATCGCCGGAACCGACGTCGTCGCACCGGCGACACCGACGACGACCGCCGCGACCGAGACGATGCCGTCGTTCGCGCCGAGCACCCCGGCACGAAGCCAATTGAGTCGACCTGCGAGATTCGAGACATTGTTCTCACCCGGATGCTGTCCGGGTATCTCGACACTGCTGCTGGAGGCCATGTGCTCAGGAAACCATGCCGGCGATCCGATCGCCAGCACGGACAGCCTTAGCTAACCGGAGCGGCCGCGATCGGTGCTCTTTGCGGTGGCCCGCATCCCCGTCAACCCCTTGCCCGCCCGGCGTCGTGTCGCGTTCGATAGGTCGTACATCCACGCACGAACCGGAGGAAGACAATGCCCCAGCCTGAACAGCAGCAGACCCCGCCCGGGACCGAATCGGAAATGACCCCGAAGGCGGATCACGGAGAGCAAAGCTACAAGGGATCCGGCCGGCTCGAGGGAAAGGTCGCGCTCATCACGGGTGCGGACAGCGGCATCGGCAAGGCCGTCGCCATCGCTTACGCTCGCGAGGGCGCCGACGTGGTGATCTCCTACCTTGATGAGCACGAGGATGCCCAGGACACGCAGAAATGGGTGGAGGAGGCGGGCCGGAAGGCCGTTCTGGTGCCAGGTGATCTCGCCGACCCCGCGCACTGCCGCGCGGTCGTCGCGAAGACCGTGGAGGAGTTCGGACGCGTGGACGTGCTGGTCAGCAACGCCGCCTATCAGATGAGCCACGAGACCCTCGAGGAAATCTCCGACGAGGAGTGGGATCACACGCTCGCGACGAACCTGAGCGCAATGTTCCACCTCGTCAAGGCGGCACTGCCGCACATGAGGTCAGGTGCGTCGATCATCGGCAGCTCGTCCGTGAACTCGGACATGCCGCGCCCCGACCTTCTCCCGTACGCGATGACGAAGGCGGGCATCGCAAACATGATCGCGTCGCTCGCGCAATTGCTCGGCGAGCGCGGCATTCGCGCCAACAGCGTCGCTCCTGGCCCGGTGTGGACTCCGCTCATCCCCTCGACTATGCCGGAGGAGCAGGTGGCGAGCTTCGGCGACGACACGCCGCTCGGACGTGCCGGTCAGCCGGCAGAACTGGCCCCCGTCTACGTGCTGCTCGCCTCTGACGAGGCCAGCTACGTGTCAGGGTCGCGCATCGCCGTCACCGGAGGAAAACCGATCCTCTGACTCGTTAGTCGACCACCCACGCGGTGGTGTCGGGCGGCAGCATCCGTCCCTCGAGCGGACCGCTGCTCACCACGACTGCGCCGGCCGGCAACTGGACCCGATGGTCGCCGAAGTTTGTGACCGAGTTCCAGCCGCCTGGGCGGCGGAAGTGCAACAGGGAATGGTCCCGCTCGCTGATCCACTCGAGTTCCTCCGCCCCCTGCAGCCGCTCGCGTAGGTGCAGCGCCCGTCGATAGAACTCGAGCGTCGAGCCCTCCTCGCCATCCTGCGCCTCGACCGACAGACCGGCGAACCAGGCCGGCTGAGGCAGGTGGGCGCCGTCGCTGCCGAAGCCGAAGGACGACCCGTCACGGGTCCAGGGCAGTGGCACCCGGCACCCGTCCCGCCCCTTCTGCTCATGCCCGGTTCGCTCCCAGGTCGGGTCCTGCAGCACGGCGGCGTCCAGATCCGCCACCTCGAACAGGCCGAGTTCCTCGCCCTGGTAGAGGTACGCCGAGCCGGGCAGCGCGAGCATCAGAAGCGTCGCGGCACGCGCCCGGCGAAGACCCGTCTCCCGATCCTCGATCGGATCCGTGCCGCCGCCCAGCAGCCACTCGTTCCGATCGACCTCCGGCGGCAGAGCGTAACGGGTGGCGTGACGCACGACGTCGTGGTTGGACAGCACCCAGGTGGACGAGGCTCCGGACTGCCGTGCGTCGGTGAGGTTGTCGGCGATGATGCGGTGGAAGCTCTCCGGATGCCATTCGGCGAGGAGCAGGTCGAAGTTGAACGCCTGGCCGAGCTCTGTCGGCCGGGCGTACAGCAGTCGCCTCGGTCGAGGAACCCACGCTTCGGCCACCGCGGAACGGGGCGGGTCGTACTCGTTCAGCACCTCACGCCAGCTCTCGAAGATGGCATGAACGGCGTCGCGGTCGTAGAGCGGATCACTGCCGTCCACCGGCAGCGGCTGATCGTGTGCACGGTCGACGGACGGCCGAAAGGGCTCCGACAGGTCCTTGACGAGCGAGTGGGCGACGTCGACACGGAAACCGTCGACGCCCCTGTCGGACCAGAACCGCAGCGTAGTGAGGAAGTCCTCCCGGATCCCGGGATTGGACCAGTTGAAATCGGGCTGTTCCCTGGCGAACAGGTGCAGATACCACTGCCCGTCGCCGACCCGCGTCCAAGCGCTCCCACCGAAATTCGACACCCAGTCCGATGGCGGCTCGGCGCCACCCTCGCCCTTCCCCTCCCGGAAGATGTAGCGCTCACGGGCGGGGGAACCGGGCTCGGAAGCGAGGGCCTCCTGAAACCACACGTGCAGGTCCGAGGAGTGGTTGGGCACGATGTCGACGATGAGGCGGATGCCCGCCGCGTGCAGCGCGCGGATCATCACGTCGAAGTCGGCGAGGGTGCCCAGCTTCGGGTCCACATCGCGGTAGTCGGCGACGTCATATCCGCCGTCGGCGAGCGCGGAAGGGTAGAACGGGCTGAGCCAGACCGCGTCGACGCCGAGCGACGCGAGGTACGGCACGCGGGCGGTGATGCCGGCCAGATCGCCGAGACCGTCGCCGTCGTCATCCGCGAAACTGCGAGGGTATATCTGGTAGACGGCCGCCTGCCGCCACCAGTGGCCATCAGGACGCGGGGCCTTCAGGCCGTTGTCGCGTGATTTCGTCATGTCGAGGATTCTGAGCGACAGGAAAGCCCACCGCGGCCGACGGTTCCTTCCGTCCGCGCTATAGGCCGGCGCCCGGACGGGTGGTTCCGTCGTCGTCGAGGTCGATCCGCTCTTTGCGCACTTCTTCGCTGACCTGCTCCTGCTCGGTCACAGTGTCCTTGTCGAGGCGGATCCGCTCGACGGGAACGGCCTCCTTGTCGACGACGACTCGCTCCTCGTTCAGAATGACCTCGTGCTCCTGCTCGCTGATCGCGGGTCCGTCCATCGCGGGGCCGACGTTGCCGTCGCTGATCGGCTCCCGCTCGAGTCGCACCTCCTCCCTGGTCACCGGCACCGTCACCGTCTCATTCTCGGTGACGACGTGCTTGCGGAGGCGCGCGCGCCCGGTCGGCCTCTTCTCGGTGCTGACGTGCAACTGCTCCTCGGAGCGCGTCATCGCGGTGTCCGCCGGGGGACCGGATGCTTCCTGCCCGACGGACCCTCGGTCCGTGTCCGAGGAGCCGGTCGTCGCCGTGTCGGCTCCTGAACCACCCGTGCCCGTGCCGTAGTAGCGGTACAGTTCGTGTTCGTCAGCCTCGCTGAGTGCACCGTCCGTGTCGATGCGGGGGGCATCCTTGATGAAGTCCTTCTCGTACCTGACGTGGACTTTCTCGTCGTCCCAGGTCGCCTGCTCCAGCGGCACGAAGGACTCAGACGTGCCGAACAGTCCGGTCTTCACGCTCATCCAATTGGGCTGTCCGTTGTCGGGGTCGACGTAGACCTGCCCCACCGTGCCGACCTTGTTGTTGCTCGGATCGACGACGGTTGCTCCCATGAGGCTGCCGAGGTTGTTCGCGCTGATCGTCATTTCTTCCTTTCCTGCGTTCTCTGCCCGCGCCGAGACGGGGCGGCTGTCGATGCGTGTGACGTGCTGCTGAATCAGCGACCGAGGCCTGCTCGGTCTACCTTGCGGTGAAAGCGCATGCCCGCGACGCCGCCGAGGACGGCTGCGGCGAGGCTCACGAGCGCTGCGACGACCGCGGTGGTGATGCTCGCCGCGGTGAGATCGCCCTCGTTGACCGGAATTCTGGGGAAGCTGTTGAGGTTCGCCAGAACGTTGAACTGGCTTCCCGCAACGGCCGCGAGGACCGCGACGATGATTGCGATGATGATGGCCCAGAGCCAGACGGCGAGGCCCTGCTTCGCTCCGTTGAAACGGGCCATGCGGCCGGCAACGTAACCGCCGCAGTAATAGGCGACGAAGAGGATGACTGCCAGCACGATTGCACCGATGATGCCCACCGTGTCGGCATTCTGGGCCGCATCCTCTGCCGCCTGGTCGGGACTGGGCGCGGCACCGAGACCGATGGCAGCACCCGCTGCCGCAACAATGGCGGTCAACAGCACGGCCATACCCGTCGCGGTCAGCCAGCCGAAGAAGGCGGAGCCGAATTTGATGCCGCCGTACTGCTCCTTTTCGCGTTCGACGACGTCGTGGCGGTGACTCGTCTGAGACGAGACCGGCACGGCGCCATCTGAGTCGGGGGAGGGCCTGGGGTTGCGATCCCGATTGTCGGCTGTGCTCATTGCTCTTTCCTTCCATTCGGTGCATCCAGTCAATTTCGCGTGCATCGATGAAACAAGGGGTTGCGCATCCCTCGGGAGTGGGCCAATTCGATTCCCGCGCGGTTCCGGTGGGCGCACTGGCAATAAATGCGTGTCTGCGGTCGTTGACACCGAAGACCTCGACAAGGATGGACTCATGACCAACACCGCGATCGCCACCCAGAACAAGACTCCGGAAGAACAGCTGGCTCTGTACCGCTCGCGGCGGGAGCAGTCCGTGGTTCAACCGAAGGGCAACCTCGCGCTCGTGAATACGCAGTGGATCGACTCGGAGCAGCCCGTGTACGGCGTTCCCGGGCTCTGGGCGCCCCTGCCGGCTGGCCAGTCCGGTCTGAGGGTTACCGCGGTCGCGTCCGACAACATCCGTGTCGACGGCAGACTGGTTGACGGCTCGGCGCTCGTGCCGGGGAAGGATGCCGAAAAGCCGGGCGAGGTGGTTTTCAGCGATACCGTCACCGGGTTCGTTATCGCGAGCGAGGAGGGCAGCTATGCGCTGCGCGTTTGGGATGCGGACTCGGAGGGCATCCGCGACTTCGGCGGCATCGACGCCTACCCTTATAACCCCGATTGGGTCATAACAGCGAAGTGGCGCGAAATCGAGGGTGGCACGAGCGTCGGCATCGAGCACCTGAAGGACGAGGGCAGGCCGCGCGAGAAGGTCGTTCCGGGCGAGATCACGTTCAGCAAGGACGGCATCGAATACAACCTCGCCGCGTTCAAGGAGGGGCGCGCACTGCTGCTGGTGTTTGCCGACGCCACGAACGGAAACGCGACTTACAGCGTCGGCCGCTTCCTCATGGTCGCTCCGAACGCTGACGGGTCGATCACCCTCGACTTCAATCGCGCGTACCTTCCGCCGTGCGGCTTCAGCTACAACTTCAACTGCCCGTTGCCGCCCAAGCAGAATCGCTTCCCGGTGCCGATCGAGGCCGGCGAGAAGAACGTGTTGAACAAGGCGGGCGGACTCCTGCATTAGCGCGTCGGAGATTCAGGAATCCTGGCGGAACAGACAAAACGGTACCGGCGTCTGAGCCATCGCCGGCAGTAGGTTCCCGAATGCCCAAGGGGCACGGAGCAGATGTCGCAGGGTCACGGCAGACTGGGGGCGTGTACGCCGTGCTGAGCCGAGGTCCGGGTGGGATCACCCTCTCCGAGTTCGACAAGGACGGTCGTCCACTCAAGCCGGGGCGCACCGTCGAGCACCTGGCAACCGAGGTGGCAAGGCTGGAGCGAGATCGTCCGCGCTGGGTGTGGGACGACACGAGCACCTGGTATCCCGGGCTACTGCGCGCAGGGGTCAGGGTCGAGCGGTGCGTCGACCTGCGGTTGTGCAGAGCGATCCTGCGCAATTCGGCGCTGGCCGCTGCCTCCGAGCTAGCCGCCGCGCCGCCCGACGCGTGGGACAAGGCCACCCCGGATGCGCGTGCAAGCAGCGGAGCGCTGTTCGATCTGGACGAGCCCGAATCGACAGGAGGCCCGGTCGAGGAGTTCGCGCGCCAACGCAGAACGATCGCGGCCACATCCGACCCCGCGCGCATCGGCCTTCTCCTCGCTGCCGAATCTGCCGGCGCGCTCATCGCGGCGGAGATGCGATTCGCTGGGCTGCCGTGGAGCAGTGCCGAGCACGACCGGATGCTCACGGTGCTCCTCGGCCCCAGGCCGCGGGCTGGCGAGCGTCCCACGAGGATGCTCAGCCTCCTCGAACGGGTCCGCACGATTCTCGGTGCACCCGACCTCAACCCGGATTCGCCACCCGATGTCTTGAAAGCCCTGGCGGCCGCGGGCATCCCGGCCGAGTCGTCCCGGTCGTGGGAGCTGCAGAAGATTGATCATCCGGTCATCGGACCACTGCTCGAGTACAAGAAGTTGGCGCGACTGTTGAGCGCCAACGGGTGGAACTGGCTCGACGCCAACGTGACCGGGGAGCGCTTCCATCCCGACTTCGTGCCGGGCGGCGTCGTCACCGGCCGCTGGGCCAGCAAGGGTGGCGGGGGAGCGTTGCAGCTACCGAAGCAGGTTCGCGGCGCGGTCATCGCCGATCCCGGCTGGAAGCTGGTGGTAGCGGATGCCGCACAGCTCGAACCGCGCATCCTCGCCGCACTTTCGGGCGATCGAGGGATGATCGAGGCCGGTACTGCCGACGACTGCAACCTGGTGACGGTGGGTGCCGCCAGTTCCGGCGGTGACCTCTACGCCGGCATCGTCGCGAGTGGTGCGGTCGACACCCGGGAGCACGCGAAGGTGGCAATGCTCGGGGCGATGTACGGGGCCACCTCCGGTGAGGCGGGTCGTCTCCTGCCGCGACTCGCACGCACCTATCCTCGAGCGATCGCCTTCGTGGAGGAGGCCGCGCGGGCAGGTGAGCGGGGCGAGACCGTGTCGACGCGGCTCGGTCGCAGTTCACCGCGCGGTGCTGTCACGGGCTATGACGAGACGGCGACGGAGGCCGACACCAGCAAGAGGCGAACGCAGTCGAAGTCGTGGGGTCGCTTCACCCGCAATTTCGTCGTGCAGGGCACCGCCGCAGAGTGGGCCCTCTGCTGGATGGCCGGGCTGCGCGGGCGTCTGCGCGCCTTCGGTGGCGACGGCTTCCTGACCGACGAACCGCACCTCGTCTTCTTCCTGCACGATGAGGTGGTCGTGCATTGTCCGGCGGACCGGGCGGACGCGGTCGAGACCGAGATACGAGCCGCCGCAGCGGATGCCGGTCGGCTCCTGTTCGGCCGGCTGCCCATCGAGTTCCCTCTCACGGTGGCGATCGTCGACAACTACGGCGAGGCGAAGTAGGGGTCTGCACCTGGTCGGTTGACGAGCCGACGAACTTCCACGACCGGAATCAGATAGTGGCGGCTCTGGCCGGGCGGCCCCGCCTCGGCACTGTCGTGTTCAGTGCCAGGGGAGTTGCGACACCCGCGGCGGCCGCGCGCTCGACGCGGCTTTCCACGAGGTCCAGCCAGCGCGTCTCGGCTTCGAGCGCGAGAATGAGCGAATCGAGGACGAGTCGCGACGCCATCTCCTCCGACGATTCCGGGTGCACCTGGGTCGAGGACTGGAGATCCCGCAGAATCCTCGCCGTCGCCGCGCGCTGCACCTCGACGATTTCGGCGACATCGACCCCCGGCAGGGTCACCGCGATGGCGAGCTTCATGACGAGCTCGTCCCGGGACGCGGCGGACCGGATGGTAGGGGAACCGAGCCAACTTTTGACCTCGACGCTGCCCGCATCCGTGATCTCGTAGTAGATCTGCCCTTCGCCGTCGATATCCGCCTTCCGTGCCAGCCCGTCGCGCTCGAGGCGATCAAGGGTCTTGTAAATCTGCCCGACGTTGAGCGGGCTGGTCGAACCAGTACGCCGATCGAACTCGGATCGGAGCTGGTAGCCATAGCACGGGCCCTGATTGAGGATCGCGAGAAGCGATTGGCGTACCGACATGGAGCTCCCGGGAACGGTGAATCAGGACATTTGAATGCCGAGTATAGGTATGCCGCGCATGCGGTGAGGAATCTCGGCGGCGCGTCCCGGGATTCGCAGAATCCCAGTGTTGTGATTCATCGGATCCTTCGGCCATAATGGGCACGTCGGTACGCCGTTCCAATTTCATACGCACTCTCGTTCGCAGCACAGCATCCGTTCACCAGGTCGATGGGGAAGTCGCACCTAACCGAACGGAGTTTGTCGTGGCTGCAGCAACTGCTCGAGGAGTGCTATTCGTGCACTCCGCACCTCGCGCTCTGGCGCCCCACATCGAGTGGGCGGCAGGTCGCGCCCTGGACCGAGCCGTGAACTTCGACTGGGACGACCAGCCCGTGTTGAAGGGCTCCCTGCGCGCCGAGTTCTTTTGGGAGGGCAAGCCAGGCACCGGGGCAGTGCTCGCGTCCGCGCTGCGTGGCTGGGAGCATCTCCGCTACGAAGTCACCGAGGACGCCGGTTTCGGCGCCGACGGCGGTCGCTGGCTGCACACGCCCGATCTGGGCATCTTCTTCGCGCAGACCGACACGGTCGGCAACGTCGTGATTCCCGAGGACCGGGTGCGCTACGCGATGGAGATCGCAGGGTCCAACGCCCTCGAACTCCACCGTGAACTGCGGCTCGCGCTCGGCCAGGCCTGGGACGACGAGCTCGAACCGTTCCGTCACGCGAGCGACCACAGTCAGGTCGTCTGGCTGCACAAGGTCGGCTAGCCGTCGAGATGCTTGTTTCGCGGCCCCCTCAGGGTGTGGCCAGCGCCCGCGCCAGTCTCGCAAAGTTCTTCACGTAGCTGCCCGGGCTGAACTGGGCCCCGTCCTGGGCTGCGCCACGCGACAGTTCGCGCAGCAGCTCCGGGTTTTGAACGAGGGCGACCAGGGCATCCGCGAGCCCGGTCGGCGACGGGTTCTCAGCGAGATAACCAGCATGCAGGAGGCCCTCGCGCAGCTTCGGGTCGCAATACAGGATGCCGCGTTCTCTGCTGACCGCCTCGGCGATCGTCATCGGCTGATTGTCGAATCCAAGGGAGCTGAGCACGACCGCGGATGCCGAGTCCATCAGGTCGAGCACTCGGTCGTGCGGCAGGGCGCCCTGGACGCGGAGTTCCGGATACCCGGCGACGAGCTTCTGCAAGGCGGGTCGCTCCGCACCATCGCCGACGAAGTCGACGCTGAACCCGTTGCCGGTGCGGGCGAGAGCGTCGATCGCGGCCTCCGCGAACGGCAGTGGCCGCTTCACCGTGTCGCAGCGTGCGACCCAGAGGAACCGTGGAAGGCCGGTTGCCGGCAATGGCACCTTCGGCCTCGCGGTGACGCCGATGGGGTTCGGCACCACGGTGATCGGCACCTCGATACCAGCGGCCTTCAGGTCGCGCCCCTGATGTGCGGACGGGGAGATGACGGCATCCGCTCGCGCCGCCATCGCGAGGGTGACGTTGCGTAGCAGGTTGTCGACGGGGCGTGATGTGAGAGGACGCCGGGGGATCTCCGCGCCGGTGAGGCTGACGAGCAGGCGGCGCACGATCGGCTCGAGCGGCGCATGCCAGCCGGCGTCGCTCGCCCAATACAGGGTGTGCACGGTGTGGATTACGGGGATACCGAGCTCGCCCGCGACGTCGGCCGCCGCGTGCGCGAGCCCGAACTCCGTCTGCACGTGCACGACGTCAACGCGCTCCGCGACGAAGAGCCGGCGCAACGCGTTGCGGGTGCGCGCGATGTTGGGAATCACGGGCAGCTCGAGTCCGGGAAGGGTGAACGCGGGGGTGATGGTGATGCCGTCGGCGACGGGGCGCACGCGGGCTCCGCGACCGCGCGCCGCCGACACCATCGTCACCTCGTGCCCGGCGGCCTCCAGGGCGAGCTGCTGTTGACGCATCGACGTCTGTGCTCCGCCGACGAAGTCGAGGAAGTAGTCGCACACGATGACGATGCGAAGAGGGCTGACAGAAACGGCTACACGCTCCGGAACGCGGCGACGGCGTTGTGGCCGCCGAAACCGAATGAGTTGCTGAGGGCGAGCAGCTGGCCGTCGCCGAGGGCGCGCGGCGACGTCACAACATCGAGCGGGATCGCCGGGTCCTGGTTGTCGAGGTTGATCGTCGGCGGCGCCGTACGGTGGTGCAGGGCGAGGATAGTGAAGATCGCCTCAAGCGCTCCGGTCCCGCCGAGCAGGTGACCCGTCGCGGCCTTCGTCGCCGAGATCGCGATGGAGTCGAGGTGGTCGCCGAAGACCCTGCGCATCGCGCGATACTCGGCGATGTCGCCAACCGGAGTGCTTGTGGCGTGCGCATTGACGTGGGTCACGTCGGCGAGGCTTGCGCCCGCCTGCTCCATTGCCGCAAGCATTGCCCGCGCCGCCGCAGAACCCTCCGGGTCGGGTGCGGTGATGTGGTACGAGTCGCTCGTGACCGCGCCGCCGGCGAGCTCGGCGTAGATCCGGGCCCCGCGGGCGAGAGCGTGCTCCTCGGTCTCCAGCACGATCGCACCGGCGCCTTCACCGAGCACGAAGCCGTCCCGGTCGACATCGTAAGGGCGCGAGGCGAGTTCTGGGGCGTCATTACGGCGCGACAGAGCCTGCATGGCCGCGAATGAGGCGATGGGAAGTGGATGGATCGCCGCCTCGGTTCCGCCGGCGATGATCACATCAGCGAGTCCCGCCTGAAGGTGATCGTATCCGTTGGCGATCGACTCGGTGCTGGAGGCGCACGCGGATACGACTGTGCGCGCACCACCGCGAGCGGAGAGGCTCATGCTGATCGCCGCAGCCGGTCCGTTGGGCATGAGCATAGGCACAGTCATGGGTAGCACCCGCCGGGGGCCGCGTTCGCGCAGAGCCTCCCAGGCGTCGACGAGGGTCCAGATGCCGCCGATGCCGGTCGCGTAGTCGACGGCGATGCGCACCGGGTCGACGTCGGGCGCTCCCGCGTCTGCCCACGCCTCGCGTGCCGCGATGAGCGCGAACTGGCTGCCGGGGTCGAGCCTCTTCGTCTCGACTCGTTCCAGTACGTCGGCGGCTGGCACGCGTGCCTGCGCCGCGAACGTGACGGGCAGGTCGTACTTCGCCACCCACTCCTGTTCGAGCGGGCGCACACCGGACTCGCCGGCGAGCAGCGCCCTCCAGCTTTCGGCGACGTTTCCGCCGAGCGGGGAGGTGGCGCCGAGGCCGGTGACCACGATCTTCTTGGGGCTCATCACTCGTCTTCCTGCGTTGTTGAGGAGGCCAGCCCGATGTCTCGACCGGGCTGGCGTTCCTTCACGTCCGGGGTGATCAGCCCTGCGCGGCCGTGATGAAGGTCACGGCGTCGCCGACGGTCTTGAGGTTCTTGACCTCTTCGTCCGGAATCTTCACGTCGAACTTCTCTTCGGCGTTGACGACGATCGTCATCATCGAGATGGAGTCGATGTCGAGGTCGTCGGTGAATGACTTGTCGAGCTCGACGGAATCAGTCGCGATGCCGGTTTCGTCGTTGATGAGCTCGGCCAGGCCGGCGAGAACTTCTTCGGTGGACAGTGCCATTGTGTTTCTCCTTGTGGGGGTGTCTGGTGACCGGGGATAAGTCTATGGAAGAACGACGACCTGGGCTCCGAACACGAGTCCGGCGCCGAAACCGATCTGCAGGGCGAGGCCGCCGCTGAGTTCCGGGCGTTCCGTCAACAGTGCGTGCGTGGCAAGCGGAATGGATGCCGCGGAGGTGTTGCCGGTGTGCGCGATGTCACGGGCGATCGCCACCGACTCCGGCAGCTTCAGCTGCTTCGCGAACTCGTCGATGATGCGCATGTTGGCCTGGTGCGGGATGAACGCTGCCAGCTGGTCACTCGTGATCCCTGCGGCGTCCAGTGCCTGTTGGGCTACCTTCGCCATTTCCCATACGGCCCAGCGGAATACCGTCTGCCCCTCTTGGCGCAGCGTCGGCCAGGCGATGGAGCCCGCCCCGTCCCGATAGTCGCCGAGGGTCGCGTCCATGCCGACCGCGTCCCACTTCGAGCCGTCGGAGCCCCACACCGTCGGGGAGATGCCAGGGGTGTCGCTCGGGCCGACAACGGCCGCTCCCGCGCCATCGCCGAGGAGGAACGAGATCGTCCGGTCGGTCGGCTTGGCAAAGTCACTCAGCTTCTCGGCTCCGACCACGAGCACATATTCGGCGAGTCCGCTGCGCACGAACGAGTCGGCCTGCGCGATCCCGTACGTGTATCCGGCGCATGCGGCGGAAATGTCGTAGGCCGGTGCGGGAGTCGCGCCGATCCGATCGGCGAGCAATGAGGCGAGGGATGGCGTCTGCACCGTGTTGCTGATCGTCGAGACGAGGACCGCTCCAAGCTGGTCGGGGCGGATGCCGGACCTCTCGAGCGCCTCGACACTCGCGGTGACGGCGAGGTCGATCGCGTGTACGTCCTTGCCCGCTCGGCGTCGCTCGATCACGCCGGTGCGCTGCCGGATCCACTCATCGGAGGAGTCGATGGGCCCGGCGATGTCGTGGTTGGACACGACGATCTCGCCGCGCGCGGCCCCTACCCCGAGGATGCGGGTGAACTTCGCACCCGTCGACTGGGTGAGGGTGATCGCTGGCGTGGTCATGAGTTCCCGTCAATGAGCTGGATGGCCGCGGCCAGATCGTCGGGCGTCTTGACCGCGACGGTTGGCACGCCCTTGAGGCCGCGCTTGGCGAGTCCGACGAGCGCACCGGCCGGCGCAATCTCGATCAGTCCCGTGACTCCGGCCGCCGCGAACGACTCCATGGTCTTGTCCCACCGTACCGGCGAACTGACCTGCCCGATGAGCAGGTCGAGGAAGGCGGCGCCGTCGCCGACCGCGCCGC
>JAODME010000023.1 GCA_025465095.1 Microbacteriaceae bacterium | reverse complement strand
CAGATGGCGGTCGTGCTCACCTACGGTGCCTCCACTCCGGTGATCAAGATGGGCCGGATGGCAGGGCAGTTCGCCAAGCCGCGATCGAGCGACAACGAGACCCGCGGCGGTGTGACCCTACCGGCCTACCGAGGCGACATTGTGAACGGCTATGACTTCACCCCTGAGTCCCGCGCGGCCGACCCGCGCCGACTCGTGCAGGGCTACCACACGGCCGTGTCCACCCTGAATCTTGTCCGGGCGTTCACGCAGGGCGGTTTCGCGGACCTGCGGCAGGTTCACAGCTGGAATCAGGGCTTCGCCCGCAACCCGGCGAACGCCCGCTACGAGCTCATGGCCCGCGATATCGACCGCGCGATCAAGTTCATGGAGGCCGCAGGAGCGGACTTCGACGAGCTCAAACGGGTCGAGTTCTACACGGCGCACGAGGGCCTGCTGATGGACTACGAGCGGCCGATGACGCGCATCGACTCACGCACAGGTTCGCCCGTGAACACCTCCGCCCACTTCCTCTGGATCGGGGAGCGCACGCGCGATATCGATGGCGCGCACGTCGACTACTTCTCGAGGGTGCGCAACCCGATCGGCGTGAAGCTCGGGCCGACGACATCCGCCTCAGACATGGAGCGGCTGATCGACAAGCTCGACCCGAACCGCGAGCCGGGGCGCCTCACGTTCATCTCCCGAATGGGAGCGGAGAAGGTGCGGGATGCGCTCCCGCCGCTCCTTGAGGCGATCAAGGGCTTCGACGCGACACCGCTCTGGGTGTCCGACCCGATGCACGGCAATGGCCTGACAACCCCCACCGGGTACAAGACACGGCGCTTCGACGACGTCGTCGACGAGGTCAAGGGGTTCTTCGAGTCGCATCGCGCGGCAGGAACGCACCCCGGCGGCATCCACATCGAGCTCACCGGAGACGACGTCACCGAATGCCTCGGCGGCTCGGAGCAGATCGATGAGGCGACCCTCGCGACACGGTATGAGTCGCTCTGCGACCCGAGGCTGAACCACATGCAGTCGCTGGAGCTCGCGTTCCTCGTTGCCGAGGAGCTCGGCGCGGCCTGATGCCTAGAAGGTAAGGCCCACCCGGATGGTGGACCCCTTCGCGACCGCGGTGCCTGCACCGGGGTTCGTCTCCGTCACTATGAAGGCGCCCGGCGCGATGTCCGCGGTGATGTTGTAGCTGAGCTGGAAGCCGAGGTTGAGAAGCGCCTGCTTCGCGTCTGCCCAGCTCTGGCCGACAACATCAGGCACCGGCACGGGACGTGGGCCGAGCGAGATGGTCAGGTCGAGTGTGTGGCCGGGCACCACGGCGCCGTCGGACCTGGGCGCCGCTGTGATCACGTTGTCCTTCGAGATGGTGTCGCTGTAGTCGAGGACGCCGCGTTCCGCGAGCAACCCGACGCCCTCAAGCGTCGACGTCGCCTCTTCCACTGACATCCCGGAAACGTTCGGCACCGCTCCGCGAGACAGGACGAGGGTGATCGGTCGCTGGTCGAGATAGGTCGCACCCGCCGCGAGCTCCGCTCCGTCCTCGCCGATGGCGCGGATGACGGTGCCCTCCGGCACGTCGGCGTTGAACTCCTCGGTGGGCTCAGCCGCCGTGAATCGGGCGTTCTCGATCGTGCTGGTCGCCTCCTCGCGCGCAAGCCCCGCCAGTTGCGGAACCGGTAGCGGTTCCGGACCCTGCGACACGAGCAACGTGACAGCCTCGCCCTGTGCCATGGCGGCACCGCGATCGGGATCGGTGCCGACCACAAAGCCGGATTCCACGACCGGATCGTACACGAGCGTCGAACCGGCGGCGACGACGAGGTTCGCGGCCGTGAGTGTGGCGGTCGCCTGTTCGACGCTCTGACCCGAGACGGCCGGCACCGACACGAGTGCCCCTGGACCGGCGTTGAAGTACCAGCCGGTGCCGCCTGCGGCGGCCGCGAGCAGCAGCACAAGGGCGAAGAGCCAGAATCCGCGGGATTTCCGGCGCGCCGTCGCCGCCTGCAGCGCGGCCGTGCTGTCGGCGATCACCGGGCCGGTGCGTTGGCGGATCTGACGGTTGATGACCTGCGTGGCGTCGCTCGACCGGTCGATCGGCACAGCTGCGGGGAGGACCATTGTGCGTTGCGTCGGCGAGCTCCGGGCGCCCGAGCGCAGGGACGCCTGCGTCTCGAGGAGTTGCTCGAGCATCGTCCTGGCGTCTCGTGGTCGCTGGTCGGGGTCACGCGCCGTCGCCCAGAGCACGAGCTCGTCCAGTTCCGCGGGAACGTCGGGATTCTTCGAGCTCGGCGTCCCCACGGTGTCGTTCGCGTGCTGGTGGGCGATCTGGAACGGCTGCTCGCCCTTGAACGGTTGCTCACCGGCGAGCATCTCGTAGAGCATGATGCCGACCGCGTAGATGTCGCTGCGGGTGTCGGCGATGCCGCGGGTGACGAGTTCAGGGGAGAGGTACGCGATCGTGCCGAGCAGCGCGTTACCTGTCGCGGTGTTCGCGGTCGCCGCGCGCGCGAGCCCGAAGTCACCGATCTTGATGCGACCGTCGTCGGCGAGGAGCACATTCTCCGGCTTGAGGTCGCGGTGCACAATGCCGTTCTTGTGCGCCGCGGCGAGACCGGAGAGCACGGCCTCCATGATGTCGAACGCCTGATCCGTGGTGAGCACATGGTGCTCTTCGAGCAGGTCGCGCAACGTGATCCCCGGGAGGTACTCCATCACGAGGTACGCCGTCTCGGAATCCTGACCCTGGTCGTACACGTTCACGACGTTGGGGTGGGCGAGCCTCGCCGCCGACCTGGCCTCCTGGATGAACCGGGCCTTGTACTGGCTGTCGTCGGCGAGATGACCGTGCATCACCTTGATTGCGACGCGGCGCTCCAGGCGCAGATCGGTCGCGAGGTACACCGTGGCCATTCCGCCGCGGGCAATGCGTGAGCGCACCTGGTATCGGCCGTCGATGAGACGTCCGATCATGGGGTCCGTGGTGTTGGTGGTCACTGCTCGATTCTAAAGAATCGCCGGCCTTCCGGCCCGCCAAAACACCGCATAGCTCAGTCTCAACCCAGTTGGTCGAGCCACGCCCATGCTGAGACTTCCCACTTGGCGTACGCGTCGGGATAGGCGGACAGTTGCACAGCCTGGGCGGCCTGCGTCACCGTCATCGACTGCCAGCCGCGAATGTCGAGCAGGCCGCGGGTGGAGCCGGCGTTGGGATTGGACGGTCCGCCGAAGAAAAGGCGGGAGGCGCGGTCCGGATCGGTGACCTGCTTCGGTGTGCCCCAGCCCTGGCTCGGGCGCTGCTGGAACAGTCCGAGCGAATCGCGGTCGCCGTGGTCGAGGTTGCGCAGGGTGGACTCCTGCATCGCCGTGGCGAGCGCGACCACGAGCCCGTAGTCGCTCACGCCGAGTGAGCGTCCGACCGCGATGATCGTGCTCGCATTCCTCGCCATCTCGGCGCTCAACGGCGTGGCGCCTCGAGCGGTGGACGGGGCAGCAGCCGCGGCCGCCGGAATGGCGAGGGTGCGACCGCTGTAGATGATGCTCGACCAGCTCAGGCCATTTGCGTTGAGAATCGCCTGAATGCTCACTCCGTACGCCTTCGCGATGCCCGCGACCGTCTCACCGGAGGAGATCACGTGGGATGTCTGCGACAGGGGGGTGATCGAGACGGCGGGAGTCACCGCGAGCGGAGGGGATACCGACGCCACCGGCGTTGCCGCGACGGGCGTCTGCCGCACGGATGCTGTCGTCGACTTTCCGGGGATGGCGAGTGAGCTTCCGGGGTAGATGATGCTCGACCAGCTGAGTCCGTTGGCGGTGAGGATCGATTGGACGGACACCCCGAAACGACCGGCGATCCTGCCGATGGTATCGCCGGCGACGATTGTGTACCGGTCGGAGGAGGCCACGGGGGCGGGAGTGGCAGCGATGGGCGAGGATGTCGCGCTCGTGAGCTTGAGTACCTGACCGGGGTAGATCACCGACTTCCAGCCCAAGCCGTTGAGGGCGAGCACAGACGCCGTGGCGACGCCGAAGCGCGCGGCGATGCCGCTCACGCTATCGCCGGCGGCAACGGTGTAGCTCGAGGGCGCGGCTGCCGCCGGTGTCACGACTCCGGTCGAGGTCGCTTCGGCGGTCGACGCCGCGTGGGCGGCGGCGAGGGCGCCACGGATGCTCTTCGCGAGTTCGCTCGGCGCTTCCCTTTCGCCGTCGAGGCGATCGACGTCCGTTGTGAGGGGGGCGGTGAGACTCATCGCCATGGAGCCTGCCAGCACGATCGGAAGCGCGGTGAAGAGCTTCTTTCCAAGTGGGTTTCTTCCGCTCACCGAAGTTGCTCGTGCTCGGTCCTTCGAGATGCTCGTCATTGCTGGTCCCCATTGTGTGCGCGGTGCTCGGCCTCCGAGCAGCTGCCTGTTGCCGATCCTGTTCCCCCCGCGATCGCGGAATCAGTGCCTTCAAGCTGACACAGATGCTGATTGCTGTCAATTGGAGTGACCAAAGTGACTCTGGTTAACGTGCCGGAAACATTGCGGATGACCGGTCGCCCCGGTTCTGGCAGGCTTAGGTGGTGACTACCGAATCGGACATCCACTGGCTCACCGTTCCCGACCTGGTCGGAGCCCTCGGAATCAGCGCCGGTCGGGTGCGGCGCCTTCTTGAGGACCGCGCCCTGCTCGCGGTCCGGATGGACGGCGTGCTCAAGGTGCCGGCCGCCTTCATCCGCGATGGGGAGGCGCTCGTCGAGCTCAGGGGAACGCTCGTCGTGCTCGCGGACAACGGATTCAGTGACGAGGAGGCGATGCACTGGCTCCTGTCGGAGGAAAGCACCCTCGGCGTGGCGCCCATCGATGCGCTGCGCGCGGGGCGCAAGGCGGAGGTGCGGCGCGTCGCGCAGTCTCTCGCCTTCTAGCGCCGCGAGGCCGAAGGAAGTCAGGCGATTCGGCGCGTAACCGTATCGGCGAGCTGCTCGAGCTGGTCGCGTGCCGCCGCGCTGATGGGGGAGTCGTTCATCGCGGCGAGCGCGAGTCGCACATTGTGGTCGATGATCCGCTCGACCTGGTCGACCGCTCCGCAGTTCCGGATGGAAGCCTGCAGCATTCGGACCTGCTGGTCATCAAGGTCCTCGTCGCCCAGCAGCTCGTCGAGGAGACTGCGGGAGTTCGACGGGAGGTTCTTTCTCGCGAGGGCGATGAGAACGGTCCGCTTTCCCTCGCGCAGGTCGTCGCCGGCCGGCTTGCCGGTGATCGCGGGATCCCCGAAGACGCCGAGAAGGTCGTCGCGCAGTTGGTAGGCGATGCCGAGGGGAAGTCCGAATTCGCGGAGCACGGCGATTTGCTCGGCCGTCGCGCCGGCTAGGGCGGCGCCGATTACGAGAGGCGCCTCAATGCTGTACTTCGCCGACTTGTAGATGATGACCCGGTGGGCTCGCCCGAGCAACTCGGGCTCGGGGTAGCTCTGCCAGGCACGCTCATCAAGGATGTCGAGGTACTGCCCCGCCGTGACCTCGGTGCGCATGCGGTTGAATTCCCTACGCGCCGCGAGGCCGGCGGATTGGGATGGAAGCGACCGGATGCCCGCGTCGAACAGCTCGTCGCTCCAGCCCAACAGAAGGTCGCCGAGGAGCAGGGCGGCTGACTGGCCAAAAGTGGCGTCGCTGCCGATCCAGCCGCCGGTTGCGTGCATTGCCTGAAAGCGCTTATGCGCCGCTGGCATTCCGCGCCGGGTGTCGGAGTTGTCCATGATGTCGTCGTGCACCAGGGCGGCGGCGTGGAAGATCTCCAGGGCGCCCGCGGCCTTGACGATCGATGCGAGGTCGCTCTCTGCTGCGCTCTCGGCCATCGGGTCGAATCCTGTTGCGTGCCCACCGGTGGCCTGCCAGCCCCAATAGCAGAAAAGGGCCCTGAAGCGTTTCCCGCCTCTGAGGAGGTCCCGTGAAAAATCGATCAGCGGGTCGAGTTCGGGCGAAATCGCGCTGAGGAGCGACTCTCGTTCGTCGAGGAATCGATCGATGTCAGCCTGGACAAGGTCAACTAACCGCGTACTCTCAGCCACCTGCCTAGCCTAGCCATCGGAGGGCGCATACACTTGAGGTCTAACTGCGTCGATACTCGAGCGTGAGGGGAGTCACGATGCCGCTGTCTGAGCACGAACAACGACTGCTCGAGGAGATGGAGAGGAATCTCTATCAAAACGACGCTGATTTCGTAGCCACCGTCGGAAGCCATCGCGGCAAGCCGAACTACACCTTGATCGTCGTCGGGATCCTGGTGGCCATCCTCGGCATCGGCATCATCGTGACGGGAGTCGTCGTCAATCTCGCCCTCGTGGGCGTGGGCGGTTTCGTCGTCATGTTCGTTGGTGCTCTGCTGGCCATCTCGCCGCCGCGTCGCTCCGGCGCCCCCGAGGAGCCCAGTGCCGCAGAGCGAGCGAAGGCGTCGCCGAGGCGCACATCCGCGTCCGGCCCGGCTCGAGGCGGTTTCATGGACCGGCTGAACGAGCGCTGGGACAAGCGCCAGGACGGTCGCGACGACCGGGAGTAGCGCACCGCCCAGACAGTCAAGAGTCGACCCCTCCGGGGTCGGCTCTTTTTTGGGTCCTGCGAGCGGCGCGAGCCGCTATTTTCACTCCACCCCGAAAAGCACCATGTTCATCGCGTTTTTCCGTGGTGGATGCCCCCAGAACGGGCCACTTCCATTGTCTTGTGGTTGGCAGTGGAGTAAAGTGGAGGAAACCTGAGCATGATCGGCGATGGAGGGGGTGAGTGTCGTGTTCCTTGGCACTTACGCACCCCGCCTCGACGAGAAGGGGCGCATCATCCTCCCAGCCAAGTTTCGTGACGAGCTCGAGTCCGGGATCGTCGTCACCCGAGGCCAGGAGCGATGCCTGTACGTCTTCAGCACCAAGGAGTTCGAGGAGCTCCACGACAAGATCCGCCAGGCGCCCGTCACGAGCAAGCAGGCGCGGGACTACCTGCGCCTCTTCCTCTCCGGAGCCAACGCCGAGGTGCCCGACAAACAGCACCGGGTGACGATTCCGGCGCAGTTGCGAGCGTATGCGGGCCTCGATCGAGATGTCACCGTGATCGGGGCGGGCAACCGCGCCGAGATCTGGGATACCGCCGCGTGGGACACCTACTACGCCGAGCAGGAAGCGAGCTTCGCCGACACGACAGAGGAGGTGATTCCGGGACTCTTCTAGCACCTTGCCCCTGACTCCCAGCCGATGTCAGCCCTGCCACACTTCCCCGGTGGCAGGTCGGACCGGATGGGGATCAGGGGCAAGGAGCCGGGCCGGCTGCCATGACCGACGACCAGATCCACACCCCCGTGATGCTCGACCGAACCGTCGAGCTGCTCGCCCCCGCTCTCGAGGTTCCCGGCGCCGTCCTCATCGACGCGACCCTCGGAATGGCGGGCCACGCCGAGGCGTTTCTCCGGCGCTTCCCCGAGCTCACCCTCGTCGGTCTCGACCGCGATACCGATGCGATCGATATCGCGGCGCGGCGGCTCGCCCCTTTCGGCGCGCGAGTCCACCTTGTCCACACCATCTACGACGGCATCGCGGGCGCGCTCAGCCGGCTCGGCCTCCCCGAGGCGCACGGGATCCTGTTCGACCTCGGAGTCTCCTCCCTCCAACTCGACCGCGTCGAACGCGGGTTCTCCTACTCGAGGGACGCACCGCTGGACATGCGGATGGACGCCACTTCTCCTCTCACCGCGGAACAGGTGCTCGCCGAGTACAGCGAGGCCGACCTCAAACGCATTTTCCGCGAGTACGGGGAGGAGAGGCTCGCCGGGCGCTACGCCCAGCGCATTGTCGAGCGACGCGGCACACGGCCGCTCGTTCGTTCCGCCGACCTCGTCGAGGTGATCACGGCGGTGACGCCGGTCGCGATCCAGCGGCAGGGGCATCCCGCGAAACGCGTCTTCCAGGCCCTTCGAATCGAGGTCAATCAGGAACTGGCAGTGCTCGAGCGTGCCATCCCCTCCGCGCTCGACACCCTCGCCGTCGGCGGGCGCATCGTCGTTCTCGCCTACCAGTCGCTCGAGGACCGGATCGTGAAGCGGGTGCTGGCGGCGCGCACGAGCTCATCCGCCCCCGTCGGACTGCCAGTGGAGCTTCCCGAGCATCGCCCCGAGTTCAAGCTGCTCGTGCGCGGCGCGGAGCTGGCGAGCGACGACGAGAAGGCCGCTAACCCCCGTGCAACGCCCGTGCGACTTCGTGCGGCGACCAGGACGGGTAGGGCGGCATGAGCGCTGTTCCCGCCTCCTCGGTGCGGCGCTCCGCCGCCGAGCAGCATCCACCCCGGATCGAGATCGTCCCCTCGCGGCAGCAACGCCGTGCGCGGCCGCGTCTCCTTGCCGCGATCGTGACCGTCGGGGGGCTCTTCGCCATCCTCGCCGCGCAACTCCTGCTCACTATCGCCACCTCCGACGCGGCCTACGAGATCTCGTCGCTGCAGGCGAAGCAGAGTGAACTCGCGCGAGATGAACAAGTGGTGGTCGAGAAACTGAGGATCCTTGAGGCGCCGCAGCACCTCGCCGCGGAGGCCCAGGCGATGGGCATGGTGGCGAGCTCGAGCACAGCCCTCCTGAACCTCGCCGACAGCACGGTGTTGGGGGCTCCGGTCGCTGCGAGCGCGAGCTCCGCCCTGATGACGGCGCCCGACGGCAGCTCACTCATCCCCAACGCGCTGCTCTTCGGCGTCCCGCTCGTCGGAGCCGCGGAGCCCACCGACATCGCCGCTGGCGCGCCTGTGCCGACCGCCGGGCACGACCCAGTAGCGTCTGTTCCGCCCGGCGGAATCCCGTCGCCCATCACCCGTTGAGCGACGGCCGACGTTTGCACACGCTCGCACTGCTCGCAGGGAGATCCTCGTGAATCCGTCTCGCACCACCAGGAGACGACTGGGCGTCGCCACCATCGCCATGATCGCGATCTTCGCCGTGTTCGTCATCCGACTCGTCGACATCCAGGTCGTGCGAGCGGAAGAGCTGAACTCCGAGTCGCTCGACAAGCGCGCAATCGCGGTGAAGACCTATGCCGCTCGAGGCGACGTCGTGGACAAGGACGGTGTCGTGCTCGCGGGCAGCGTCATCCGCTATGACATAACGGTGTCGCCGATGACGATCCTCTCGGCTTTCCGAAGCGGGGACGACTCCGAAGCCGAGCTGCTGGCCTCGCTCGCCGCCCCCGCAGCCGAGATCGCCGCGATCACCGGGCAGACCCAGAGCGAAGTGCTCGCGACGTTCACGACAGAGCCGGACTCTAATTTCGAGTTCGTGGCACAGAAGGTGTCGACCGAGCAGATGCGCGCTGTGCGTGAGCTCGACATTCCCGGGATCTACTTCGAGCAGCGCCCGTCGCGCATCTACCCGGATGGTTCGGTCGCCGGCAACCTCGTCGGCTTCGTCGGCACCGACGGGCCGCAGAACGGGCTGGAGATCACCGAGGATTCCTGTCTCGCGAGTACCGACGGTTTCTCGACCTACGAGCGCGGCGCGGACGGGGTGCGGCTTCCCGGCAGTACGGTGACGACGCAGGCCCCGGTGCAGGGTGGAACGGTGCTGACGACGATCGACCATGACCTGCAGTGGACCGTGCAGCAGATGATCGCCGAGCAGGCCATCTCGATCGGGGCTGAGTCGGCGCACGCGAGCGTCGTGGAGGTCAAGACGGGCAAGCTGCTCGCCCTCGCCGACTACCCCTCCGTCGACCCGAACAACGTCGGGGGCAGCGCGCCGACGAACATGGGGTCCTTGGCCTTCAGCACGCCATACGAGCCAGGCTCGACCTTCAAACCGATGACCGCGGCGATGCTGCTGGATCAGGGCGCTGCGGACCCGACCAGCCGCGTGAACGTGCCGTACCTGTGGACGTCGCCCGAGGGCAGTCGGGTGCGTGACGCCGTGCCGCACGGCGATCTCCGACTGACGCTCGCGGGCGTCATCCAGCAATCCTCGAACGTCGGCATCTCCCAACTCGCCGTGCGCCTTCCGAGTTCGACCCGTTACAACTACATGCGCGCATTCGGAATCGGCGAGCGCACCGAGGTGGGCTTCCAGGGCGAATCGGCCGGGCTCCTGTCCGACAGCTGGAATGCGCAGTCAAAGTACGACATCTCCTACGGCCAGGGCGTCGCGGTGACCGCCGCGCAGCTGGCGAGCGTCTACCAGACGATCGGCAACGGGGGAGTGAGGTTGCCCCTCACCCTCGTGACGGGATGCAAGCAGCCGGACGGCACGATCACGGACCCCGCGCCGACCGAGGGCCGCCGCGTCGTCTCCGAGTCCGCGGCCAAATCGGTGGTGCAGATGATGGAGGGCGTGGTCACGGGCGGCGACCTCGCCAAGCAACTCCAGATTCCCGGATTCCGCGTCGCCGCGAAGAGCGGCACCGCGGAGCTGGCGGAGAACGGCGTGTACACGAACAAGCGCATCGTCTCGCTCGCGGGACTCGCGCCGGCCGAGGATCCCCAGTACTCCGTGATCGTCACCTTCGTGAAGCCAAGTACGATTAGGACGTCGGCCGCCGCGGCGCCGACCTTTCAGAAGATCATGACCCAGGTGCTCAAGACGTACCGTGTTACACCGTCGACGACACCCCCACCAGGCCTGCCGACGACCTGGTAAGAAATGAGGACGCCGTGAACGCTCGGATCCCCCCGGTGCTCAGGCCGGAACATCCATCAGCACGAGCGATCAAAGGACTCGTCGCCGACTTCGGCCTCGATTCCATCGGATCGCTCGACGGAGTAGAGGTCACCGGAGTGACCCTGCGCACAACCGAGATCGAACCGGGCGATCTGTACGTCGGCGTTCCCGGGGCTAACAGCCACGGCGCCCAATTCGCCCGAGAAGCGCGGGATGCCGGTGCTGTAGCCGTCATGACCGACCAGGCGGGCGCGGAGCTCGCCCGCGACTCGGGTCTCCCGATCGTGCTCGTCGATTCGCCGCGTGCGGCGCTCGGCGACGTGTCCGCGTGGGTCTACCGGACCGGCGAGCATCCTCCGCTCCTGCTCGGGGTGACGGGCACGAACGGGAAGACCTCCACCGCCTACCTTCTGGAAGGCATCCTGAGGCAGTTGGGGCTTGTGGTCGGGCTCAGCTCCACCGCTGAGCGACACATCGGCGACATCACCGTCGTGAGTCGACTCACCACACCGGAGGCGAGCGAGATGCACGCGCTTCTCGCCCGAATGCGCGAGAGCGAGGTGCGCGCTGTCGCGGTCGAAGTGAGCGCGCAGGCCCTCAGCCGCAACCGGGTGGATGGAATCGTGTTCGACGTCGTCGCGTTCACGAACCTCAGTCACGATCACCTCGATGACTACGCGGACATGGAGGAGTACCTCGCGGCCAAGGCCCTCTTCTTCGAGCCGGAACGAGGCAGGCGTGGCGTCGTCTCGCTCGACTCCTCCTACGGAGAGCGCATCGTGGGATTGTCCCGCATCCCCGTCACGACCATCTCGGCCAACCCGGACGTCCCCGCAGAATGGAACCTCGAGATTCTCGACGAGCAGTCGACGCACACCGAATTCGTCCTCACCGGCCCGGAGGGACGGTCCCTCAGGACGACGGTGCCCCTCATCGGTCGACACATGGCGGCGAACGCCGGTCTCGCCATCGTGATGCTCGTCGAGGCGGGGTTCGAACTCGAGGCGATCGGTCACGCCCTCGGCGAGGAGGGCATCCGCGCCTATCTGCCTGGGCGCACCGAACGCGTGTCCGGGGATCGCGGTCCCTCCGTGTATGTGGACTTCGGGCACAGCCCCGACGCCTTCCTCAACACGCTCGCGGCGGTGCGGAAATTCACGCCCGGCCGAGTGATCATGGTGTTCGGCGCGGACGGCGATCGCGACGCGACGAAACGCCTGGAGATGGGGCGCGTCGCGTCCGAAGGCTCCGACATCCTTGTCGTGACCGACCACCACCCGAGATTCGAGGACCCCGCGGCGATTCGCGCGACCCTCGTCGAGGGAGCGGCTCTCGCCGAACACCAGGCCGAGCTGCACGAGGTCAGCCCCCCGGAGCGGGCGATCCGCCACGCCGTGTCCCTCGCGAGCGAAGGCGACTCCATCTTGTGGGCGGGGCCCGGCCATCAGGACTACCGGGACATCCGCGGTGTGCGCACGCCGTACTCCGCTCGCGCGGAGGCACGCGAAGCGCTCCGAGAATTCGGCTGGTCCGAGTGATCGCGCTGAGCCTGGCCGAGATCGCGGCCGCGTGCGGCGGCGTGCTCGAGTGCAGGGCAGGGGCGACCGAAGAGACGGTTGTGGATGGGGTCGTCGAGACGGACTCCCGACTGATCACTCCCGGATCGATCTTCTTCGCGATGCGCGGAGAGGTGACCGATGGGCACCTCTTCGCCCAGGCAGCGGTCGACGCGGGCGCGAGGGTTCTGATCGTGGAGCGAATGCTCGAGCTGCCGGTCAGTCAGATCCAGGTTCGCGACGGGGTGCGTGCCCTCGCCGACCTCGCCCGCACAGTAGTCGCGAGGGTCCGCTCACGAGGGGAACTCACCGTCGTCGGCATCACCGGCTCGAACGGCAAGACCACGACGAAGAACCTACTGCGTGCCGCGCTCAGCGCGGTCGGACCCACGGTTGCCCCCGAAGGGTCCTTCAACAACCACATCGGCGCGCCGCTTTCTATGCTCGGCATCGGCGAGGACACGCGTTATCTTCTGGTCGAGATGGGCGCGTCGGGGGAGGGCGAGATCCGCAGACTGGTCGAGATCGCGACCCCGGACATCTCCGTCGTGCTGAAGGTCGGACTCGCGCACGCCGGCGAGTTCGGCGGAATCGATTCGACGCAGCGGGCGAAGGCGGAAATCGTCACGTCCCTGCCGCCTACGGCGGTCGCCGTGCTCAATGCCGACGACGAACGAGTCGCCGCGATGGCGAACCAGACCGCTGCCAGGGTCGTCTGGTTCGGGCTCGATTCGGCCGCGACGGTGCGCGCCGTCGACATCGAAGCCACCGTGAGCGGCACGAGATTCACTCTCGTCACCGACGGCGGAACGTTGCCGGTGCGGATGAGGATCCTCGGCGAACACCACGTCATGAATGCCCTCGCGACCCTCGCGGTGGTGCGCGAGCTCGGCCTCGACCTCTCTGACGCGATCACGGCGATCGAGGCCGTGCCCCGCGCCGAGCGTTGGAGGATGGAGCTGCTCGAACCTGCCGAGGGCATCACGGTGATCAACGACGCCTACAACGCGAGTCCCGACTCCACGGCCGCGGCGCTCAAGACCCTTGCCCAACTCACTCGTACCGCCGGGCGTTCGATCGCAGTGCTCGGCGAGATGGCGGAGTTGGGGGAGTACGCCGACGAGGAACACGATCGCATCGGCAGGCTCGCGGTGCGGTTGAACGTCGCGCGCCTCATCGTCGTTGGACACCGCGCTCGTCACATCCACAACGCGGCGGGCCTCGAAGGCTCGTGGGACGGCGAGTCGGTACTCGTCCCAACCGCCGACGACGCCTATGAGCTACTGCGGAACGACCTGCGGGCCGGCGACATCGTGCTCGTCAAGTCGTCGAAGTCTGCGGGCCTCCGCTTCCTCGGCGACCGGTTGGGGGGAGTCGCTTCGTGATCGCGCTGCTTACCGCCGCCGCGGTGTCGATGGTCTTCACCCTCCTGCTTACACCGCTGTTCGCGAAGGCTTTTCGTCGCCTGAACCTCGGACAATTCGTGCGCGCGGACACCCCGACGACACACGTCGTCAAGCGCGGCACACCCTCCATGGGCGGCATCGTCTTCATCACGGCGTCGATCGTCGGATACTTCGTCGGACACCTCGCAGGGCGGGAACCGCCCTCCGGTGCCGGGCTGCTCGTCATCGTCATGATGGTCGGACTCGGGTTCATCGGCTTCCTCGACGACTTCATGAAGGTCCGGCGCAAGAACAGCACGGGCCTCAGCGCCGCCGGCAAGATCATCGGTACCGTCGTCGTCGCCGTCGCATTCGCCATCATCGCCCTCAACTACGAAGACCCGCAGGGGCTGACCCCCGCGTCTACCGCCGTCTCCTTCGTGCGTGACCTGCCGATCGACTTCGTCGTGATGTTCGGAACCGGTGTCGGTGTCGCCGTCTTCGTCGTATGGATCGCGCTCATCACGACGAGCGTCGCGAATGCCGTGAACCTCGCCGACGGCCTCGACGGGCTCGCTGCCGGATCATCCGTTCTCGCCATCGGCTCATACATCATCATCGGCTTCTGGCAGGCTCAGCAGTCCTGCTCCCTGCTGGCGGCGGACTCACCGAACCTGTTCAAGTGCTACACCGTCTCCTACCCGCTCGACCTGGCCACCATCGCCGCGGCGATCGTCGGCGCCCTCATCGGGTTCCTCTGGTGGAACACGGCGCCCGCGCAGATCATGATGGGCGACACCGGTTCGTTCGCGATCGGGGGCGCCATCGCCGCTCTCGCGATCCTGTCCCGCACCGAACTGCTGCTCGTGCTCATCGGCGGGCTGTTCCTCATCATCACCGGCCAGGTGATCGTCCAGCGCATCTACTTCAAGGCGACTCACGGCCGGCGAATCTGGCTCGCCAGTCCGTTGCATCATCACTTCGAGATGAAGGGCTGGGCCGAGGTCACCATCGTCGTGCGATTCTGGATCATCGCCGGACTGTTCGTCGCCAGCGGCGTCGGGCTCTTCTACGCCGAATGGCTGTACAGCACGCCATGAGGACCGCGGAGGATGTCACTGCGCTCACCAGCTGGCACAGCGACTGGTCCGGGCTTCGAGCGGTGGTACTCGGGCTGGGGATCACGGGATTCTCGGTCGCCGACACGCTCACCGAGCTCGGAGCCACGGTGCTTGTGCTGGCCTCCCGCGCGGACGACGAGCGCGCCGACCTGCTCGACGTTCTCGGCGTCTCACTCGTCGTCGCGGACCTTGAAACAGTCGGTGTGCGCGAACTCGCCGAGTTCGGCCCCGACCTGGTCGTCGTCTCGCCCGGATTCGCGCCGTCGCATCCGATCCTCGCCGCCGCCGCCGAGCGGGGCGTGCCCGTCTGGGGTGATGTCGAGCTCGCCTGGCGTCTCCGCGACAAGCTGCCGACGCCTGCCGAGTGGTTGACGGTCACTGGCACGAACGGCAAGACGACAACCGTGCAGCTCGCGACAGCGATGATCGCCGCCGGCGGCAAGCGCGTCGCCGCCTGTGGCAATGTGGGAGTCCCCGTTCTCGACGCGATCCGGGATCCGCTCGGCTTCGATGCGCTCGTCGTCGAGCTCTCGAGCTTCCAGTTGCACTATTCGCGATCGGTTTCCGCCCATTCGAGCGTGTGCCTCAACGTCGCCGCCGACCACCTGGACTGGCACGGTTCTCCCGCTGCCTACTCGGCGGCGAAGGCGCGAGTCTATGAGGGAACCCGCGTCGCGTGCCTGTTCAACCGGGACGACGACGCCACCCGGGCAATGGTTGAGAACGCCGAGGTAGTCGAGGGCTGCCGCGCCATCGGGTTCGGGCTCGCGCTGCCCGGTCCGAGCGACCTCGGACTCGTCGACGACATTCTCTGCGACCGTGCCTTCATCGACGATCGGCACACGAACGCGCTCGAGATCACGACCATGGGTCAACTCCGGGAGATCGGCCTCGGCGCGCCACACATGGTCGCGAACGTGCTCGCTGCCTCCGCCATCGCCCGCTCATTCGGCATCCGCGCCGACTCGATCCGGGCGGCGCTTCGGGAGTTCCGGGTCGACCGACACCGCACAGAGGTCGTCGCCGAGCGGGACCGGGTGTGTTGGATCGACGACTCCAAGGCGACCAACCCGCACGCGGCGGGGGCGTCCATCAGCGCGTTCGAGTCGATCGTCTGGGTGGTCGGCGGGCTGCTCAAGGGGGTTGACGTAGACCACCTCATCGAGATTCACGCCGCACGATTTCGCGCCGTCGTCGTGATCGGGGTCGACCGAACGGAAGTGATCGCGGCATTCGCGCGACACGCGCCCGGGCTCCCCGTGTTCGAGGTGGAGACGACTGACACTGATGAGGTGATGCCGACCGCCGTGAGGCTGTCGGCGACGGTCGCACAGCCAGGCGACGTAGTTCTCCTGGCACCCGCGGCCGCCTCAATGGATCAGTTCGACGATTATGCGGACCGTGGTCGGCGATTCGCCGAGGCGGTGCGGGAGATGTTGGGAGGCCGGCCGGATGACGACGAGCATCCCCAGGCGGCAACACCCCCAGGGAGCTGACGGCCGCGACGCGGGCGCGCCCGCCGCGCTTGTGGCGGTGAAGAAGATCTTCTCAGCCGAGACCGGTAACTTCTACCTCCTGCTCGGCACCACCCTGTTCCTCGTCGTTTTCGGGCTCGTGATGGTGCTCTCCTCCTCTGCCGTCACCTCCTATATGGAATCGGATGACTTCTTCTCCGGTTTTGCGCGCCAGGGGCTGTTCGCGGTGATCGGCGTGCCGATCATGCTTGTCGCCTCGCGGCTGCCGGCGATCTTCTGGAAGAAGTGGGCCGCGCTCGCGATGGTCATCGGGGTCAGCCTTCAGCTCCTCGTCGTCGCAACGCCCCTCGGAATCAGTCAGGGCGGTAACACCAACTGGCTGAATCTCGGCGCCTTCTCGCTGCAGCCGTCCGAGATCACCAAGGTCGCTCTCGCCATCTGGCTCGCCTACGTGCTGTCGACCAAGGCCGACAGGCTGCACGACCTGCGACAGGTCGCCGTCCCGATCGCTCCGGTCGCCGGCGCCTCGATCGGGCTGGTGTTGTTCGGGGGAGACCTTGGCACCGCGATCATCCTCATCTCCATTGTGCTCGGCTCGATGTTCTTCGCCGGCGTGCGCCTTCGGATTCTCGCGATCCCCATCGTGCTCATGGTGCTCCTCGGCCCGATGGTGGCCTTCTCGAGCAATTCACGCAGCGACAGGATCGAGGTCTGGCTCGACGGCTGTTCATCGGCGAGTGACTATGCGAGCTTCTGTTGGCAGTCGGTGCACGGCTGGTGGGCCCTCGCCGCGGGAGGAGTCTTCGGGGTGGGCCTCGGGAACTCGAAGGCGAAGTGGTCGTGGCTGCCAGAGGCGGACAACGACTTCATTTTCGCGATCGTTGGCGAGGAGCTGGGACTGCTCGGAGCTGTCACGGTACTCGTGTTGTTCATCGTCCTCGCGATCGCCTTCATCCGCATCATCCGCGCCAACTCCGACCCCTTCGCCCGTATCACGGTAAGCGCCGTGATGGTGTGGATCATCGGCCAGGCAGGCGTCAACATCGCCGTGGTGCTAGGAGTGCTCCCGGTGCTCGGAGTGCCTCTCCCGCTCATCTCTGCCGGTGGATCGGCGCTGGTAACGACCCTGTTCGCAATAGGCATCGTCCTCTCATTCGCGCGTGAACCCGCGAGGCCGTCCGGGAGTCAGCCACGGGAAGCGGTTCGACGTCCGACCGCCAGGGACACACGGTGACGAGATACCTCCTCGCCGGCGGAGGCACCGCCGGCCATGTCAATCCGCTGCTCGCCGTCGCGGACCGGTTGCGGGAGCGGGACCCGGGCGCCGTGGTGCGGGTGCTCGGCACCGCCGAGGGACTCGAGGCGCGGCTCGTGCCGGCGCGCGGCTATCAGCTCCTCACTGTCGAGCGCCTTCCGTTTCCACGCCGGCCGGACCGCGCCGCAGGGCGATTCCCCCTACGATTCCGGCGGCTCGTCGCGCACATCCGTGCGCTCCTCGTCGAACACGACATCGACGTCGTCGTCGGCTTCGGCGGCTACGTCTCCGCCCCGGCCTATCTCGCCGCCCGCGCCGAGGGACTGCCCGTCGTCGTGCACGAGGCGAACGCGAGGCCGGGCATCGCCAACCGTCTCGGCAGCACGGTCTCGTCGTTCGTCGGCGTCGCCTTCGAGGGCACCCGGCTTCGCGGAGCCCGGTTCGTCGGGATGCCGCTCCGACCCGAGATCGAACGTCTCGATCGCCCCGCCGCACGGGGAGAAGCGGTGCGCTTCTTCGGGCTCGCCGCTGACAGGCTCACGCTCCTTGTCACCGGGGGATCACTCGGCGCTCGGCGCATCAATCAGACACTTCTCGACTCCGCCGCTCTCGTGCTCGGCGCCGGATGGCAGATCCTGCATATCGTCGGCGAGAGGTCTGAGCTGTCCTATCCGGACCTTCCGGGGTACCGGGTGTTGCCCTATTGCGACCGGATGGACCTCGCACTCGCCGCTGCCGACCTCGCCGTCGCTCGCGCCGGCGCGTCGACGGTGAGCGAGCTCACCGCCCTCGCGATTCCCGCGGTGTACGTGCCGCTCGCGATCGGCAACGGGGAGCAGCGGCTGAACGCCCGCGACGCACTTGGGGCGGGCGCGGCAATCAGCGTGGACAACGAAGATTTCACGCCTGAATGGGTCGCGGACCGGCTGCTTCCGCTGCTTCAGAACCGCGCGGAGCTTGCCGCGATGGCGGCGCAGGCCGCGGCGATCGGTGTGCGCGACGGTGCCGACCGTGTGGTCGCACTCATCGATGAGGCCACCGCCGGACGGGTAGCGTAGCGGTGGTGATCAAGTCCGACTTCTCCCAACTCCTGCCCAACCAACCCGGGGCGCTGCACTTCGTCGGCATCGGTGGGGCGGGTATGAGCGGCATAGCCCAGCTGTTCGCCGCGGCCGGGCATCCGGTTACCGGGTCTGACATTCGCGACACCGACACCGTGGCCGCGCTGCGCACCCGAGGGATCGCGGTCGCCATCGGCCACGACGCGGCCAACGTCGCGAACGCCGACACGCTCGTGGTGAGCGGCGCGATCGCGGAGGACAACCCCGAATATCTGGCCGCGCGGGACCGCGGGCTTCCGGTGGTGCATCGCGCGGTTGCCCTCGCCTGGCTTACCAGGGGCCGCAGACTCGTCGCGATAGCCGGGGCGCACGGCAAGACCACTTCGACCGGGATGATCATCGAGGCTCTGCTCGCGCTCGGTGAGACTCCGAGTTTCGTCAACGGCGGGGTCATCCGATCGCTCGGGGTCAGCGCCGCTGCAGGGAACGACGACGGGGTCTTCGTCGTCGAGGCAGACGAATCGGATGGTTCTTTCCTGCTCTACGACACGGCGGTGGCGCTCATCACCAACGTCGACCCGGATCACCTCGACCACTTCGGATCCCTCGAGGCGTTCGAGTCCGCGTTCGTCTCGTTCGCGGCGAACGCGCGCGACTTCGTCGTTCTGTCGAGCGATGACCCCGGCGCGGTGAGCATCGCCCCGCGGCTGCACGGGTCGCGCGTGGTCACCTTCGGTCAGGCGGATACCGCCGACGTGCGAGTGCACTCGGTCATCACCGGTCCGACCGTCTTATTCACGATCCGATACCTCGGCGAGGACTTCCCCGTCGTCATGCGTGTGCCCGGACTGCACAACGCGCTCAACGCGGCCGGGGCCTTTGCCGCCCTCACCGGCCTCGGGTTCGACCCCCGGGCGACTCTCGATGCGATCGCCACGTTCGGCGGCACGGAGCGGCGCTTCGAGCTGCGCGGCGAGGTTCGCGGCGTGCGGGTTTACGACGACTTCGCGCACCACCCCACCGAGATCCGGGCCGCGCTTTCGGCCGCGCGCGGCGCCGTCGGCACCGGTCGTCTCATCCCGGTCTTTCAGCCCCATCTCTTCAGTCGAACCAGGATGCTAGCGCGGGAGTTCGCCGAAGTGTTCGACGAACTCGCCGACCACACCATCGTGGTGCCCGTGTACGGGGCGCGGCAGGACCCGGAGCCCGGCGTGACAGGCGCGCTGATCACGGAGCTATTTGCCGCGCCCGCCACCGGCGTGTACCTCGAGGACTGGGCAGACGCTGCCCGATACGCGGCCTCGATCGCACGGGAAGGCGACTTCATCATCCCCATGGGCGGTGGAGACATTCACCTCATCATTCCCCAGCTACTGGAGGCGCTCACGTCGGACGAGGACGGGGTGGATGAAGCGCCCTGAGGGCTTCGACCGTCCGAAGGATGGTGAGCGGGCGACGACCCGCGACACAGCGCCTCGCGGTCACAAGCCCCCCCGGGCGAAGGCGGCATCGTCTTCCGCCGCTTCGACGTCTGCCGCCTCGGGGCGCGCTTACGAGCGGGCCGACGGTGCCGGAGCGCAGGGGCCGGAGTTGGACGATCTGGCCGCTCGGGGCCGGTTGCGGCGTGCCTCTCGCAATCGTCGGCGCTACGAGCACAGCGAGGTTCGCCGATTCACCCGCCGCAGCCGCCGCCGCCGCATCACATGGGCGGTCGCCATCGCCATTGTGGCCACGATGCTCGCGCTCGTGGCCATAGCGGTCTATTCGCCGCTCCTCGCGCTCAAGAAGATCGAGATCGACGGTGCCTCTCGCGTCGACCCCGCCTCGATCCGAAGTGCGGTCGACGGCCAACTCGAGACGCCCCTCGCCCTGATCGACTTCGAGCGCATCACGGACGAGCTGAGCGCGTTTCCGCTCATCCGCAGCTACGTCACGGAGGTCATTCCGCCTGACACGCTTCGCATCCACGTCGTCGAGCGTGAAGCGATCGGATCGATCGTCGCGGGGTCGGGATTCACGCTCATCGACCCGGCCGGTGTCGTGATCGAGAGGTCTGCGACGCGCCCTCCCGGCTGGCCCCTCATCGACGTCTCGGGGGCGGACTCCCGGAGCGCCGCCTTCGACGCCGCAGTCGAGGTGATGCTCGCCCTGCCCGACTCGGTGCGCGGCGGGCTCGACACCGTCACCGCGAGCACACGAGATGACGTCCGGTTGACGCTCGCGGGAGGGGGAGCAGAGATCATCTGGGGAAGCGCGTCCGATTCCGACTACAAGGCGCGCGTCCTCGCCGCGGCGCTCGCCCAGAACTATCCGAACGTCACCGAGTACAACGTCTCCGCGCCCGGTCAGCTCACCTATCGCTGATCGCAATTCGTTTCCGACACGCGGCATGTCGCGCCGCTCATCCGTCATCGCCCGGCCTACCCTCGGGATAAGAAATAGATACCAAGTATAACTTTAAGCCTCAAGTTGAGGTTGATAGTTCCAGCGGAGGCCCGGACGTGAGCTCAAACCAAAACTACCTAGCCGTGATCAAGGTCGTCGGTATCGGCGGCGGCGGCGTCAATGCAGTCAACCGGATGATCGAACTGGGGCTGCGCGGTGTCGAATTCATCGCGATCAACACCGACGCGCAGGCACTCCTCATGAGCGACGCCGACGTGAAGCTCGATGTCGGCCGGGAACTCACTCGCGGTCTCGGCGCGGGCGCGGACCCCGAGGTGGGTCGCCGCGCCGCCGAGGACCACGCGGAGGAGATCGAGGAGGCTCTCGCTGGCGCCGACATGGTCTTCGTGACGGCAGGGGAGGGTGGCGGAACGGGAACGGGCGGAGCGCCCGTAGTCGCCCGGATCGCGAAGTCGATCGGGGCGCTGACCATCGGTGTCGTTACGCGCCCGTTCGGGTTTGAGGGCAAGCGACGCGCTGCCCAGGCCGAGATCGGCGTCTCCGCGCTAAAGAGCGAGGTCGACACGCTCATCGTCGTTCCGAACGACCGTCTGCTCGAGATCAGCGATCGTGGAATCAGCTTCCTCGAGGCGTTCGCGACCGCAGACCAGGTGCTTCTCGCCGGCGTTCAGGGCATCACCGACCTGATCACGACCCCCGGCCTGATCAACCTCGACTTCGCGGACGTTAAGTCCGTCATGCAGGGCGCCGGCTCTGCGCTCATGGGCATCGGTTCGTCGCGAGGTGCAGATCGCGCGATCAAGGCCGCCGAACTCGCCGTCGCGTCGCCCCTCCTGGAGGCGAGCATCGACGGAGCCCACGGCGTGCTCCTCTCCATTCAGGGCGGCTCCAACCTCGGCATCTTCGAAATCAACGACGCCGCCCGTCTCGTCCAGGAGGCGGTGCACCCCGAGGCGAACATCATCTTCGGCGCCGTCATCGACGACACTCTCGGCGACGAGGTGCGCGTGACGGTCATCGCCGCGGGCTTCGATGGCGGCGAGCCCGAGGTGAAGAAAGCCGATCGACGCTCGAACTTTGTGGACGCGGGTGCAGGAGCCGTGGCATCGCCCTCCGCTGGACTGTCCAGGCCCGAGCGTGAACGAAGCAGTGCCCAGCGCGCCGTGGCGCCCGGGGCGACGCTCCTGGCTTCGACAGGGGAGCAGCCGGCCTGGGCGGGCGAGCCCGAGCTTCCGGCGGCGCCGGACCCGGTCTTCGACGGCGAGGACGACGACGACCTGGACGTACCCGACTTCCTCAGGTAGCCAGTGACGGAGACGCTACAGCTGCGCGAACGTCTCAACTCGGTTCGCGCCGGAATCAACGCCGCGGCGGCCGCCGCGGGGCGAGACTCGTCGAGCATCACCCTCGTCGTCGTCACCAAGTTCCACCCGGCTCCACTCGTTCGCGAACTCCACGACCTCGGCGTGCGGGACTTTGGAGAGAACCGCCACCAGGAGGCCCAGGCCAAGAGCACAGCGCTGTCCGACCTCGACCTGACCTGGCACTTCGTCGGCCAGCTGCAAAGCAAGAAGGCACGTCAGGCTGCAGCGTACGCACGGGTGATCCATTCGCTTGACCGGAACTCCGTGATCGACGCCCTCTCCTCAGACGAACGCCACACGGACGTCTTCGTGCAGGTCAACCTGGCGGAGGGAACCGGGAGAGGCGGAGTCGCCGAGGCCGACGTCGAAACGATCGCCGATCGGATTCTCTCCACCCCGGGCCTGAATCTGCTCGGTGTGATGGCCGTCGCTCCCCTCGGGGAGACCCCGCGTCGCGCGTTTGCGCGACTGCGCGCCGCGTCCGAGCGGGTGATCCGGATTGCGCCGAAGGCACGGTTCATCTCAGCCGGGATGTCTGGCGACTATCCCGAGGCGATTCTCGAAGGCGCGACACACCTCAGGATCGGCTCGGCAATCACGGGAAACAGGCAGCCGGACGGTTAATCTGGGGGCAGGGATTTCAACAGGAGGCACGAGATGGCTAACCCGCTTCGCAAGACCATGGTGTATCTGGGGCTCGCGGATGAGGAGTTCGAGTATGAGGACCAGACTCCAGCCCAGACTCCCGCCCCCGTCTCCCAAGCGGCACCGACGGCGGTGACGAACAACGCTGGCCGCGCGCCGGTGACGCCACTGCGGCGTGCCTCCGGAACGAGGACCGCGGCGCCGGCCGAGATGAACGAGATCCTCACCGTGCATCCGCGCCAGTACAAGGACGCACAGGTCATCGCCGAGAGCTTCCGCGATGGCATTCCGGTGATCATCAACCTGTCGCAAATGAGCGAGCCTGACGCGCGACGCCTCGTCGACTTCGCCAGCGGGCTGTCCCAGGGTCTCTACGGAAAGATCGAGCGGGTCACGAAGCAGGTGTTCCTGCTCTCGCCCGCACACGTTGTCGTGAGCGGTGAGCAGGCCGACGCCGAGCCCGAAGTCGACGCGTCATTCTTCACCCACAACTGAGCAGTGGCCCGAATGGGCTAACGTCAGTTCAGTGATCGTTTCCGTTATCGCGACCATCGCGTACTTCGCGCTGCTCCTCTACTTCTTCGCCATGTGGGGTCGATTCGTCCTCGATCTCGCGCGCAGCTTTGCTCGAACCTGGCGACCGAAGGGTCTCACACTCGTCGTCGCGGAGGCGGTGTTCACGCTCACCGACCCGCCGATCAAGGCCGTGCGTTCGATCATCCCGCCGATCCGGTTCGGGGGTATCGCCCTCGATTTCGCCTGGAGTGTCGTGATGCTGGGTGTCATCGTTCTGCTCTACGTGACACAGCTGCTAGGCGCATAGCGGGTGGCGCGGCCAGAAGTGGGGGCGGCGCGTTGTACTCTTGGTGCGTGGTGTCGTCGGACCGGGGGAGGTCCCCGATCGAGAACGGTAGTTTGCTACCGTGGTCCACACTGCAATCCCTTGTATCGAACCACCGGTTCAAAGAATTTTGAGGTGACACACACATGGCCCTGACCCCCGAAGACGTTGTCAACAAGCGTTTCCAGCCAACGAAGTTTCGCGAGGGCTATGACCAGGACGAGGTGGATGACTTCCTCGACGAGGTCGTCGTCGAACTCCGCCGCCTCGGCCAGGAGAACGAAGAACTTCGGCAGCGCTTGATAGGCAGCGAATCGCGGATCAGCGAGCTGCAGCGCAGCGGCGGACAGTCGGCAAGCACCCCGACCCCGGCTGCCACGCCCGCACCCCAGCCGGCGACGGCGGCTCCCGCCGCAGCGACGCCCACCTATGTTGCTTCCTCGGCGGAGAACGACCCGGACAGCACCAGCAACCTCCTCCAGCTCGCGCGCCGCCTGCACGAGGAGCACGTTAAAGAGGGCATCGAGAAGCGCGATGCCCTCATCGCCGAAGGCCACGCCACCGCCGCACGCGTCGTCAGCGAGGCCGAGGCGAAGCAGCGGTCGCAGATCGCCAAGCTCGACCAGGAGCGGGCGGTTCTCGAGGGTCGCATTGACGAACTTCGCACCTTCGAGCGTGAATACCGCCAGAAGCTTAAGGGTTACATCGAGGAGCAGCTCCGTGAGCTCGACTCTGCGAGCGGCGTGAGCGCCGCCGCGCCCACGTCTGCCGGCGTTGGCGGCAACTGAGCCGACGGCGCCGACCCACAGGGCGGGGCTCAGCGTGCGGGCGCTCATCGTGCTCGCGGTGGTGGCCAGCGCCGTGTACGCCTGCGATCAGATCACGAAGATCCTCGTGGTCGAGAACCTGCCACCGGGTGAGCCGGTGCAGGTTCTCGGCACGGTGCTTCAATTCGTGTTCGTGAAGAATCCCGGCGCCGCGTTCTCCATCGCGAGTGGCTCGACCTGGATCTTCTCCATCGCCGCCTCCGTCGTCACCGTCTTCATCATCTTCTTCGCCAGGCGGATCAGGTCGCTCGGCTGGGCAATCCTGTTCGGGATGCTCCTCGGCGGCACCGCGGGAAACCTCACCGACCGGTTGCTCCGTGAGCCGAGCTTCGGACTCGGGCACGTGGTCGACTTCATCCAGGTCGCCGGGTTCCCCGCCGTGTTCAACATCGCAGACTCCTTCATCGTCGCGAGCATGGGGCTGTTCATCATCCTCACCATTCGCGGCGTCGGGCTCGACGGGGCACGAGCCTCCAAGCCGGTCGACCCGGCTCCAACGGTCGGGGAGTGACGGTGGAATCGCGCAACCTGCCCGTGCCTCAGGGGCTGGCGGGAGAACGGGTCGATGCGGCGCTGGCCAGGCTGCTCGGTTTCTCGCGCACCTTCGCCGCCGAGGTGGCGGAGGCGGGCGGAGTGGTCGTGGACGGGGTGACCCTCGGCAAGTCCGATCGGTTGCGCGCGGACAGTTGGCTCGAAGTGAGTTGGCAACCGAAAGAGGCACCGTCAATCGTGCCGATCAAGGTCCCCGAGCTGACGATCGTGCATGATGACGACGACATCGTCGTGATCGACAAGCCGGTCGGTGTTGCGGCGCACCCTTCGGTCGGCTGGACTGGACCGACTGTCCTCGGCGCGCTAGCCGGGGCGGGGTTCCGTGTATCCACCTCCGGGGCATCGGAGCGCGCCGGCATCGTGCACCGGCTCGACGCCGGAACGAGCGGACTCATGGTCGTTGCCAAGTCCGAGCGCGGCTACTCGGAGCTCAAGCGCGCCTTCCACGATCGCGAGGTCGAGAAGATTTACCACGCGGTCGTGCAGGGTCACCCGGATCCCCTCGTCGGAACGATTGACGCCCCGATCGGGCGGCATCCGGGATCGAGTTGGAAGTTCGCGGTCGTCTCGGACGGCAAATCCTCGGTGACCCACTACGAGACGCTCGAAGCGTTCCGTGGTGCATCGCTGCTCGAGATCAACCTCGAGACGGGACGCACGCACCAGATTCGTGTGCACATGGCGGCGCAACGGCACCCGTGTGTGGGTGATGCGATGTATGGTGCGGACCCGACAATCTCCGCGCGCCTCGGGTTGACCAGGCAGTGGCTGCACGCGCTGCAGCTGGGCTTCCGGCATCCGGCTACCGGCGAGCGAGTGGTCTATCGAACGACCTACCCTGAAGACCTGCAGCACGCCCTCGATGTCCTTCGAAACGAGTGACGGGCACGTAGGCTGAGAGCTGGTTTTCATCTCGGCTTCCGGAGAGTTTCTTGCCACCCAGCGCTAAATCGTTCGTCCACCTGCACGTCCACAGCGAGTACTCGATGCTGGACGGTGCGGCGCGAGTGAAGCCGCTGATCGAAGCCGCTGCAGAGCAGGGGATGCCCGCGATCGCGATGACTGACCACGGCAACGTGTTCGGCGCGTACGACTTCTGGCGCACGGCGACGAGCGCCGGAATCAAACCCATCATCGGCACAGAGGCCTACCTCACTCCCGGCACGGCGCGAGGCGACCGCACGAGGATCCGGTGGGGCAACGGCGGTCAGGATGACGTTTCCGGTTCCGGCGCCTACACCCACCTCACGATGCTCTCCTCGAGCACCGAGGGAATGCACAACCTGTTCCGGATGTCCTCCCTCGCGAGCCTCGAAGGGTACTACTTCAAGCCGCGGATGGACCGCGACCTGCTCAGCACCTACGCGAAGGGGCTCATCGCCACCACGGGATGTCCGTCGAGCGAGATTCAGACGCGGCTGCGGCTCGGTCAGTACGAGGAGGCGAAAAAAGCCGCATCAGACTTCCGCGACATCTTCGGCAGGGAAAACTACTTCTGCGAGATCATGGACCATGGGCTGGGCATCGAACGCCGGGTCATGGGCGATCTCCTGCGCCTGGCCGGCGAACTCGACCTCCCCCTCGTCGCGACCAACGACTTGCACTACACCCACTCCCACGACGCCACCTCGCACGCGGCGCTGCTCTGCGTGCAGTCCGGGACGACGCTGGATGACCCGAACCGGTTCAAGTTCGACGCCGACGAGTTCTACCTCAAGTCGGCCGAGCAGATGCGTCACCTCTTTCGTGACCACCCGGAGGCGTGCGACAACACGTTACTGATCGCCGAGCGCTGCGAAGTCGCCTTCGACGAGCAGGCCAACTACATGCCCGTGTTCCCGGTGCCGGAGGGCGAGACCGAGCAGTCCTGGTTCGCGAAGGAGATCGAGGCGGGCCTGCTGAACCGCTACAAGAACAATGTGCCGCCGGCGGCGCGGGAACGGGCGATCTACGAGACGGGTGTCATCTCGCAGATGGGATTCCCCGGCTACTTCCTCGTCGTCGCCGACTTCATCAACTGGGCTCGGAAGAACCGTATCCGGGTCGGACCCGGCCGTGGTTCAGGGGCGGGGTCCATGGTCGCCTACGCGATGGGAATCACCGACCTCGATCCGCTGCAGCACGGGCTCCTGTTCGAGCGTTTCCTCAACCCCGACCGTGTGTCGATGCCCGACTTCGACGTCGACTTCGACGAGCGCCGGAGAGGCGAGGTGATTCGCTACGTCACAGAGAAGTACGGCAGCGACCACGTCGCCCAGATCGTCACCTACGGCACCATCAAGGCTAAGCAGGCGCTGAAGGACTCCTCACGGGTGCTCGGGTTCGCGTACGGCATGGGCGAGAAGCTCACTAAGGCGATGCCACCGTCGATCATGGGCAAAGACATCCCTCTCTCCGGGATCATGGACAAGGAGCATCCGCGTTGGAAGGAGGCGTCGGATGTCCGCGCCGTCCTCGACTCGGACGCTGACGCGAGGACGGTCTTCGACACCGCGCTCGGCCTCGAGAACCTCAAGCGGCAGTGGGGAGTTCACGCGGCCGGCGTCATCATGTCCTCAAAGCCGCTGCTCGACATCATCCCGATCATGAAGCGGGAGCAGGACGGTCAGATCGTCACCCACTTCGACTACCCGGCGTGCGAGGCCCTCGGCCTGATCAAAATGGACTTCCTGGGGCTCCGCAATCTGACGATCATCGACGACGCGCTCGACAACATCAAGGCGAACCGCGGCGAGACACCCGTGCTCGAAGAGCTCGCGCTCGACGACCCGCTTACCTACAAGCTTCTCGCGAGGGGGGACACCCTCGGCGTGTTCCAATTCGACGGCGGACCGATGCGCTCGCTCCTGCGGCTCATGCGCCCCGACAACTTCGAGGACATCTCGGCAGTCGGCGCCCTGTACCGGCCGGGGCCGATGGGAGCCAACTCGCACACGAACTACGCGTACCGCAAGAACGGTCAGCAGGAAGTCGACTACATCCACCCCGAGCTCTCCGAGGCGCTCAAGGACGTCCTCGGCACGACCTACGGACTGATCGTGTACCAGGAGCAGGTGATGTCCATCGCCCAGGTGCTCGCCGGGTTCTCGCTCGGGCAGGCCGACCTGCTGCGCCGGGCGATGGGCAAAAAAAAGAAGTCGGAGCTCGACAAGCAGTTCGAGGGCTTCTCGGCGGGCATGCAGGCCAACGGATACTCGATGGCGGCGGTGAAGGCGCTGTGGGACATCCTGTTGCCGTTCTCCGACTACGCGTTCAACAAGGCGCACTCAGCGGCGTACGGCGTACTGTCCTACTGGACCGCCTATTTGAAGGCGCACTACCCGGCCGAGTACATGGCCGCACTGCTCACGAGCGTCGGCGACTCGAAGGACAAGCTCGCGATCTACCTCAACGAGTGCCGTCGGATGGGAATCCAGGTGCTCGCGCCGGACGTGAACGAGTCGATAGGCTACTTCGCCGCCGTCGGCGACGACATCCGGTTCGGACTCGGTGCTGTGCGCAACGTCGGATTCGCCGTCGTCGACCTGATTCGCGGGGCACGTGAGGAGAAGGGCCGGTTCACGAGCTTTCACGACTTCCTCAAGAAGGTGCCGATCTCCGCCGCGAACAAGCGCACTGTCGAGTCCCTGATAAAGGCGGGCGCGTTCGACTCGCTCGGCTCGACCAGACGCGCGCTACTCGAGATCCACGAAGGAGCCGTCGAGAGCGCGGTGAAGGACAAGCGCGCGGAGGAGAAAGGCGACTACGGCTTCGACTTCGACAGCCTCTTCGATGAGCCCCAACAGGTAGTGAAGGTACCGGAGCGACCCGAGTGGTCCAAGCGCGACAAGCTCGCCTTCGAGCGAGAGATGCTCGGCCTTTACGTGTCCGATCATCCGCTCGCCGGACTCGAACTCCAGCTGGCGAAACACGCCAGTTCGAGCATCGCCGACATCCTCGCGGGAGAGGCCTCGACCGACGGCGAGACGGTCTCTGTGGCCGGGCTGGTCACCTCTGTGCAACACCGCACCGCCCGCAACTCCGGCAACCAGTACGGCCTGGTGCAGGTCGAGGACTTCGGCGGCGAAATCACCGTGATGTTCCTCGGTAAGACCTACCAGGAGTTCTCGCCGGCGCTCGCGAACGATCAGGTCGTCGTCATCCGGGGCCGTGTCAGCGTTCGCGACGACGGTATGAACTTGCACGCGGTCAGCATGTTCAGTCCCGACCTCGGCGAGAGCCTTGGTTCCGGTCCTCTGGTGATCAGCATGCCGGAGCATCGAGCGACGGTCGACGTCGTGAGCAGCCTCAGCGACGCGCTCATCCGGCACGTCGGCGACACGGAGGTGCGGCTGAAGCTCGTCAAGGACCGGGCCGCGCGGTTGTTCGAGATCCCGTTCCCCGTGACCGTGAGCGCCGACCTGTTCGGCGAGCTCAAGTCGCTGCTCGGGCCGAACTGCCTGAGTTGACCCTGCACCGCGCCGACTGTAGCCTCTTGAGCCGAATGTGCGCTCACCCCGGCACCGATTCGCGGCGAGTGCGTACATTCGCTCGTTCACGCTCGAGCGCAACTACAGTTAAGGCGCCATGATTCAAACCATTGACCTGCGCGGCAGGCGCCTCAACCACGCCGAACTCCTCGACATCGTTCCCCGCGCGACCACGGACGTCTCGGTGGCGACGGATGCCGCGTCCGCCCTGATCGCCGACGTTCGGGCTCGCGGCGGGCTCGCGCTTCTGGAGCAGGCGGAACGCTTCGACGGTGTGCGCCCCGACCACGTGCGCGTGCAAACATCCGCCATCGCGGACGCCGTCTCGCGTCTCGAACCGGCCGTGCGCGACGCGCTCGAGGAGGCCATCGCTCGAGTGCGCCGCGCGTCTGAGGCTCAGGTGCCTGCGCCCTCGGTCACGACGCTGGGTCATGGAGCCGAGGTCAGCCAACGGTGGAGCCCCATCGCGCGCGTCGGGCTTTACGTGCCAGGCGGCAAGGCCGTCTACCCCTCGAGCGTCGTCATGAACGTCGTGCCCGCTCAGGTGGCGGGAGTGGCATCGATTGCGCTCGCCTCTCCTCCCCAGAAGGACTTCGGTGGCGCCATCCACCCCACTATCCTCGGCGCGGCCGGGCTCCTCGGAGTCGACGAGGTCTACGCGATGGGCGGCGCCGGCGCGATCGGAGCCCTCGCCTACGGAGTGCCCGATCTCGACCTCGCCCCCGTGCAGCTCGTCACTGGGCCTGGAAACGTCTTCGTGGCGGCGGCGAAGCGCCTGGTTCGCGGCCAGGTCGGCATCGATTCAGAGGCGGGGCCCACCGAGATCCTGGTGATCGCGGATGCCGCGGCCGACCCGCTGCTCGTAGCAGTCGACCTCATCAGTCAAGCCGAGCACGACGAACTTGCGGCGGCGGTGCTCGTGACCGACTCAGCCCTTTTCGCCGACCGTGTGCGCTCGGAACTCGAACGGGTCGTGCCCTCCGCACGCCACTCAGACCGCGTTCGCGCGGCGCTGACCGGGGCACAGTCGGCGGTCGTCCTCGTCGACGACCTGTCCGCCGCAGCCGCCTTCAGCAATGTCTACGGTCCCGAGCACCTCGAGATCCAGACGGGCGATCCCTCGGCTATCCTCGACCTGATCCACAACGCCGGCGCGATCTTCCTTGGCGAGAACTCACCGGTGAGCCTCGGCGACTACCTCGCCGGCTCGAATCACGTGCTACCCACCGGGGGAACGTCTCGATTCGCCTCGGGACTCGGCGCCTACACGTTCCTCCGACCGCAGCAGGTCATCCGGTACAACCGGGCAGCACTCGGCGATGTTCGCAACCGGATCGTCGATCTCGCAGCGGCGGAAGACCTCCCTGCGCACGGCGCGGCCGTCACCGCTCGATTCGCCGAACGCTGAGGTCCCGGTTTTCCACCGACTGCTGCCCTATCCTTGAGTCACCATGTTCTGCCCCTTCTGCAGGTACCCTGACTCGCGCGTCGTCGATTCCCGCACGAGCGACGACGGCCTCTCCATCCGTCGCCGCCGCCAGTGCCCGGAATGCGGTCGCCGGTTCACGACGACCGAGACCGCGAGCCTCAACGTGGTCAAGCGCAGCGGTGTCATCGAGCCGTTCAGTCGGGAGAAAATCGTCACCGGAGTGCGCAAGGCGTGCCAGGGTCGACCCGTCACCGACATCGATCTCGCGATGCTCGCCCAAAAAGTGGAAGAGAGCATTCGCGCGACGGGAGCCTCGCAGATCGAGGCGAACGACATCGGCCTCGCGATCCTGCCGCCGCTGCGCGAACTCGACGAGGTCGCCTATCTGAGATTCGCGAGCGTCTACCAAGGCTTCGATTCCCTCGAGGATTTCGAGACGGCGATCACGCTTCTGCGTGTCGAGCACGAACCGACCGTCGGTACCTGAGGCACCGGCGAAGCGCAGCGGGTCCATGGCAAAAGCCCGGAGCGCCGGGCGACATCGACTCCATCGCGCCGAAGTTGTTACCCATCGCCGCGCGATTCGACGCCCAAAAACGTTGCCTTCGTGCAGGCCTCGCGCTCGATCAGCCGGGCGGGATGCCCCGGTGCCTTGCGGGAGCCGCTAGCCTGATCGAGGCATGTATCCGCTCTTCTTCTCCCTCGTTCTGAGGCGCATGGACCCGGAGCTGGCGCATCACCTCGCGACGGCTGTCATCCGAATGATTCCGCGGGTCGGACTCGGTCCGCTGCTGCGCTGGATGACCCGGCCGCATCCGTCTCTCCGGACGCACGCGCTAGGTCTCACGTTCGACTCGCCGTTCGGCGTGGCGGCGGGCTTCGACAAGGACGGCGAAGCGGTCCGGGGGCTCGGATGCCTCGGCTTCGGTCACGTCGAGGTCGGAACGCTCACGGCGATTCCGCAAGCAGGCAACGAAAGACCGCGATTGTTCCGGCTTATTGCCGACCGCGCCGTTATCAATCGGATGGGCTTCAACAACTCCGGTGCGGCGGCCGCAGCGGCGCTCCTCCGGCGGGAGGGGCCGGGACCTGACCGGCCGATCGTCGGTGCGAACATCGGCAAGTCCCGTGTCGTCGCGGTGGATGATGCGATCGACGACTACCTCGTGAGCGCCCGCCTGCTCGCTCCGGTATCCGACTATCTCGCAGTGAACGTGAGTTCACCCAACACGCCGGGTCTGCGCGGGCTTCAGGAACTCGACCGACTCGCCCCGCTGCTGACCGCGGTGAAGGATGTCGCCGGCAGCACCCCCGTGCTGGTCAAGATAGCGCCTGACCTGACCGACGACGAGGTGGTGAGGCTCGCCGGACTGGTGACGGACCTCGCCCTGGACGGCATCATCGCCACGAACACCACGCTGTCCCGCGCTGGCCTGCGCAGCCCGGCCGCGTTAGTCGAAGCCGCCGGTGACGGGGGGCTGTCCGGCGCCCCGCTCGCAGGGCGATCGCTCGATGTCCTGCGCCTCATCCGCGCGACCGTGCCGAGGGAGCTGTGCGTCATCTCGGTCGGGGGAGTCGATACGGCCGCCGACGTCGCCGAGCGACTCGCCGCGGGCGCGACGCTCGTGCAGGGCTACACGGCGTTCCTCTATCGCGGACCGCTCTGGGCTCGCCAGATCAACCGCGGCCTGCTGAAACGGCGAAGGCTCGAAGCAGGTCGACAGTCCCGGGAGCCCCTCGCGTTCTGACTGTGCGGAAGGTGATCCGACGTGCCACGCCGCACGGGTGGGAAGACACACCGCTGCAGCCCCGGATTCACCGTCCGGGGGACGCCACCGTCGGACCTGCGGTCGTCCCAGCGCGGTGTTGCACCGCACCGTCGGCGCGTGGTCGAGACTGACCGCGAGGGCGATCAGGCCGGATAGTTCCAGCGTTTCACCTGCGGCTTCGGCAGTCGCATCGGCCGCAACTGCAGGGCGCGCATCGCGGCGTACCACTTCGTTCCGCGCTCCACCTTGTCGGCGCCGAACCGCGCCGCGAGCTTCTTCTTGACGATCACGCCGAGGATGACGCAGTCGATGACGGCGATGATGAAGAACGCCCACAGCGCGAGGAAGGAATACACTTCGACGCCGGGTACGAAGGTGGTCAGGATCACGAGGAACATCAGGGGGATCAGCGCCTCGCCGGCGCTGAAGCGAGCGTCGACATAGTCCCGGATGTACTTGCGTTGCGGCCCCCTGTCCCGAGTGGGCAGATACCGCTCCTCACCGTTCGCCATACCGATGCGTGCCTTCTCGCGCGCCTGCGCCATCTTCGCCCGCGCGGCCTTGTTCGCGGCCTTGCGATCGTTCGAGATCAGGGGGCGGATGTTCGCCGCCTCCCGCTCGCGTCGGGTCGGGGTCGGGCGACCCTTTCCGCTCGCCATCCCTTCGCCGCTCACGCCGTCGAGCTCGGAGCCGACATCGCCCTCGCTCTTGCCGAGAGGTGCGCTCTTGCCGTTGGGCGTCCGTGCCATGAGGGGATCCTTGCCGTAGAAGTCCTCTTAAGATTACTCGCATGACCTCTGCACCGCCCACACGCCCCGATCTGCTCGACTCGCTCAGAACCTCCGTGCAGTCGGGGCTCCCATCGGCGATCGCCGACCTGTCGAGGCTTGTGCGCATCCCGTCCGTGTCCTGGGCCGCCTTCGACCCTCGACACGTAAGGGACAGCGCCGATGCGGTCGCCTCGCTCGTCACCGGACTTGGCGTGTTCGAGACGGTGCAAATCTCGAGCGCCACGCAGCGGGCGTCCGAAGTTCTCGGGCAGCCTGCCGTCCTCGCGACCAGGGCGGCACGAAACGGCAGGCCGACGATCATGCTCTACGCCCACCACGACGTGCAGCCGCCCGGGAACGATGAGGACTGGGAGTCGCCCCCGTTCGAGCCGACCGTGCGGGGCGAGAGGCTTTACGGACGTGGAGCAGCCGACGACAAGGCGGGAGTGATGGCCCACGTCGCAGCGATCCGCGCCCTGGTCGAGACGTCCGGGCCGGACTTCGATCTCGGCCTCGTGCTGTTCATCGAGGGCGAGGAGGAGTTCGGATCGCGCTCCTTCGCCAGCTTCCTCGCGGAGCACCACGCGGAACTCGAGGCGGATGTCATAGTCGTCGCCGACTCAGACAACTGGAACGTCGACACGCCCGCCCTCACGGTCGGGCTCCGCGGCAACGTCACCTTCCGGCTCACCGTTTCGACCCTCGCCCACGCCTCGCATTCGGGCATGTTCGGGGGAGCGGTTCCTGACGGCATGCTCGCGATGATCCGCCTGCTCGCGAGCCTTCATGACGAGAACGGCAGCGTCGCGGTGGCCGGGCTCACGAGCCGAGACGCGGAGACGCCCGACTACGACGAGGAGCAGTTGCGACGCGAGGCCGGACTGCTCGATGGAGTAGGCGCGATCGGAACCGGCAGCATCCTCAGCCGGATCTGGTCGCAGCCCGCGATCACCGTAACGGGCTTCGACGCGCCGAGTGTCGCCAACGCATCGAACACGCTGTCGCCGTCGACTTCGGTGCGGATCAGCGCCAGGATCGCGCCAGGGCAGGACGCGGCGGACGCCTTCGCAGCGATCGAACGGCACCTGCGCGCGAACGCGCCCTTCGGCGCGCGGATCGAGATCACCGACGTCGACACCGGCAACCCGTTCCTCGTCGACACGAGCGGCTGGGCCGTCACGGAGGCGAAGCAGGCGATGACGGATGCCTGGGGGGTCGAGGCAGTGGAGATGGGCATTGGCGGATCGATCCCATTCATCGCCGACCTCGTCGAGCGCTTCCCGAGCGCGCAGATCCTCGTCACCGGAGTCGAGGACCCCGACTCCCGCGCGCACAGCCCAAACGAGTCACTGCACTTGGGCGTGTTCCACCGGGCGGTGCTCGCCGAAGCGGTGCTGCTCGCGCGCCTCAACGAACGCGCCGGGTAGGCCCTCGCATCGGGAACAAACTCGCAGCCGCGGTGCTTAGACTGTTGGAAGGCTTTTTCTCTACAGGCAAGGAGTGGCCATGACCGACACGACACTGACCGAAGCGGCAGTCGCCACCAGCGACGCGGCGCCCGACGCCGTCGCGGCCGCCCACGGCGTGAACCTCACTGACACCGCCGCCGCGAAGGTGCGCAGCCTCTACGAGCAGGAGGCGCGCGACGACCTTCGCCTGCGCGTCGCAGTGCAGCCGGGCGGGTGTTCCGGGCTCATCTACCAGCTCTATTTCGACGAGCGTCTGCTCGACGGCGACGCAACCGTCGACTTCGACGGGGTCGAGGTGGTCGTCGACAAGATGAGCGTTCCGTACCTCGATGGTGCGAGCATCGACTTCGAGGACACCATCCAGAAGCAGGGATTCACGATCGACAATCCGAACGCGGGCGGCAGTTGCGCCTGCGGGGACTCGTTTCACTAGCAGCACGATGCGCCCGCCTGACGGGCGCCAGAAAAGGGGAATCGCCGGTGGCGATTCCCCTTTCTGCGTCTCGGGCCGCGCTTTCGCGGTCGCTCGACGCGCGCGCTTCCCGGTAGGCTGGCAAGGTCAAATAGACTGTGATGCATCACAGTCCGTGTCATCCGAAAGGTTCCCGGTGCGCTCTAACCGCCGTCTACGATGGGCAACCATTCCGATCGCCGCAACACTTGTCGTCGTGCTGGCGGGATGTACCCAGGTTCAACTTCGGGGCTTCCTGCCGGGGGACCCGAGCACCACTAACCACACGGACCGGATCACCGGCCTCTGGGTCAACTCCTGGCTCGTGCTCCTTGCCGTCGGAATCGTCACTTGGGGCCTCATCATCTGGGCGGCCGTGGTCTACCGGCGTCGCAAGGGACAGACCGGCCTTCCCGTGCAGTTGCGATACAACCTTCCGATCGAGATCTTCTACACGATCGTTCCGCTCATCCTGGTGCTCGGGTTCTTCGCGTTCACCGCTCGCGACCAGGCGGCGATCGAGTCGCCGATCGAGGATCCCGACGTGAACATCGAGGTCTACGGAAAGCGATGGGGCTGGGACTTCAACTACCTGAACGAGGGCCCCGGCGGCGACGGCGTCTACTTCGAGGGCATCCAGGCTCAGGAGACCGACACCGAAGACACGATCGACTACGACCAGTTGCCCGTGCTCTACTTGCCGGTCGGCAAGAGCGTGCAGATAAACCTCGAGACGCGCGATGTCGCGCACTCATTCTGGGTGGTCGACTTCCTCTACAAGAAGGACACGATCCCCGGCAAGACCAACTTCATGTTCTTCACCCCGCTCGAGACCGGCACCTTCATGGGCAAGTGCGCCGAACTGTGCGGCGAATACCACGCGCTCATGCTCTTCCAGGTGAAGGTCGTTGAGCAGGAGGAGTACGACGACTACATCGATAGCCTCGCCGAGGCGGGTCAGACCGGCACACTCGGCGCCGAGTACATCACCAACCAAAACCAGCCAGGCACCGAAGCTCCGGAACGCGAATAGGTCACCACGATGAGCGCCACCACTACCACCACCGTCACCGCACCCTCCACTGGCACTCCCTCCGGGCAGAACTTCCAGGCATCCAGGGTCGGCACGAAGGGCAACGTCTTCGTGAACTGGCTTACAACGACCGATCATAAGAAAATCGGGTACCTGTACCTGATCACGTCGTTCATCTACTTCTGTCTCGCCGGCGTGATGGCTCTCGTGATCCGCGCCCAGCTGTTCGCACCGGGCCTCGACCTGCTGCAGAGCAAGGAACAGTACAACCAGCTGTTCACCATGCACGGCACCATCATGCTGCTGATGTTCGCGACGCCCCTGTTCGCCGGGTTCGCGAACGTTCTCATGCCGCTCCAGATCGGTGCCCCGGATGTCGCCTTCCCCCGGCTGAACGCGTTCGCCTACTGGCTCTACAGCTTCGGCTCCGCGATCGCGGTCGCGGGGTTCCTCACCCCGCAGGGTGCAGCATCGTTTGGCTGGACCGCGTACACGCCGCTGTCCACGACCACGTTCACTCCCGGCCTCGGAGGCGATCTCTGGGTAATGGGACTTGCGCTCAGCGGGTTCGGCACCATCCTCGGTGCGGTCAACTTCATCACCACCATCATCACGATGCGCGCACCCGGCATGACCATGTTCCGGATGGCGATCTTCACCTGGAACGTGCTGATCACGTCGATCCTCGTGATCATGGCCTTCCCGGTGCTCGCCGCAGCCTTCTTCGCGCTCGGCGCCGACCGCATCCTCGGCTCCCACCTCTACAATCCAGAAGCCGGGGGAGCGATCCTCTGGCAGCACCTGTTCTGGTTCTTCGGGCACCCAGAGGTCTACATCATCGCGCTGCCGTTCTTCGGCATCATCTCCGAGGTTCTGCCGGTATTCAGCCGCAAACCGATCTTCGGCTATAAGACGCTGATCTACGCGACGATCGCGATCGCCGCGCTGTCGGTGACTGTATGGGCCCACCACATGTACGTGACCGGGTCGGTACTGCTGCCGTTCTTCGCCCTCATGACGATGCTCATCGCCGTTCCGACAGGGGTGAAGATCTTCAACTGGATCGGCACGATGTGGCGCGGCTCTGTGACCTTCGAGACGCCCATGATCTGGGCAATCGGCTTCCTCATCACCTTCACGTTCGGCGGACTCACCGGAGTGATTCTCGCTTCACCTCCGCTCGACTTCCACGTCTCCGACACTTACTTCGTCGTCGCGCACTTCCACTACGTCGTCTTCGGCACGGTCGTCTTCGCTATGTTCAGCGGCTTCTACTTCTGGTGGCCCAAATGGACAGGCAAGATGCTCGACGAGCGACTGGGCAAGATTCACTTCTGGCTGCTCTTCATCGGGTTCCACATGACGTTCCTCATCCAACACTGGCTCGGCGTGATCGGAATGCCGCGACGCTACGCGACCTACCAGCCTGAGGACGGATTCGAGTGGATGAATCAGCTTTCGACTGTGGGGGCGATGATCCTCGGCGCCTCGATGCTGCCGTTCCTCTACAACGTCTGGATCACCGCGCGCCGCGCGCCGACCGTGACGGTGAACGACCCGTGGGGCTATGCGCGGTCGCTCGAGTGGGCGACGTCCTGCCCGCCGCCTCGACACAACTTCACGTCGATCCCGCGAATCCGATCCGAGTCGCCGGCTTTCGACCTGGCACATCCCGAGGCGGGCATCCCCGTGGGGGTCGGGCCGCTCAAGGACGCCCCCGACGCTCCCGTGTACGACGCATCCGATGAGAAAGTGAAGTAGCCGGTGATCGCTAACGCGCGCCTATTCTGGATCCTCGCCGGATTCTTCGTCCTTGCCGGCATCACCTACGTCGTCTGGACCGCCGTGTACAACGCGCAGGGCCTGGCGACCCAGCCCGCCGGTGGTCAAGGTGCAAGCGGTGGCGGGCCGGTCGAATGGGTCGGCACGGTCGGGCTCTTCCTCACCGCCATCCTCTCGGCGTTCATCGCCTTCTATCTTGGTCGGGTGCATTCGGCACAGGGCGGCGAGCTTCCCGAAGACCGCCTCAACGCGAACATTGACGACGGCGACGCGGAGCAGGGATTTTTCAGCCCGTGGAGCTGGTGGCCGCTCATGCTCGGTGGAAGCGCCGCGCTGCTGTTCCTCGGCATCGTCGTCGGCACCTGGATTATCTTCATCGCGATCCCACTGACACTCATCAGCCTGGTCGGCTGGACCTACGAGTACTACCGCGGAAACTTTGGCCGCTAGCGGAGTTGATCGAGGGCCGATCCGGATCCGATCAGCCACGCTCGCAGACGCCGACACGATCTTCGGCCTGCTCGGTCAGCTCGGCAAAAGCTACATTCCGGAACGGCCAGCCTTCGACACCGCGTTCGCGGATGCGTTGCGGAATGCCGATGATCACGTCCTGCTCGTCGCCGCAGGAGCCGATGATCGTCCTCTCGGCTATGCGCTCACCACGATCGCCCGGCTGTTCTACACCAACGGCACGACCGCTCAGCTCCAGGAGATCGTGGTCGACGAGGCGAGCCGGGGTTCGCGCATCGGCAGCGCGCTGGTGACTGCCGTGGAACGGGAGTGCCGGGCCCGTGGTGTGAGGCAACTAACTGTGGCTAGTATCCGCGCAGCCGCGTTCTACGAGGGGCTCGACTACCGCTCGACGGCGGACTTCCTCAAAAAGACCTTCGACGACTGACGGACCGTGCGGGCTGGACCGACGCCTCGTAGCTCGCTCGGAGTTTGAATCTCGCGGTCGCGCCGCCCCCGGCCACCTAGCCGGTCGCCCGGCGGGCAGACCGACGCCTTGCCGACGCCGGCGATGTCATAGTACCGACGGCCGGGCTGTGGCCTCACCGGCGGCGGTGCACTCCGGTACACCTGCGCGAGCGCAGCGTCCGCTCCTGCGCGTGGGTTGTCGCTCCGGAAGGTATCACTCCGCGACCCGCGGCTTTGCGGGCGCCTTGACGCAGCGTGTCGCGCCGCGATGGATAACTTCAGCAGTGACTGGAGCGACAGCAGCAGCGAGCTTTAGTGTTGCCCGGCGTGCTGCCGCTCGACCTCGGTGGTGGTCGGAGGCGAAATTCGGTCCTCGAAGAACCAGGAGGAGACCGCGGCGCGGGCGCGCTGCGCCAGCGTGATCCGGCCCCGGTGGTCCGGCCTGATCATGAGTGGCTTGTAGTCGAGGTAGCTCACGAGTCGCCAGCGCTCGTAGTCGTCGAGCTGCTCGTGCACCTCGATGTACTCGCCGCCCGGCAGTCGCACGATCCTGCCCGACTCGATGCCGTGCAGCGCGATTTCCCGATCCTTCTTCTGAAGGCCGAGACAGATGCGCTTGGTAAGGAAGAACGCGGCGACGGGCCCGATGAAGAACAATGCCTGCATCGTGTGAATGACGCCCTCGATGGACAGACCGAAGTGGGTGGCGATGAGGTCGGAACTCGCGGCGACGAACAACACCATGTAGAAGGTGATTCCCGCGGCCCCGATGGACGTGCGGGTCGGCGAGTTGCGGGGGCGCTCAGCGATGTGGTGCTCGCGCTTGTCGCCCGTAACCCAGGCCTCGATGAACGGGTACACGGCGATGAGCGCGATGAAGCCCGTGAGCACAATCACCGGAAGGATGATATTGAACGAGAAGGTGCGGTCGAAAAGCACGAACTCGAGCCCCGGCGGGACAAGGCGCAGCGCACCGTCCGCAAAACCGATGTACCAGTCCGGCTGCGTACCGGCCGAAACGGGGGAGGGGTCGTATGGGCCATAGGCCCAGATCGGGTTGATCGTGAAGAAGGCGCCCATCAGGGTGAGGATTCCGAACACGATGAAGAAGAACCCGCCGCCCTTCGCAGCGAAGGTCGGCATGATCGGGATCCCGACCACGTTCTCGTTGGTACGTCCTGGACCGGCGAACTGGGTGTGCTTGTTGATGATCAGCAGCAGCATGTGCACTCCGAGCGCGGCGACCAGGATCGCCGGAAGCAGCAGGATGTGCAGGGTGAACAGGCGCGGGATAACGGCGGTGCCCGGAAACTCCCCGTCGAACAGGAGCCAGGAGATCCAGGTGCCGATCAGCGGCAATCCCTTGACCATGCCGTCGATGATCCGAAGCCCGTTTCCGGAGAGCAGGTCATCTGGAAGCGAGTACCCGGTGAATCCTTCAGCCATCGCGAGGATGAAGAGCACGAATCCGATAACCCAGTTGATCTCGCGCGGCTTGCGGAACGCGCCCGTGAAGAAGACGCGCAGCATGTGCAGCCCGATAGAGGCCACGAACAGCAATGCCGCCCAGTGGTGCACCTGCCGCATCAGCAGGCCGCCGCGCACGTCGAAGGAGATGTCCAGTGATGACGCCATTGCCGCGGACATTTCGAGTCCCTTGAGCGGCACGTAGGAGCCGTCGTACTCGACCTCGGTCATCGACGGGTCGTAAAAGAACGTGAGGAACGTTCCGGTCAACAGGATGACGACGAAACTGTACAGCGCCACCTCGCCGAGCATGAACGACCAGTGATCGGGGAAGACTTTGCGGCCGAGTTCCCGCACCGCGCCGGAGATGCTCGTGCGCTCGTCAATATAGTTCGCGGCGGCGCCCGTGAAGCGCTGCCCTCGGGAGGCGACGGGTGCGGCGACGGCGCCCGGCACTGCTGCCGGGCGATCGGTGGTGTCTGCGGTGGTCATGAGCGTTCCCAGTAGCTAGGGCCGACCGGCTCGTGGAAACCGGATTGAGCGATCAGGTAGCCGTCGGCGTCGACGGTGATGGGTAGTTGCGGCAGGGGCCGTTTCGCCGGGCCGAAGATGACCTCGCAGTGGTTGGTCACGTCGAACGTCGACTGATGGCACGGACAGAGCAGATGGTGCGTCTGCTGCTCGTACAAAGCGACCGGGCACCCGACATGAGTGCAGATCTTCGAGTACGCGACAATTCCTTCGTACGACCAAGATTCGCGCTCTGGCAGCTCGTTGAGATCCTCCGGCTTCAGGCGCATCAGCAGCACTGCCGCCTTCGCCTTTTCTTCGAGCTTGTGCGCAAGTTCGTTCAGACCCTCGGGGATGACGTGCACGACCGAACCGAGCGTCAGGTCGGATGCCCGAATCGGGGCTCCGGTCGGATCCTGGACGAGTCGGACATTCTTTTCCCACAGGGTCGTCTCGAGCGCCTCGACGGGATCGCTCGTCGGCCCGAGGTCACGGAACAGCACGATCGCGGGGAGAGGCGTCGCGATGAGTGCGCCGATGAGGGTGTTCCGGATGAGCGTGCGGCGTCCGATCCCGGACTCCTCATTGCCGAGGGTGAAGACCTCGACGGCTCGAGCGCGCGTCGTGTCGGTGCCGCGGGTCGGGTGCCTCAGTTCGACAATCTCGTCTCCGCGCATGAGGGTCTTCGCCCAGTAGACGGCGCCGACACCGATTCCGAGGAGACCGAGCGCGATGCCGAGACCCAGGAACGCGTTGTTCATGCGCACGGAGGACATGTTGCCCTCTTCCAGCGGGAATGCCCCGTAGGCGGCGATCGCGAGCACGCTTCCGATGATCGAGATATAGAACAGCGTGTAGACACGGCGTTCGGCCTGGGCATCCTTTTTCGGGTCCAGGTCCGTCACGCGGGGGCGGTGCGGCGGCAGGCCCGGGTTCACGAACGCGTCAGAAACCTCGACCGCGGTACCGGGATGGTCCCGACGCGGTTCGCTCTTCTCGACGGCGGAGCCGGCAACGGCGGGTGTCTCGCCGGTGTCGTGCTGTGCCATGGTCTTCCCTTTCGGTTACTGCGCTGCTGCTGTGGGTGGTGCGCCGTGCGGATGAAGCGTGGTGCTAGCTGGCTTTCGCAGCTATCCAGATCGTGACAGCGACCATGGCGCCGAGACCGAAGATCCAGGCGAAGAGTCCCTCAGACACCGGACCGAGGTTACCTAGGTCGAACCCTCCGGGGGACGGGTTCTCCTCGAGGTACTTGAGGTAGGTGATGATGTCTGCCTTTTCTTCCGGCGAGATCGTCAAGTCGTTGAACACGGGCATGTTCTGCGGGCCGGTGACCATCGCCTCATACACGTGCACAGATTCGACCCCGGAGAGCGACGGAGCGTACTTGCCCTCGGTCAGCGCACCACCCGCGCCCGCGACATTGTGGCACATCGCGCAGTTGATGCGGAACAGTTCCGCGCCGAGCGTCGCGTCGCCATCGCCCTGCAGGTATTCCTCGCTTGGAATGTCCGGTCCCGGTGCGAGCGAAGCGACGTAGGCGGCCATCGCGAGGGTCTGTTCCTCGGTGAACTGCGCCGGCTTGTCTGGAGCCTGCGGACCGTTGGCGGCAAGAGGCATCCGCCCCGTTCCAACCTGGAAGTGGACGGATGCCGCACCGACTCCGTAGAGGCTGGGGCCCGCCTTCGTGCCCTCCGCATCCAGTCCATGGCAGGTGGCGCAGTTCGCGGCGAACAGCTTCTGGCCGTCTTCGACCATGCTCTGAGTGACCGCCGTAGTGGTCTCGGCGGCGGCGGTCGAGCTGAACATCGCATAGGCGCCACCGGTGGTCATGAGTCCCACGATGATCAGGGCTACCGTGGCGAGGGGAGAGCGCCTACCCGGTCGTGCAGACGCGGTCCGGTTCTTCGATGAGAGTTGTCGCATGCTGTGCGGGTGTCCCGTTCCTTGTTCGCTCATTGCCTATTTCAGTACGTAGATGACCAGGAAGAGCCCGATCCACACGACGTCGACGAAGTGCCAGTAGTAGGACACGACGATCGCCCGCGTGGCTTCCTTGTGCCCGAAGTTCTTCACGGTGAACGCACTGCCGATAACGAGCAGGAATGCGATGAGCCCGCCGATCACGTGCGCACCGTGGAACCCGGTGGTGATGTAGAAGGCTGAGCCGTAAGAGTTGGCGTCGATGCTGAGACCCTCGGAGACGAGGACCGCGTATTCGAAGATCTGCCCCACGACGAACACGGCCCCCATGGCGTAGGTGAGGAAGAACCACTCGACCATGCCCCACTGGGTGATCTTCCAGCCGGTGGCACGTGGCTGGAGGCGCTCCGCGGCGAAGACGCCGAACTGGCAGGTGACCGACGAGAGCACGAGGATGATCGTGTTGGTCAGGGAGAACGGGATGTTGAGCAGCCCCGACTCGGAGGCCCACAGATCGGGGGAGGTCGAGCGGAGAGTGAAGTAGATCGCGAACAGGCCGGCGAAGAACATCACCTCGCTGCCGAGCCAGACGATCGTGCCTACCGCCACCGTGCTCGGCCGGTTGACGACAGGGGCTCCGACTGAGCGAGAGAGAGTAGTGGCGGTCACCTTCCTATTATGTCCGATCGCGACGGCCTGTTCTGTCATCCGACCGGGAAGTTGCCCGGAAGCTAGGATCGCACTCATGCCTTCCGATCTCACCTGGCCAACCGTTCTGACCACCCTTCTGAACGGCGAGGACCTGGCGATCAGCGAGGCGTCGTGGGCGATGCATGAGGTGATGTCGGGCGGGGCGACCCCGGCGCAACTTGCGGGGTTCCTTGTCGCGCTTCGCGCGAAGGGCGAGACGGTGGACGAAATCGTCGGATTCCGTGACGCGATCCTCGAGAACGCCGTCGGTCTCGATGTCAACCCGATGGCGCTCGATATCGTCGGCACCGGCGGCGACCGCTTCGGCACCGTCAACGTGTCAACGATGGCCTCCGTCGTTGCTGCTGCGGCGGGCACGCCCGTGATCAAGCACGGGAACCGTGCCGCGAGTTCCTCATCCGGTTCCTCTGACGTGCTCGCGGCGCTCGGCATCGAGCTCGAGCTTGCGCCCGACCGTGTCGCCCGGGTTCTCGACGAGACGGGAATCACCTTCGCATTTGCGGCCATGTTCCATCCGGGCTTCCGTCACGCCGGCGCGACCCGTCGAGAGCTCGGCATTCCCACCGTGTTCAATTTCCTCGGGCCGCTGTGCAATCCCGCGCGCCCGGAGGCGTCGGCGGTGGGAGTCGCGAACCTTGAGAAGGTGCCACTCATCGTCGGTGTCTTCCAGACCAGGGGGGCGACCGCGCTCGTGTTCCGTGGCGACGACGGGCTCGACGAGCTCACTACGACAGGGCACAGTCACATCTGGGAGGTTTCCCGAGGGGCCGTCACCGAGCACGACCTGAACCCGGTCGAGCTGGGCATCCGCAGATCGGAGATCTCTCAGCTGGTCGGCGGTGATTCGACGCGCAACGCCGCCATCGCGCGAGCGACGCTCGGCGGCGAAGCAGGACCGGTGCGCGACATCGTGCTGCTCAACGCTGCCGCCGGACTCGTGGCCTGGAACCTCGCCGTCGACCACGCGCAGGCACAGGTACCCCTGCTCGAGCGCTTCCGCTCGAGCATGGCGGTCGCCGCAGAGACGGTGGACTCAGGCGCCGCACTTGCGAAGCTCGACGAGTGGGTCGCTGCTACCAAGCGCTAGCCGCGCCGCACCCCGTGTCCCGGTGGCGGTTCCCGGGCACTGAGACGCCCGATCGCGCAGACTCAGTGCGGTGACGGCTCTGTCGGGAGAACCTCCGCGAAGGGTTCCACGCTTGGTGGTCAGGCATGAGAAGGGCGGGCAGCTGACGCTGCCCGCCCTTTCTGGTTCGTGTCGCGTTATGCGTCTGGAACGTCCTCGTCAACCCAGTCAAAGGTCTTCGTGACGGCCTTCTTCCAGTTTCGCATCAGGCGCTCACGCTCGGCATCGTCGAGGTTCGGCTCCCAACGCTGGTCTTCCTGCCAGTTCGCGCGCAGGTCGTCGAGACCGTCCCAGAAGCCGACCGCGAGGCCGGCCGCGTACGCTGCGCCGAGCGCCGTCGTCTCCGCGACGACCGGTCGGACCACCGGCACATTCAGGATGTCCGCTTGGAACTGCATGAGCTCGTTGTTGGCAACCATCCCGCCGTCGACCTTGAGTTCGGTCAGATCGACCCCGGAGTCGGCGTTGACGGCATCCAGTACCTCGCGCGTTTGAAAAGCCGTCGCCTCGAGCGCGGCCCGCGCGATGTGCCCCTTGTTCACGTACCTGGTCAGTCCCACCAGTGCGCCACGGGCATCCGACCGCCAGTACGGCGCGAACAGCCCGCTGAAGGCAGGCACGAAGTACACGCCGCCGTTGTCGTCGACGGTCTTCGCAAGGGCCTCGATCTCCGGTGCCGAGTTGATCAGCCCCAGGTTGTCACGCAGCCACTGGATGAGCGAACCCGTGACGGCGATGGCGCCTTCGAGTGCGTAGTGCGGTGCCGCATCGCCGAGCTTGTAGCCGAGGGTCGTCAGGAGCCCGTTCTGGGAGTGCACGATGTCTTCACCGGTGTTGAAGATCAGAAAGTTGCCCGTGCCGTACGTGTTCTTGGATTCGCCCTTGTCGAACGCGGCCTGGCCGAAGGTCGCCGCCTGCTGGTCGCCGAGGATGCCGGCGATGGGCACCTCACGCAGGAGGCTGCTCTTCGAGATCGTTCCGTAGACCTCGGACGAGCTCTTGATCTCGGGAAGCATGGACCTCGGCACCCCGAAGACCTCGAGGATCGAGTCATCCCATTGCAGGGTCTCGAGGTCCATGAACAGCGTGCGCGAAGCGTTGGTCACGTCGGTGATGTGCACTCCGCCGTCCACGCCTCCGGTGAGATTCCAGACGACCCAGCTGTCGGTCGTGCCGAACATCAGGTCGCCCGCGTCCGCCTTCTCCCGTGCGCCCTCGACGTTCTCAAGGATCCACATGATCTTCGTCCCGGAAAAGTAGGTGGCGAGCGGCAAGCCGACCTTCTGCTTGAAACGTTCGACGCCGCCGTCCTCGGCGAGCCGGTCGACGATCCTTTGAGTGCGGGTGTCCTGCCAGACGATCGCGTTGTAGACGGGCTGCCCGGTCGTCCTGTCCCAGACGACCGCCGTCTCCCGCTGGTTGGTGATTCCGACGGCCTTGATGTTGTGTCGTGTGATGTTCGCCTTGGACAACGCCTGGCCGATGACCTCGCGGGTGTTGTTCCAAATCTGCATCGGGTCGTGCTCGACCCAGCCGGGCTTCGGGAAAATCTGTTCGTGCTCGAGCTGGCCGGTGGCGATTATGGAGCCGGCGTGGTCGAAAATAATCGATCGCGTGCTTGTCGTGCCCTGATCGATCGACAGGATGTAGTCGGTCATGTGTTATCTCCTCGTGACGGGTTCGGATGAGTAGCGATCGGGATCAACTCAGGGTCGGCAGCAGGGGAATCGACGCGAGTCCCGCTAGCACCCCACCGATGATGGGCCCGACGACCGGAACCCAGGAGTAGGCCCAGTCGCTTGATCCCTTGCCCTTGATCGGCAGGATGAAGTGCGCGATCCGCGGGCCGAGGTCACGTGCGGGGTTGATGGCGTATCCGGTCGGCCCGCCGAGCGACACACCGATCCCGACGACGAGCAGCGCGACGGGCAGCGCGCCGAGCGCTGCGAGTCCGCCGCCCGGTTCCTGCCGGCCGAACCCGATCACGACAAAGACGAGGACGAAGGTGCCGATGATCTCCGTGACGAGATTCCAGCCGTAGCTCCGGATGGCGGGTCCGGTGGAGAACACACCGAGCTTGTTCGCCGGCTCGATCTCGTCATCGAAATGCTGCTTGTACGCGAGCCAGGTGAGCACGGCACCGAGAACTGCGCCGATCAGCTGTGCGGCTATGTAGGTGATCACCGAGACGAAGTTCACCGGAACGCCGGACCCGAACTCCTCCGCGCCACTGGCCACGAGGCCGAGTGTCACAGCAGGGTTGATGTGCGCCCCCGAGTTGTAGGCGACGATCACTCCGGCAAAGACCGCGAAGCCCCAGCCGAATGTAACCATGAGGAACCCGCCGTTGAATCCCTTGTTCTTGGCCAGCGCGACGTTTGCCACCACCCCGCAACCAAGGAGTATGAGCATTGCGGTGCCGACGACTTCCGAGAGGAAGACGATTCCGAGATTGTCCATAGTTGCCCTTTCTGGTGGGGGACCGACCCGGTCTGTCCAGTAAGAGCAACCGGCATTGGTGGGTCCACCATAGCGTTGAAGAGATTTTCTGGTTGTGAAATTTATGGCCTTGTCGATGGACATTCCGCTCGTGCCTGTTGAGCGCTAGGTTGGCATCGAAC
>JAODME010000021.1 GCA_025465095.1 Microbacteriaceae bacterium | reverse complement strand
GGTGGACGACCGGTGATGCGGCGTGCCCTACGTGAGAAGTGGCCCCTACTCGTAGGTCCGGTGCTCATCCTCCTGGCGTGGGAGCTTCTCAGTCGCGCCGAAGTCATCCGCCCTACGTTTTTCCCCCCGCCGACCGAGATCCTCACCCGGGGTGTGATCGTATTCGACGCCGGATCGGGTTTGGGTGGCGACATCATCGCGACGGTGCTGCGAGTTCTAGCGACGATCGCGCTCGCGGTGCTCATCGGGGTCGCAGGTGGGATAGCGATCACCGCGTCCCAGTGGATGGAACGCGGCACCCACACGGTCCTCGCGTTCCTGTATCCGATTCCCGGCGTGCTCTTCTTCCCTTTCTTGACGTTCCTCTTAGGTCGCACAGAAACCGCGATCATTCTCACCGCGCTAGTCACGCCCCTGATCGTGATGGTCCTTTACACGGCCGCCGGCGTGCGCAGCATTGATCGCACCCTGCTTGAGGTCGCGGACAATTACGGCTCTCGGGGCGCTCGGCGTTTCTTCCGCATCCTGGTCCCCGGTGCCCTGCCGTCGATTGTGACCGGCATTCGTGTCTCCCTCGGCTTTACGTTGATTGCGGTGATCGCCATCGAAATGGTAGGGGCCTCGAACGGGTTGGGTCAGTCCCTCTGGTCCAACTGGCAGATCCTCCGGGTGACCGACATGTATGTTGCGCTGCTGATCATCGCGGTGCTCGGCCTGCTCAGCTCGGTCGGGTTCGATGCCGTCGCCGACCGGATGCTTCCGTGGCGTCGGGACGTGCGCGGAGCGCAAACATGAGTCCGGCGATGCGCCGGTGGGCGCAGACCTGGACGATTCCTGTCGTGGTGCTCGTGCTGTGGGAGGTGAGCACCCGTGCCGGCGTGCTCGATCCTCGATTCTTTCCTCCTCTCAGCGACATCGTCGTCAAGGCGGCCGACCAGATCGTGAATGGGCGACTGGGCCTCGACCTGTTACTCACGCTGCAACGGCTTCTGGTGGCGTTCGCACTCGCAGCGGTCTTCGGGGTTGCAATCGGCGTTGCATCGGGACGGTGGCGGACAGTTGAGTTGCTCATCCGACCGGTCACCGACACGCTGTACCCGCTGCCGAAGATCGCGCTACTCCCACTGATCATCATCATCGTCGGTCGCGGCGAGGTCGCCTACATCATCACGGCCTTCGCGACCGGTTTCTTTCAGATCATCATCAGCACGCGCGGAAGCGTCCGGGATGTACCGACGGACCTGATCGAGGCTGGTCGCAACTTCGGTGCGACGGGTATTCGGTTCTTCACCCGGCTCTTGTTTCCCGCGATCGCCCCAGGGCTGCTGAACGGCCTGCGGCTGGGGATGGCGACCTGCCTGATCACGCTGATCGCTGCCGAGTTCGTCGGGGCGGAGTACGGTCTGGGCGCCATGATCCGTCGAGCCGGACAGCAGTTCGCGGTCGAGGAGGTGTACGCAGGAATTGTGCTCACCGGGCTACTCGGTTTGCTGATCAACCTGGCTTTCCGGCTCGTCACCCCGATTGCGGTCCCCTGGCAGCGACAGGCGCAACGCACGGACGGAGGTCAGAGCTCGTGATACGTTCATCGACGATGTCGCGGTCCGAGTCGGTCAGCGGCACGCCGGCGAGTTTCAGGCGCTGAGTGTGCGGCAATGGAGAGCGGCTGGGATTCACTTGGGCGCTTTCGTCGTCGGCCGCGCGGCCATGTTCGCGCGCCTAGCGTCGCTCACGCACTGTATGGTTCCCGAGTGTCGTCATCTCAACGCCTCTCACGCCCGCGCGTCGTGTGGATTGTCGTCGCGATCGTGTTCGCCGCCGCAATGCTCCGCAGCCCGATCGTGGCCGTCGCACCCGTCGCGGCGCTCATCGAGCGGGATCTCGGTGTCACCGCAACCGTGCTGGGATTGCTCACCGGAATCCCGGTGCTCGCCTTCGCGATCTGCTCACCGTTCGGGGTTGCGGTCGCCAAACGCGGAGGCGTCGACTTCGCGCTGACGCTGAGCATGGTGGGTGCCGTTGTAGGGTGCTTGATCCGCTCCGCGGGCGGCCTGCCCTCGGCCGTGGTGGGCACCGCGATCATCGGGATCTTTCTGACCATCGGCAACGTCGTCATTCCGGTGATCATTGCACGGGACTTCCCCCCCGATCGAGTGCACGCTATGACCGGCGTCTTCACTGCGTCGCTCAACGTAGGCACCATGGCGGCGACCGTCACGACCGCGCCGCTCGCCGGTGTCTTCGGGTGGCGGACGGCACTCACCACCTGCGCCGCTTTCGGAATCGGGGCGCTGGCGGCCTGGATCGTGTTGCACGGCTTCCGTGGTGCGCTGCGTCCTGCCCGCAACGGCCCGGATTTCCGGCCCCGCGGAGCCGCGAGGTCCGTCGTGAGAGTCGGTACCACTTGGATTCTCGGGGCCGCCTTCGCGGGTCAGGCGTTCGCGTTCTACGCACTGACGGCTTGGCTGCCTACCTTGCTGACGGATCGCGGGTTCGGGTTGGAAGCGGCCGGCGCCATCGCCGGGATCTTCCAGGTAGCCGGAATCGCGGGCGCGCTTCTCGTTCCGCTACTGACGGCGCGTGGCTCTGCGTTATTCGGCGTTGTCGCTGTCACGGGAGGATGGCTGACCGTACCGCTCGGCTTTCTCTTTCAGCCTGAGCTGTGGCCGGTGTGGTGTCTGGTCGGCGGCGTCGCCCAAGGAGGCGGCTTGACTGTCGTATTCATCATGATCGCGGCTCTCGGCGGCGGGCAGGACTCCATCGCGGGTCGTTCGGGTGTCGTCCAGGGAATCGGGTATGCGGTGGCGGCGACGGGACCGACGGTCGTGGGTGCGCTGCACGAGCTGACAGGCGCCTGGACAGCTCCGCTGCTCGCGGTGCTTGTCGCGGTCCTGCTCTTCGGCCTCGCCGGCGGGCAAGTCGCGAGACACATGCGGCGCGGCGCGGAAGTGCCCTTCACATGAAAGAGCACAGCGCGAGCGGGATCGTCGGGATCTTTTTCGCGGAGTCGGAATTCCGCTTTCGGTCACCCCTCCGCGCGGATTTCGATGCCGGCCACGAGGTCGCGCAGAGCAAGGGCGTAGTGGGTGTCGCCGCCGTAATGGCTCAGTTCCCCCGCGATGGCCAGGGTCCTCGGGAAGCGATGGGCGGGCAGCAAGGCGAGAGCTCCGGAAAGCGTCGCTTCCGGGTCCACCGTTGTCGCGTCCCTGGCGGCGCTGAATGCGAACCATCCGTAGTTGAGGGCAAGAATAGCGCAGAAAGAAGCGACGGATTTCGTGCCGGTGATCCTGCCGCGGGCGAGGATCTCCAGGGCTGTCTCGCCGATGATGGTGGCGTTGACTCCAGGATTTGAATGGGTGAACAGCGGCACAATCGCCCACGTATGGTCTGACAGGACGGCTTTGTGCGCCACGGCGAAGGCGGTCAGGTCCGACGCCCAATCCTCGGTGGGTAGGGGCAGCTCGACCCGACCCAGGACTCTGTCGAGCATCGCGTCAACGAGCTCTTCCTTAGTCCGGAAGTACCGGTAGAGCGCCATAGGCGATGCCCCCATCTGGCTGGCAACGGCGCGCATGGTCAACGCGTCAAATCCGTCCCGTGCCACGTGCTCAGCTGCCCTCAAAATCTCTTCCGATGTGACAGAACTGCGCATTCTCCGCTGGCGCTGCTGGTCACTCGATCCGTTTTCAGGCATCCCTTGACTTCCGAATAGCGTACGGCGTACATTGCTCATCACGTACACCGTACACTAACTGACTTGGAGCCGAGAACATGAGCAGGACACGCGCAGCAACAGCTTCAGACTCGGTCGGTCTTCGACGTTCGACCGGGCTCCTCTTCCTGACAGGCGCCCTCACATTCGCGGCGGCCGCCACGGTCCTCTCCGCGACGTTCGATTGGCCCGGCATCCTTCGGATGGACGCCAATGTCGTACTCCCCGCCTTCTCCGCAGGAGGAGACACCCTGGTGTGGACCTGGTTCGTCACCGCATGGACCTATGCCATCCTCCTGGTGCCGATCCTCCTGTTGCCCCGAGTGCTTGGACGCACCACCGACCCCGCACTTCGTGTCGCCAGCATCATCGGAGCGGCTTCCGTTGTGTTCTCCCTGATCGGGTTCCTGCGCTGGGTGTTCGTCGTCCCCGCGCTCGCCCGGGTCTACGAAACCGGCGACGACGCGACAAAAGTCGCAACCGAAGCGGCTTGGCTGGCTCAGCATCAGTTCGGGGGCGCCCTGCTTGGGGAGCACCTCGGCCAGTTGGGCGCCATCGCCTGGTCCACCACGCTGAGCATCATCATTTTGCGAAGTGCAGTCCTGCCACGACTGCTCGGCTGGGCTGGCGTCGCCGCTAGCAGCATCTATCTGCTCAACCAAAGCGACATCCTCGCCACCGCGTTGCCTGACTTCCCTGTCATCGACATCGCCGGACTGGTCGGCAGCACCAGTTGGGGGCTGTGGATCGCCGCGCTAGGCGCCACCCTCGCGCTTCGCGCGATTCCGCCGACGGCGCCGGCCTCCCTCGATCGCGATGCGACGCTTACGGAATCGGCGTCGTGAACCCGTGGACAACCTCCGCCGGACGCCGGTGGTCTGCAATCTCCTCGCCAGCACCGTCACCTTTTTTTGGTCATACCGATCGGCGAGTGCTCATCTGATGGGAGTGCGGCGGGAAAGGGCGAGTGCGTGTGCGGCCCGACCTGTCGTGTTCGCGGGAGCGATTCGTGCTCGGCGGGACGCTGCTTTGATTGTCCCTGGTTTTGACAGACCCCTCGCTATGTATTCGGAGGAGTCGTTTCATGGATGATGTCGAACCGAAATGAACGAAATGGAGATTCCCTATGCGAGCCACAATCCTTCACGCCCCAGGCGACGTCCGCGTCGAAGAGCGCGCGAAGCCCACGATTCAGAACCCCACCGATGCCATCATCAAGGTCACCGCGGCATGTGTCTGCGGATCTGACCTGTGGCCCTACCGTGGCGCCGACAGTGTCGCGGAGCCGGTACCGATGGGCCACGAATACGTCGGAATAGTCGACGAGGTCGGCGCCGTCGTCAAGAACGTCAAGGTCGGTCAATTCGTGATCGGGTCCTTTTTTGCCTCCGACAACACTTGCGAAATCTGCCAGTCCGGCTACCAGAGCTCCTGCGTCCACCGGGAGGGTGTCGGCGGCGCACAAGCCGAGTACATGCGAATTCCCCTGGCCGACGGGACCCTCGTCGCAACCGCTGAGCTGCCCGAGGCTAACAAGATAGCCTCGCTGCTGGCCGCATCCGACGTTCTGGGCACCGGCTGGTTTGGTGCAGTCGCCGCTGAGGTGGGGCCTGGCAAAACCGTCGCCGTCGTAGGCGACGGCGCTGTCGGTCTGTTGGCGATCCTCGCCGCGAAACAGCTCGGTGCGACACGGATCATTGCGATGTCCCGCCACGAAGCGCGGCAGAAGCTCGCGCGTGAATTCGGGGCGAGCGACATCGTGAAAGAACGCGGAGACGCGGGTGTGGCAAAGATCAGGGAACTCACCGACGGGCTCGGCGCCCACTGTGTGATCGAAGCGGTCGGCACGCAGGAATCGATGATGCAGGCCATCCGCTCCACCCGGCCCGGTGGCCACGTTGGCTACGTCGGCGTCTCTCATGACGTCGACCTGCCGGGTCTTGAGCTCTTCTTCTCCCACGTGCACCTGCACGGAGGGCCCGCACCCGTGCGCGACTACCTGCCGCACCTGATAGAACTCATCCTCAACGGCACCATCAATCCAGGTCTCGTGTTCGACCTCGAACTCCCCCTTGAGGACGCCGCCGAAGGCTACAGGGCGATGGACGAGCGCCGGGCGATTAAGGCGCTCCTGCGCCCGTGACCACTCCCCGCTCGTCACCTGTTGGTGGCGCGCGACCCTGACCGACGGATGCCGTTGGGCTGCAGGGAGCCATCGATGCCGCATGTTGCAGCGAATTCGTCACTTCTGCTCCGATCGACAACACGCCAGCGTCATGTGCCCGAACTCGCTCAGCTAGGTCAGCGCGTTTGAGCTCGTGTAGCCACGTTCCACAAGCAGGTTGAGGGCCGCTCTAACTCTCCTGTGGAACGCTTTCTAAGGAGGAGCGAGCTGGGGCGTTGTTCTCCGGGGAGGGGCGGCTGGGTGGAAGCTGCGTTGCTTTGTGAAGCAGCCAAAGCAATGTCGATCATTTCATTCCCTGAGGAAGACGGCTCAGGAAGGCGGGGGAGTCGAGGGGGCCCTGATCGAGTCGGAATGGCGGGTACTCGTCGCGCAGCAGGGATGTGTAGGCGAAGACCCGGTAAACCCAGCGGTGGATGCCCATAACTAAGTTGAACAGTCCGAGGTTGTAAGCCTTCGTGAACAGCAGGATGATGGCGGCAATGAAAACCAGCAGCCCCACGAGGCCAGCAGTCGCCGGACCGTCGGATAGAAACCAAAAGCTGCCGCTCAGGATCACGATGATCAAGAGGTGCGGGAGAGCCAGGAGCCAGGACTTGAACAACACCTTCCAGCGGGAAAGCCGGTCGGGGTAGCTGACATCGAACGTGGCGGGGAAGTCGGTGCGGGCAAGCGTGAACGGCGGGTACTGGTCGGTAGCCAGCACGCCTGTGGCATAAAATCCCACCCGCCAACTCCAACGCAGCACCCCGACCACGAATTCGAAGAGGGCGACCGGATAGCGGGCGGTGAAGAGAATCATCACAGCCGATGCCAGCACCACGATCGGGAACGCCGCCCAGAGGATGGCGAGAACGATGTAGTGGGGGATCGCGAGCAGCCACTTGACCAGCCACATCCAACGGGACAGGGTCGGATCGAGTCGTCCCTCGAGTTGAACCGGGTAGCTGGAGGCGGTCGCCCCGATGGGTGCGGACCGGGGGCGGATGCTCCGGCCCAGCCCAATCGCGCCCAGAAGGACGAAACTGACGCCGACGGCGAGCGCGGTCAGTCGCCATCCGAGGAAGTCGGTGTCGACGAGAAGGCGCTGCGATCCAGCGCCGAGCAGCACTCCGAAAATGAGGAGCGCCATGTGCAGGCCGCTCATTCTCGATCGCGATGGTGGCGTCGGTCGGCCGCTTGGGCTTGTGGTCGTTGTCATAGCTCGATAGTGGCGGGCGGTTCGGCGCGGGGCATCGGCGGAACGGCCTGAATCAGATCAGCCGAAAGTACGGCAGCGGCGTCGTCCGTCTTGCCGATGACTGTCGGCGCCGGCGGTACCAGGATCGAGTCATGACCTCAAGGGCTCCCGCTTCTTCGCCTCCCCGATCCCGGTGGTTACCCGCATCGTCCGCGTCACGGTGTGCTCCTTGGTCGGGGCCGTCCAGTTCGTCCCCCCGTTGCGGGGCAGGCGCGGTTGGCTCCGCGTATCCGATAATTCCGGCCCATCAGCCTTAGCGTGATGCGCTCGTATCATGATGAGGTGACCGGCCTCCTACGCTCAATTTGGAACGCGCCAGGCGCAGCTCCTCCACCCCCAGTGCGCGTGTGGAGGGACTGGGCGCTGGTAGCGACGGTCGCGCTGATCGCCGTGCTCGAAGCTTCCCTTCGCACCGATCTTGCCCTGCCACTGCTGGCCGCGATCATCATGGTGGGCGCCGCAGCCACCCTGCTGTGGCGACGGACTCGACCACTGCTCATGCTCGTGATCGCCTTCGGCGCGGTGGCTTTGGCGAGTCTGCTTCCCGGGAACCTGCTGCTCTACACGACCGTGTTCGTCCTCCTGCTTCCGTATGCCCTGTTCCGGTGGGGCAACGGGCGCGACCTGGTGGTCGGATGCGGCATTCTCCTCGCCAATCTGGCGGTTTCCGTGCTGCGTGGCAGCGGCTTGGGGGACCTGTTGGGGGAGGTCGCCGTGATTGTCCCCGTGGTGATGCTGGGCGTCGCCGTCCGGTACCGGGCTCACGCCCGAATGCGCGAACTCGACAGGGCCCGACTGCTCGAGCGGGAGATGCTGGCCCGCGACCTGCACGACACCGTGGCGCACCACGTGTCAGCGATAGCCGTCCGTGCACAGGCCGGGCTGGCTACCGCCGCTACGACGGCGGAGGCAGCAACTGATGCCCTCCGTGTGATCGAATTGGAGGCGTCCAAGACCCTGGCCGAGATGCGCGCGATGGTTCGAGTGCTGCGCCGAGGGGAGGCGCCCGAGTTGGCGCCTGGCCGAGCTCTCGTCGACATCCAGCAGCTCGCCAGCATCGAACAGGCTGGCCCGCGCGTCGTCGTGCGGATGACCGGCGACACCGGGCATGTCCCGCCTACCGTGGCCGCCGCGCTCTACCGACTTTCCCAGGAGTCGATCACGAACGCACGACGGCACGCCCGAAACGCCTCGGTGATCGACGTGGTAGTCGACTCGGACGGCGAGGGAGTGCGACTGCGAGTGACCAACGATGGCGAGGTAGTCCCGGCGGCGACGCCCGGCTACGGCATCACGGGGATGGTGGAGCGTGCGCTTCTGCTCGGCGGAACCTGCGAGGCCGGTCGTGCGCCGGGCGGAGGGTGGGTCGTGAGCGCGGTGCTGCCTCGTGGTGGATGGACCCTGTGACCATCCGCGTGCTCATCGCCGACGACCAGGAACTGGTGCGCACCGGCCTCAGCATGATCCTCGACGCACAGCCGGACATCGAGGTCGTCGGCCAGGCAACCGACGGAAACGAAGCTATTGCGCTTGCCCTGAGCCTCCGTCCTGATGTCTGCCTATTCGACATCCGGATGCCTCGCCTCGATGGTATCGAGGCGACCCGCGCCATTGCCGGGCCAGGCACGGAGGAGCCCATGGCGGTGGTCGTGATCACCACCTTCGACCTTGACGAATACGTTTACTCAGCGCTCCGAGCCGGCGCACGAGGCTTCCTGCTCAAGGACGCGGGGTCGGCGCTTCTCGCCCAGGCGGTGCGCGCCGCTGCCAGCGGCGACGCCCTCATCGCCCCCAATGTGACGGTGCGCCTGCTCGAAGCATTCGCCGGGTCAGCGCCTGCAGCTCCCCTTCCGCAGCCGCTCGAACCTCTGACCGAGCGCGAGGAGCAGGTACTTGTGAAAGTCGCGGGCGGGCTGAGCAACAGCGAGATCGCGGGCGAGCTATATATCACTCTCAGTACCGTTAAGACCCACCTCGCGAGCCTCATGTCCAAGCTCGGCGCCCGCAATCGAGTAGAGATCGCCATCTGGGCCCATCGAACAAACCGGATGCCGGGGCGGCTCTGAGGCATGCGAGTTGAAAGCAGTGAACCGGAGTGAACCGGAGTGAGCCGGACGGAGCGGCGGCTCGGCGAGGGCACACGGAAGCGTTCATGCAGCTACTATAAGAATGCAGTGACTGCAAACTCGTGCCGCTGTACATTTCCTGAGGTGGTCAAATCTTGAATACTCCGATCCTGTCCGCGCAGGGCATCCGAAAATCGTACGGTCGCGGTAGTGCTCGATTCGACGCGCTGCGTGGCGTCTCCCTCGATGTGAACGCTGGCGAGTCGATCGCGATCGTCGGCAAGAGCGGCTCAGGCAAATCGACGCTCATGCACCTGCTCGCCCTCTTGGATATCCCGGACGGCGGCAGAATCAGCGTGAATGGCACCGATGCAACGAAGCTGAGCGTCAAGCAGGTCAACCAGTTGCGCAATGAAGACTTCGGGTTCGTCTTTCAGCAGTTCTTCCTCACCCCGAATGCGTCGGTACTGGACAATGTGGTGCTGCCGCTTGAGATCGCGGGCGTGAGCTCAAAAGAGCGTAAAGCCCGCGGCATGGCTGTGCTCAAGCAACTCGAACTCGACGACAAAGCCAAGAACAAGGCCATCAACCTCTCGGGTGGCCAGAAACAGCGCGTTGTCATCGCCCGCGCCTTGGTGAACAACCCCAGAGTGATCTTTGCGGACGAGCCGACCGGCAACCTCGACACCGCGACGGGGAGCCTGGTCGAGGACATCCTCTTCTCGCTCAATAAGGAGCAGGGCATCACGCTCGTCATCGTCACGCACGACGTCGAACTCGCTGCCCGTTGCGACCGGCAGATCTACATTCGCGATGGACTCGAAGAGGGTATCGACACGACAGCAGGGGCCGCAGCATGAAGTTTCTTGACGTTATCAGAACCGCTGTCCACAACAGTTTCCGCAGCAAGATGCGAACCGCACTGACCGTCGTCGCCATCTTCATCGGCGCCTTCACCCTCACCATTACGACCGCCATCGGCACCGGCATCTCGTCCTACATCGATAATCAGCTCGCCTCGGTCGGCTCCGCTGACGTCATCTCGATAGGCAAGGCCACCGAGGGGGATTCGACCGTGGACGATGGTCCCGCAAGGTACGACCCCGACAAGGCGACCGCGGCGAGCGGCTTCCCCGGTGGCGCAACGCCGCCTGGTCTACCTGTCGGCGCTTTGAGTGACGACGACATCGCCTCCATCAGAGGCACGGATGGCATCCTTGACGCTAATCCTGTCGTGATGGTCGCCCCGAGCTACATCGAATTCGATGGGAATGGCAAGTACGAGCTGACGGTGAACCCGAGCGCCGCCGTCACCAAAGCCGACCTAGCCGCAGGATCACAGCTCGGCGGCCTCGACGACACGAACGAACTACTCCTGCCGGCCTCCTACCTGGAAAACCTCGGTTTCACGAATGCCGAGTCAGCCGAAGGTCGGACTGTAACAATCGGCAGCTCCACGTATCAAGGCGAAATGAAGGAGGTCACCGCGACCGTCGTCGGCATCCAGAATGAATCGCTCTTCGGCAGTGGTGTCGGTCTCGGCCAGCAGCTCACCGACGCTTTGGTGGACGTACAAAATACCGGCAAGCCGCGAGGTGCCCCCGTCGGCTATTTCGCCGCCGTCGCACACATCGGCAGCGACGCGACGCAACCTGAGATCGACGCGATCAAGGCCGACCTTGAAGACCAGGGTTTCGTTGGGCGAACGGTTGCTGACCAAATCGGAACCATTCAGACGGTCGTCAACGGCATCGTCGGCGTGCTCAACGCCTTCGCGGTGATCGCGCTGATCGCCGCGGGCTTCGGCATCGTCAACACCCTGCTCATGAGCGTGCAGGAACGAACCCGCGAGATCGGTTTGATGAAAGCGATGGGGATGAGCGGTGGCAAGATCTACGCACTGTTCAGCACCGAGGCGGTTTTCATCGGCTTCCTCGGCAGCGCGATGGGAGCCTTGGTCGCCATCGGAGTGGGGTCGGCCATCAGCAACGTCCTCTCCGAAACGTTGCTTTCCGACCTGCAGGGCCTTGACGTGCTGAAATTCGCGCCTGCCTCGGTCGCGGGCATCGTTCTCGTGGTAATGCTGATCGCGTTCCTCGCTGGAACGCTGCCAGCGCGACGGGCATCCAAACAGAACCCGATCGACGCCCTCAGATATGAGTAGCGACACGTCCGATGGGCTGCGCGAGCGCAAACGCGCCGCCGCTCGGGCAACCATCGAGCGCGCAGCCGTGGAGCTCGCGTTGGAGCACGGCTACGACCACGTCACGGTGGACATGATCTGCGAGGCCGGAATGGTCTCGCAGCGTACCTTCTTCAACTATTTCGGATCGAAGGAGGGGGTCATCCTGGGGCAGACGCCGCCGCTTCCGACGGAGGAGGCGGCCGACCGATTCGTGAACAAGCCGGGGTCGAATGTGCTCGGCGACTTCGTCGCGATGATCGCCGGCTCGGTTGTCGGAACCGAGCCCGATCCCCAACTCTTCCGGGCGAGACGAATGCTCATCCAACGCACACCCGAGCTCTTCACCAAGGAGCTGGCGCGATTGGGAGAAATGGAGGACCACTTCTCCCGCATGGTGTTGGCGAGGTTCCATGCAGCAGGCCGGACCTCGATTGCTGTTCCGGATCTCGAGGACGAGGCGCGCATGGTGATCGCATTGGCAACCGGTGTGATGCACCACACGCTGCGGAAGTGGTTTGAGACCGACGACCCAGCCGAACCACAGCAGTTACTCGGGGCCTCCATCGATCTCATCCGTCGAATCACCGGGGACGGCCCATCGACCGGCACCTCAGAGTAGTTCCCCCTACCGGCGGGATAGTTGCTACCCGGCAGGGGCTCGGCGGCTGGCTTGCGCCGGCGCCTTCCCCGGCATGCAGTCACGACGGCTCGCTACATCGCCGCCCCAATGTACGAGTACTTCACGAACACCTCGGACGCGAGCCCGCATTCCTCGAGCACCCCCTGCACTGCGGTCAGCATGTACTTCGAATCCCAGCCCATGTAGAGGAAGTGGTTCTCGTCGAGCCCATCCCAGTGACCGTTCCACGCCTGTGCCCCGAAGATAGGTCCGCCGCGTCGAGCGCTGAATGAGATGACCTGATCGCGCTGATCAGCCCAGAGTCGATTGAACACGCGGTTGAACAGGTACTTGACGTCCGGCACCTCCCAGTGCTCGCCGCGGTACTCGACATACTCGAATTCGCGCTCCCATCCGCGCGGCCAACCTCGGCGCCGCTGCGCATCGAGAATCGGAGTGAGGCCGTCGTCATCGATGCCCGCCGTCGTGGGGCGCACCCAAATCCGCAGGAAATCGTCGGAGAGACGCGCGGTGCGCTCCGCGATCGCGGCCGTGTCCCACACGGAAGTAGCGGAGAGCGCCCGCGTCGCTAGAACTGCGCTCTTCGAGTAGATCGCTGCGCGCTTCTCGGGAAACGACGCATCAGCTGCACGCTCGGCAAGCGCTTCTTCGAGAAGCGTGAGGTTTCCGAGCGACTCGGCCAGAGCTCGGTGGCTGTTTTGCTCGTCGTCGCTGAAGTCCGCCCATTCCCGCGCCCCATCGCCGCTCCAGGTATCAGAAGGAGCCAGCGGGAAGATGTGCTCCACGTCCAGCTCGGTCGTGCTGTCAACACCCTCGAGGCGGCCGAGAACATAGGCGGGGTGGGGAAGGGCCCCGTACTTCAACTCCACCCGAACGCGCGCATCCGAGGGTGTGATCCGAGCGATCGCGACCTCGAGGGCCCCCTCGTCGCGCGCGCGGCACAGACGCGCGACGAGCCGATCATTGCTCAACCCGACCACCGTGCGGCGGAGGAGCAGCGACTGAATGTGCTCCATCGTGCCGATCAGCGCGTCTCGGCTCACGGCACCACGGGAGTAGTCGCGGTACGCCCGCATCACGAGCGGGTACATTCCCCGGCCGACCTTGTGAAGGTAACCGAGCTGGCGGGCAAGCTCCGCGTCTGCCTCGAGCGCCGGCTCCAGGAGGATGCGATAGACGGCGGAGTACTCGGTCCATTCGGCGGCAAGTCGGCGGAGCGTCTCGAGGTCGAGCCTCGGGAACTCGTGCCGGAATGCGTCGTACACGCCGCGCCCGCCACCGACATCGATTTCGCGGCCCGTCTTCATGACCAGGTAGGCCCGCCAGAAGTTGGCGATGGATTCCCCGGTGTTCTGTTCGATCGGCAGCCAGAAGGACGCCTCGATCTCGCGCTGTTGCGCATGCGACAGGCCCATGAGCACGTAGTTGTGAATCAGCTCATGATCGCGGAGTGGCTCACCGGTCGAGTTCAAACTCTCGAATATCTGCTGGGCGTTCGCCTCCCCGCCGAGTGTGATGGAAACATGCTCGAGCCGCTGCAGCCCCTTCCAGACCTGCGCAACCTCCTCGACGGGCACTTGGCTGCGGAAAAAGGCGTAGTTGTCGTCGAAGCGCGTGTCGCGCGGCTCGTCACCGTGTCGGCGGTCGAGGATGACGTTCTGGAACACCTCCGCCCAGGCCCGATGCGGGCGCAGCTTGGTGCGAGTGGCATCGCCGGTCGCTACGAGGACCGACTCGAGCTCGGCGGCCAGCGCCGAGTCTTCGTCTTTCACAGTGTGATGCAGCGCGGCGATCAGCAGCATCAACGTGGTGATCCGCTGCTGTCCGTCAATGAGTACCAGCTCGCCCGCGGCGTCTCCGGTGCTCGTGCTCGAAAGAATCGAGCCGATGAAGTGCGTGTGCTGGTGGGCCCCATCCGCAGCGTCGCGGATGTCGGCGAGCAGCTGCTCACATCCGCCGATGTCCCAGCGGTACTGGCGCTGATAAACCGGCACGACAATGGTCGCCTCTGTGGTGGAGAGCCAGCGGATCGTGTTGACTGCGGTCGCATCGATGTTCGTGGCTCTAACCATCTTCGTGTATCGCTCCTCAAGGCCGCCGGACTGCCCAGTTTACGTGACTGTTAGGCTTGCCTTACCGGGCCTGTTAAAACGTGCTGGCCCCGAACGAAAGGCATGATCCGCATCATGGGTTATATCAAGTCCGCCCTTCTCGAAGAGACCGGCTACGTCGTACTAGACCGCTACAACGAGCAGATCGACCCGAAGGAGTGGCTCGAAATCGAGTACGTCGATTGGAAGTCCTCCGGCGAGACCCGCTTCGCCCCGCTGACCAGCGCGAAGGGCGAGATCGAGGTGAACGGTTTCTGGAACCACAAGCCGCCGCGCACTGACAAGGACGGCGTGTGGATTCCGTCGCAGATGGAGAAGGCGCCGACGCTGACCGCTCGCGCACAGGAGCCAGGTGCGAACGTCGGACGTTGTCGAGTGATCGAGCTCATGCCGAACGACTACGCGGACGCCCTCTACAACCTTCACCAGGACGACAACAACCGTCTGAACCCGGACGGAACGGGTTGGATCGTGCGCGGCTTCTTCAACCTCACCGACGACAAGGACAGCTACTTCGTCCTTCGCGATAACCGGACCGATCCGAGCGTCGAATACCGCATAGCGCTGCCGGCGGGTGCGCAGTTGATCGTCGACACTCAGCGCCTCTGGCACGCGACCGCCCACAATAGCGAGACCCCGCGCTACTGCCTGATCACGTCGTGGGAGTCCGGCCCCGAGCTCGACGCCTACATGGAGAAATACAACGGCGTTAGCCGCGTACCCAACGTAGAGGTGGCGCAGGATGTCCTCGACGCCGGACAGGCCGAGCAGACGCGGCGCATCGCCGCCCGTGCCGCATACTACGCGGCCAAGGGACAAGCCGAGAAGACGGCTATGAGCGAGGCCTGATCGCCGGCACCAATATCGAGTACGCCCGCCGCCCCTGCGGCGGGCGTACTTCCGCAGGGGCCTGTCCGGCGACAGATGCGAAGCTCAGTCGGTCGGTGCAGCGCGGTCGTCGATGGCTGTGGCCAGCGAGTCGATCCGAGCGATCGCGGAACTGAAGCGCTGCACCGATACCCACAGCGCCGGGTGTCGCTCACGGATCTGGTCCAGCGGTTCGCCGGCCGATCGGAGGGCGGCGAGATCGAAACTCACATTCGTTCGCGCGCCGATCAATGCTGCGCGAAGGGCCCCGAGCGCCACTGCAGTATCGGAGATCACGGCAGGGTTTCCGTGCTCGGAAAGCCATTCGAGATCGCCGATCGCCTCCGCAGCGCTGTCGCCGATAGCGGCCGACGTCCGCGCCGCTTCCAGTGACGCCATGTTGACAGCATCGTCACGCCCATCTCCGGGTTCGAGCGCGAAAGCGTTGCCGAATGCCTCGGACGCAGAAGCGTCATCATCAGCGAGCCGCAGCGCCGTGTCCAGGCGCGAACGCGCCCGCTTCCGCAGTGCGGCGAGGTCCTCGTCAGATTCTGGTTCGGCGGTGTAGCCGGCAACCATTGAGGTCAAGCCCAAGGCGATCGCGAGCATGACACCTGCCGCAGC
>JAODME010000020.1 GCA_025465095.1 Microbacteriaceae bacterium | reverse complement strand
GGCGCCGTCCGCGACGTTCACCGCGAGCACGCCCCGGTCGTTCAGCAGACCGGCCGTGAGCGCGTAGTACTCCGCTGTGGTGTCGGGTGCGGTGATAGTCGCGCCGGAGTAGTCGTCCACGACCACGTGGTCTGAGGCGCCCTGCAGACCGGCGGGCAGCTTCGCCGCCATCACGCGGGCGTCGCCGTAGCGGACGCGGATCGACGCGCCGCGCGGGAGGGGGAGGCGGTCGCGCACGAGGTCGACGAGCTCGGGCTCCAGCTCCACCACCTGCTGGCGGGAGCCGGGCCGGGTCCAGGCGACGTACCGGGGGATCGTCAGGGCGCCCGCGCCGAAGTGCACCGCGGTGATCGCCTCGCGGGGCGCGCCGATCTGGTCGATGACGTGCCCGATCCGCTCGACGTACTCGAACGCGAGGTCGGTGGGATCGGTGAGGTTGACGCTCGACTGCGGCGTGCCGTCGACCACGAGCTCGATGCGGGCGGGGTTCCAGCGGTCCGGCTCCAGCGTCGCGACCTGGCCGCCGGACAGCAGCACCGAATCGCTCTTCGCCACGCGTCGACCCTAAGCCGCGGCCGGCGGGGGCCCGCTCGACGCGACCCGCTGCGAACGGGCCGACGTGTATAGCGGACGATCCGCCGCAGGGTCAAGCACCGCGCTGGACATCCGCGGAGAAAGGGGCTACAGTCGACCCTTGCGCTCGTCGGGCGGCCCATGCACGTGGGGAACCGCCACAGACACCTCTCGCCCTCATATTGCGGTCGGCGGCTCGGTGTGCCCTCTGCTCGCAGACGGTACGCCATGGAGGGAGCGCACGGCACGCGCCACACGTCCTCTTGCTCGACTCGACAGGAATCGGGACCGCACCCGACAGCGCGGTTCCGCCGAAAGGTCACATCTCCTTGGTTTCCGCGCCTGACGCCACCACTCCCATCAACGGTCGAGGGGCGTCCCGCCTCTCCTTCGCCAAGATCACCGACACGCTGACGGTCCCCGACCTGCTGGCCCTCCAGACGGAGAGCTTCGACTGGCTCGTGGGCAGCGACGCATGGCGCACCCGCGTCGAGGAGGCGCAGGCCGCAGGCCGCACCGACCTCCCGACCCAGAGCGGACTCGAGGAGATCTTCGAGGAGATCTCCCCCATCGAGGACCTCTCCGAGACGATGCAGCTCTCCTTCACGAACCCGTTCCTGGAGGAGAAGAAGTACACGCTCGAGGAGTGCAAGGAGCGCGGCAAGACCTACGCCGCCCCGCTGTACGTCGAGGCCGAGTTCATGAACCACCTCACGGGTGAGATCAAGACCCAGACGGTCTTCATGGGCGACTTCCCGCTCATGACCGAGAAGGGAACGTTCATCATCAACGGCACCGAGCGTGTCGTCGTGTCCCAGCTGGTCCGTAGCCCCGGTGTGTACTTTGACCGTGCGCAGGAGAAGACCTCCGACAAGGACATCTACTCTGCCCGCATCATCCCGAGCCGCGGAGCCTGGCTCGAGTTTGAGATCGACAAGCGCGACCAGGTCGGCGTGCGCATCGACCGCAAGCGCAAGCAGTCTGTCACCGTGTTCCTCAAGGCCCTCGGCCTGACGAGCGAGGAGATCCTCGAAGAGTTCAAGGGGTTCTCCTCGATCGAGCTGACCCTTGAGAAGGACAACATCCTGACGAAGGATGAGGCGCTCAAGGACATCTACCGCAAGCTCCGTCCGGGAGAGCAGGTCGCCGCAGAGGCCGCCCGCGCGCTCCTCGACAACTTCTACTTCAACTCCAAGCGCTACGACCTCGCGAAGGTCGGTCGTTACAAGATCAACCGCAAGCTCGGCCTCGACACCGAGCTCTCGAGCTCGGTGCTCAGCGTCGAAGACATCATTGCGACGATCAAGTACCTCGTGTCGCTGCACGACGAGCAGAAGACGATTGCCGGTGTCCGCGAGGGCAAGGCCGTCGACATCCGTCTCGACGTCGATGACATCGACCACTTCGGCAACCGCCGCATTCGCGCGGTCGGCGAATTGATTCAGAACCAGGTGCGCACCGGCCTGTCCCGCATGGAGCGCGTCGTCCGCGAGCGCATGACCACGCAGGACATCGAAGCGATCACCCCGCAGACCCTGATCAACGTGCGCCCCGTGGTGGCCGCGATCAAGGAGTTCTTCGGAACGTCGCAGCTGAGCCAGTTCATGGACCAGAACAACCCCCTCGCCGGACTGACGCACAAGCGCCGCCTGTCCGCGCTGGGCCCGGGTGGTCTGAGCCGTGAGCGCGCCGGCGTCGAGGTGCGAGACGTTCACCCCTCGCACTACGGCCGCATGTGCCCGATCGAGACCCCGGAAGGCCCGAACATCGGCCTGATCGGATCGCTCGCTTCGTTCGCCCGCATCAATGCGTTCGGGTTCATCGAGACCCCGTACCGTCGCGTCGTCAAGGGCGAGGTCACCACCGACATCGACTACCTCACCGCGAGCGAGGAAGACGATTTCATCATCGCGCAGGCCAACGCCCCGCTGACGAAGAACTCGCACTTCGCCGACCCCCGCGTGCTCGCACGCAAGAAGGGTGGAGAGGTCGACCTGATTCCGGTCGAGGACATCGGATACATGGACGTCTCGCCCCGCCAGATGGTGTCGGTCGCGACGAGCCTCATCCCCTTCCTCGAGCACGACGATGCGAACCGCGCCCTGATGGGTGCGAACATGCAGCGCCAGGCGGTACCGCTGCTGCGCAGCGAGAGCCCGCTCGTCGGAACCGGAATGGAGGGCTACGCGGCCATCGACGCCGGCGACGTGCTCACGGCTGACAAGCCGGGTGTCGTCTCCGAGGTGTCGGCCGACGTCGTCACCGTTCAGCTCGACGAGGGCGGAACGCAGGACTACTACCTGCGCAAGTTCGACCGCTCCAACCAGGGCACAAGCTACAACCACCGCGTCATCGTCAGCGCCGGGGATCGCGTCGAGACGGGCGAGGTCCTCGCCGATGGTCCGGCGACGGAGAACGGCGAACTCGCGCTCGGCAAGAACCTCCTTGTGGCGTTCATGCCGTGGGAGGGTCACAACTTCGAGGACGCGATCATCCTGAGCCAGAACCTGGTGAAGGACGACGTTCTCTCCTCGATCCACATCGAGGAATACGAAGTGGATGCCCGCGACACGAAGCTGGGCAAGGAAGAGATCACCCGCGACCTGCCGAACGTCAGCCCGGAACTCCTGGCCGACCTCGACGAACGCGGCATCATCCGGATCGGTGCTGAGGTTCGCCCAGGCGACATCCTCGTCGGAAAGGTCACGCCGAAGGGCGAGACCGAGCTGAGTGCCGAGGAGCGTCTGCTGCGCGCCATCTTCAACGAGAAGAGCCGTGAGGTCCGTGACACGAGCCTCAAGGTTCCCCACGGCGAGCAGGGCACGATCATCGCGGTCAAGGAGTTCAACGCCGACAACGACGACGAACTCGGCTCCGGTGTGAACCAGCGCGTCGTCGTGTACATCGCCCAGAAGCGCAAGATCACCGAGGGTGACAAGCTCGCCGGTCGTCACGGCAACAAGGGCGTCATCTCGAAGATCCTGCCGGTGGAGGACATGCCGTTCCTCGCGGACGGTACCCCCGTCGACGTCGTGCTCAACCCGCTCGGCATCCCCGGCCGGATGAACTTCGGTCAGGTGCTCGAGACGCACCTCGGGTGGATTGCCAAGCAGGGCTGGGAGGTCGAGGGCAAGCCGTCATGGGCCGGTCGCCTGCCGGCAGCCGCGCACTCCGCGGCCCCCGGCACGAAGGTCGCCACCCCGGTGTTCGACGGTGCGCTCGAGGAGGAGATCGCGGGTCTGCTCGACTCGACCACGGTCACCCGCGACGGCGACCGCCTGATCGACTCCTCCGGTAAAACCAGGCTCTTCGACGGCCGCTCCGGCGAACCGTTCCCCGAGCCCGTGTCGGTCGGCTACATGTACATCCTGAAGCTGCACCACCTTGTCGATGACAAGATCCACGCACGCTCCACTGGCCCCTACTCGATGATC
>JAODME010000019.1 GCA_025465095.1 Microbacteriaceae bacterium | reverse complement strand
AGCTTTGCGAGGATGCGGGCCGAGATCTCCTGCGCCGTGTACTTCTTGCCGTCGACGTCGGTGGTCCAGTGGGTGCCCATGTGGCGCTTGACGGACGAGATTGTGCGGTCGACGTTCGTGACGGCCTGGCGCTTGGCGGTCTCACCGACGAGCACCTCGCCGTCTTTCGTGAAGGCCACGACCGATGGGGTTGTGCGGAACCCTTCGGCGTTGGCGATGACGGTGGGTTCTCCACCCTCAAGGACAGAAACCACCGAGTTGGTGGTTCCGAGGTCGATTCCTACTGCTCGAGCCATGTGCTCAGTGCTCCTCATTTGTCGGTTCGTGGGGCGCGACTCGCGGTACTTGAGCCGTGCGCTATCAAGTTTGAGGGGGACGGATGCCGCTGTCAAGTTTTCACAGCAAGAGTTGAGCCTTCACGGCTCAAGTAGTCTTTCTTTGCGCTCGCGCTCGTGCCGATCGACGGCCCCATGCGAAGCACCCGAACAGCTCCGCTTCCACCTTGTACCGAGAGCGCGAATCGGCGGCGCAGTGTCGCGAATGGAATGCTGGCGCCACACCACTAGCCTTCGACTATGAAGGACGAAGCTCCCGATAATGACGTCGCCAGTCGAGCGCAGACCACCGCGAATCGGCCGCGCGTGCCGGTCGCAGGCGCACCTATCCCGAAGGACCGCGTCCGAGCCTGGGCGCTCTGGGACTGGGGCTCGGCGGCCTTCAACGCCGTCGTCACCACCTTCGTCTTCAGCACCTATCTGGCGAGTGGGCTCTTCGTCGACCCGGCGATCATCGCAGCCGCGGGCGACGACGAGCGAAATCCGGCGCTCGTGCTCGCGAAGGCCGACAACGCCGGCGTCATCGCGGGCGCATTGACCATCGCGGGCATCCTTGTCGCATTTCTCGCCCCGATTCTCGGTCAACGCTCTGACGGTGCCGGGCGTCGCAAGTTCTGGCTTGGCATCAACACCGGCCTCGTCGTCGGCGCGATGGCGGCGATGTTCTTCGTCACCCCCGTGCCGTCGCACATCTACCTCGGGGCAGCGCTGCTCGCGGTCGGGAACATCTTCTTCGAGTTCGCGAGCGTCAACTACAACGCAATGCTCGTGCAGGTGTCGACGCCGACAACGGTCGGGCGCGTCTCCGGCTTCGGCTGGGGGATGGGCTACGTCGGCGGAATCGTGCTGCTGGTCATCCTCCTCGCGCTGTTCATCCAGAGCTTCGGCAGTGACACCGGCAACGGTGTGCTCAACGTGCCCTCCGGAACGGAGGGCGGGGCGCTCGATATCCGCTTAGCGGTCCTGGCGTCCGCGCTCTGGTTCGCCGTTTTCGCCCTGCCCGTGTTGCTCAGGGTGCCAGAGATTTCCGGGTCCGGCCGCGCGAACCGGATCAGCTTCCTCGGCAGCTACGCGCAGTTGTTCCACACGATCAGGGCGCTCGCGAGGAGGAGCCCTCAAGTGCTCTTGTTCCTGCTGGCGAGCGCGATCTTCCGCGACGGACTGGCGGCCATTTTCACCTTCGGCGCCATTATCGCGGCGCAGGTGTTCGGCTTCAGCTCCTCCGAGGTCATCTACTTCGCCGTCGCGGCGAATCTCGTCGCCGGGATTGGCACCTTCATCGGTGGTTGGCTCGACGACAGGATCGGCGCCAAGGCGATCATCATCGGTTCGCTCGTCGGACTGGTGATCGCCGGAACCGCAGTGCTCTTTCTCGGTGACGCGCAGTCCGGGTTCTGGGTCGCCGGCCTCTTCCTGAGTCTCTTCGTCGGACCGGTGCAATCAGCCAGCCGCAGCTTTCTCGCCCGGATCACGCCGCCCGGTCGTGAGGGTGAGATCTTCGGGCTCTACGCCACCACGGGACGCGCGGTGAGTTTCCTCGCGCCCGCCCTGTTCGGCATAGCCGTCGCCGCAACAGGCGATACCCGGTACGGCATCATCGGCATCGTCTCCGTGCTGCTGGCCGGGCTCCTGCTCATGCTTCCCGTGCAGGCCGTACAGAGCCGCATCGAGTGAATCGTCGCCTCCTTCGTTGTCTTGGCGGGGCCGTCGACGTAATCTGACGGTATGGCTGAGCGACGACCGATCGGATTCTGGCTGAAGCTCGTCGACCGGCGGATCGAGGGCAGCTTCGCGGCGACCCTGGAGGAGCACGGTGTGACGCGACGCCAGTGGCAGCTGCTCAATGTGCTGGGGAACGGGCCAGCGTCGCGGGAAGAACTTGATGCTGCAGTCGCGCCTTTTCTTGGCGGCGCCACCGAGACTGGGCCGGCGGAGACAACCGACGCGGAGATCGCGGAACTTGTAGAGAGCGATTGGGTAGCTGAATCGGTGAGCAGCTTCGTGCTGACGCCGCGCGGCCGGCAGTCGTTCGAGCGGTTGGCCGAGGTTGTCGGCACCATTCGCGCGTCGCTGGCCGACGGCGTCGATGAGGCGGACTACGACACTACGGTGCGCACACTCGAACGGATGGCGCGCAATCTGGGCTGGGAGGGTTAGTCGATGTTCCTTCTGTTCGGAACCCGCGCCAGCCACGCCCTTCTCTCGGTCGTCACGTTCGTCTGCGGATTTTGTGGCCAGAACGTCGCGCAGCAGGTGGTCAAGAGCGTGAACAGGTTCACGCTCTTCTTCGTGCCGTTGTTTCCGGTGTCGACGCGCTACTTCGTCGAGTGCAGCAACTGCGGCGGGACGACGAGCCTCACAAAGGCGCAAGCGGACAACTCGATCGCTTACGCCCAGGGTCAGCGTCACGTCTGAACAATGACCGTGTAGGCGATCAGCAGCATCGTCACGGCGAAGCCGCTCACGAAGTTCAACCAGAGGAATCTCTTCCAACCGCGGTTCGCGCTCTCGGCGTCGCCATCCGGAATGGACCAGTACGGCAGCACGCTCATTGCGTACAGTGCGGCGAGAGCTGTGGCGATCGCGCCAGGCAGTCCCAGAAAGAGGAGCAGGATGCCCGCGAACAGGTAGGCGAGAAAGGCGAGCCGCACGGTCGCGCGGCCGCCGATTACCGTGGCGATGGACGAGATGCCGCCGTCGCGGTCGGCGACGATGTCCTGCACCGCACCGAACGCATGCGAGGCGGCGCCCCACAAGAAGAACGACACGAGAATCAGTAGCAGACCGGGGGTTGGCTCGGCGTCTGCGATCGCGAGCCCGAAGACCGCGGGCGAGACGAAGTGGGTGCTCGAGGTGAGCGAGTCGATGAAGGGCCGCTCCTTGAATCTCAGTCCGTTCGCTGAGTACGCGATCACCGCGAAGACACTGACGGCGAGCACCAACGCGGATACCGGCGTTCCGATGACTACGAGGCATACGAGAAATGGAATATTGGTCAGCGCCGAGGCGATCAGAGTCGTGCGGTGTTGGGCCGGCGCGAGGAGCGCGCCCTCGACACCGCCCTTGCGCGGGTTGCGCAGGTCGGACTCGTAATCGAACACGTCGTTGATGCCGTACATCGCGAGGTTGTAGGGAATCAGGAAGTAGACCGTGCCGATCACCAGTGTGAGGTCGATCTCGCGTGTCGTCATGAAGTAGGCGGCCGCGAACGGAAAGGCGGTGTTGATCCAACTCAAGGGACGCGAGGAGACGAGCAAGGTTAGGAGTGTGCTCATCCCGGAGGCTCCGACGTCGAGCCGGCCCGCGGCTGGGAGGAACCGGAGCCCCGCGTCAGCCGTGGTCCGAGCAACACCCAGAGCGAGGGGAGGAGGATGACGGCGGCGACGGCGTAGGCGAAATCCTCGAGCGGCGCGGACCCGACGAATTGACCCGAGATCTTCGATTCGTCATACCCGACGAGCCCCACCCCGATCATCACGTTGTCGAACACCGCGGTCATCAGCAGAACGATGACCATCGCGAGCCCGACGGCACGCGCGGGCATGCCGCCGCGTCGGCCGCGACGCACGAAAACCAGGGCGACAACGCCGATGACGGCAACCACGGCGAGAAACACGGCATTTATCGCCCAGTAGGTCATTCTGCGGACCTTTTCCGGGCCAGGGCCGCGGCGGCCACGAGGTTCATCGTCAGATAGCACAGCAGCGCGAGGAAGAAGCACTCCTCGATGGGCAATTCGGGAGCGACCTGCAGGCCTGTCATGAAGTCGGTCTCGCCGCGGAAGAACACGCCGGCTCCGATCCCCGCGAGATCCCAGGAGACGAAGAACGAAATACCCAGGACGAGCACCATCACGGCCCGTAAGGTATCCCGCCAGAAGAACAGCTGGAACCGATGGTCGAGTATCACCATGCCTGTGAGGGCGACCAGGAGCGCCACCAGGTAGAGGATGCCCACTAGCGGGGCGGCCTCTCGGAGCCAGTGCGCTCGGGAATCGCCGTCGGCAGGTGCGGCTCCGGCAACGGCCCGGTCGACACGTCACCGCGCAACCGCTTGAGCAACACCTCGGCGCTGATCAGGCACATCGGCAGGCCAATGCCGGGGATTGTCGAACTGCCGACGTAGTAGAGGCCGCCGACCCTTTTGCTCATATTCCCCGCGCGGAATAGGGCACTCTGCCGCAGGGTGTGGGCGGGGCCGAGCGCCGTTCCCCGCCACGCGTTGAGGTCGTCTTTGAAGTCGCCAGGGCCGACGGTGCGGCGAACGACGATCCGGTCGGCGAGGTCGGGGATGTCGGCCCAGGCGGCGATCTGGCGGATGACCGCGTCGGCGAGCGCCTCGATCCTCGGGTCGCCGTCCCCGTCGATCTCGCCATGCCCGATCGACGGATCGGCCGGGATCGGCACGAGCACGAAAATGTTCTCGTGCCCCTCGGGGGCCGCTGACGGGTCGACGCCGCTCGGCTTGCACACGTACAGTGATGCCGGGTTCGGCACTGACCCCCGGTGCCCTCCAGCTCGAAGCTTCGCCGACGGAAAGATGTCGGCGAACCCGGACTTCCAATCCCGGGTGAACAGCAGCGTGTGGTGCTCGAGCTGCGGCAGTTCGCCTCGCACGCCGAGGTAGAGCAGCAGGGCGCTCGGGGCGGGGATCTTCGAATCCCAGTACGACTGCGGGTAGGTCTGCAACTCCTCCGGCAGCATCGTCGTCTCGGTGTGGTGCAGATCGGCGGCCGACACCACGATGTCGGACTCGATCGACCCGGTCGCGCCAGCGGCATCGGTGTAGTCGACACCGGTCGCCACGACGCGAGTTGTCAATGCGCGCTGGCGCCATTTGGACCTGGCCTGCGCGCCTTCGCGGACGCGGATCCGGCGGACGGCTGCGCTCGTGATGATCGTGACGCCCTCCGCTTCCGCCAGGTCGGCGATGCTCTCGATCAGCCGGGTGATCCCGCCCATCGGATAGAGCACGCCGTCCTCGAGGTCGAGGTGGCTCATCAGGTGGTACATGCTCGGCGTGCTGAACGGCGAGGATCCGAGGAACACTGCCGGGTAGCCGAGGATCTGTCTGAGCCGCGGATCCTGCACCGTTCTCGCGGCGAGGGTCGACAGCGGCTGAAGCAAGAGCTTCGTCAGTCGTCCGAGGCGTCCGACGACGTCGCGCGTCAAAAACGGGCGGAGGTCGGCGAAGGTCGTGTACAGGAAGCGTTTCTTCGCGATCTCGTAGGTATCCCGCGCAGATTCCAGATAGCGCTCCATGCGAACGCGGGATCCCGGTTCGATCCGCTCGAACAGCCCGAGATTCTTCTCCCTGTCCGCCCGGATGTCGATCGATTCAGCATCGCCGCCCTCGAAGATCACCCGGTAGCCGGGGTCGAGCGTCACGAGGTCGAGCTGCTCCGCTGCGGTCGTGCCGAGCAGTCGGTAGAAGTGGTCGAAGACCTCGGGCATGAGGTACCAGCTCGGCCCGGTGTCGAACCGGAAGCCGTCCTGCTCCCACGACCCCGCTCTCCCCCCGAGTTCTTGGCGCGCCTCGAGGAGCGTCACCTCGTGCCCCTCCCTGGCGAGGAGCGCGGCGGAGGCGAGGCCGCTGATGCCACCGCCGATGACGACGATACGGCTCATGCGGAGGCCTTGCGTCTCGGCTCGACGCCGGATGCCGCGGCGGCGGCAATCCGCAGCTTGACCGGGTTCGGCACCCGAACGCGGGACCTCACGAGCTCGTCGGCGGGGGTCGCCCGGAGCCTCGCCGACAGTTCAGCGAACAGCCCCTGCGCGAGCGCCACTGCCCGGCGCGAAGATTTCGGCAGCATCGGGATCACACGCGCGGAGGCGGTGAGGTCGGCGTCGATGTCGTCGAGCAGACGAGTCTTGTCGGCCTCGGAGAATGAGTCGACGCGCACGCCGGGGAAGTAGCTGCGTCCGAGCTGCTCGAAGTCGGCGGACAAGTCGCGAAGGAAGTTGACCTTCTGAAAGGCGGCACCGAGCCGGCGAGCACCATGCTCGAGGATATCTCGGTTCCTTGGCGGCTCGGTGCCGAGAAACGCGTTGAGACACATGAGTCCGACCACCTCCGCGGACCCGTAGACGTACTCGTCGAAGCTTTGCTGGTCATGTTCGGTGCGGCTGAGGTCCGCGCGCATCGACGCGAAGAACGGACGAGTCAGCTCGACACCGAAACCTGTACCCCGGGCGGTTCGCGCGAACGCGTGCACGACGAGGTTCGCACTGTACCCCTGCTCTATTGCGTTCTCGGTGTCACGTTCCAGATCGTCGAGGATTCGAGCGACAGCTGCAGCGTCGACGCCGGCCCCGGCCGCCTCCCCGTCGACTATCTCGTCGGCGATCCGCACGAGGGCGTAGATGTTCACGACGTGCTGACGGACGCCGGCACCGAGCAGCCGTGCGGCGAGCCCGAAGGAGGTGGAGTAGCGGCGGATCACGAGGCCGGCGGTCTGCTCCGCCACCCAGTCGTAGAGGCTCACTTGACCCTGCTCAGCACGTCGTCGGCGACGGGCGTGAGTTCGACGCGCAGCCGTTCGGGAAGCACGGGGCGCTCGAGGCTCGTCAGGGCGCGGCCAGCATGGACGCGCGCAAGCGCCTCGGTGAAGGCCCTCGAGCCGGACACCTCGAGCGCGGCGCGTACAACCGTGGCCTCGTCGAGCGAGAGGTCCGGCTTGCCGACGAGATGACGGATGCCTGCCCACTGCGGTGTCGTCGTCGCATGCGCGATCAGCACGGTGCGTTTGCCCTCTCGCAGGTCGCCGATCGTCGTCTTGCCGGTCTCCGTCTCAACTCCGAACACGCCGAGCAGGTCGTCGACGATCTGATACGCGACGCCGATCTCGCGCCCGAATGCACCGAGCACCTCCACGATCGACTCGTCAGCGCCAGCGAGCACCGCTCCCGCCTGCAGCGGGCACTCGAACGAGTAGACGGCGGTCTTCAACCGCTCCATCGCGAGTACGTCCTGGACTTTCGGCATCTTCGTGGTGATCGAGAAGTCGACATCGATGAGTTCCCCGGCGGCCGACGCGAACAGCGCGTCGTCCATGATCTCCAGTAGTCGCGATCGGGTACCGTCCGCGACACCGCTGCGGTCGATGAGTCGGTAGGCGTTGAACAGGGCGAGGTCACCGGCAATCACGGCGGCCGACATGCCCCGGTGCTCCGCGGTCGGGATGGGGATGCCCGCTGTCGTCGCGATGTCCCGATAACTGCCGGACACATTCGGGATCCCGCGGCGGCTGAAGTCGCGGTCTATGACGTCGTCGTGCACGATGAGGGCGGTGTGCAGGAGCTCGAACGCGGCGCCGACATACGCGGCAGCCTCGCTGTCGGTGCCGCCGAGCGCCTCGTATGCCGCCATCACCATCCGCGGTCGGAACCGCTTGCCGCCTACGGTGTTCGACTCGAGCGTCTCCCACAACTTCACGTACTCTGCGCCGAAGCTCGCGGCACGGTTCTTGGCTAGGCTGAAGAACCGATCCAGCACGGCATCGACCTGGCGCTGTCTCTCCAAAGAGAGTGCGTGCAGCCGCTGTGCGTTCACTCGATAAGGGTAGCTGAGAAGCATGATCGCAACGAGGGAGGGGCAGGCCGAATACGTGGTGCTCGTCGACGACGACGGCACCCCGCTCGGTGCCGCCGACAAGGCAACGGTCCATGGGGTCGACACCCCCCTGCACCTGGCTTTTTCCTGCCATGTGTACGACCAGGATGGCAGGGTTCTCGTCACGCGTCGGGCGCTCTCGAAGCGCACCTGGCCTGGCGTGTGGACGAACACGTTTTGCGGCCACCCCGCACCGGGCGAGTCCCAAACGGACGCCGTCGCCCGCCGCGCCCTCTTCGAACTCGGCATCACCGTCTCGTCTGTCTCGCCCGTTCTACCGGACTTCCGCTATCGCGCGGTCGACGCGTCGGGCGTCGTCGAGAACGAGATCTGCCCGGTGTTCGCCGCGGTGACTTCCGATGCCATCACCTTGAACCCTGCCGAGGTCGCTGAATCCGCGTGGTTGTCTCCGGCCGACCTGCGGAACGCGGTGCTCGCGGCGCCGTTCGCCTTCAGCCCCTGGCTCGCCTGGCAACTGGAGGAGTGGCCAGATTCGATCTGAGCGGATCTGGATCGGGGCCTGAACTAGTCGAGTTGCGCCTGCTCGCGCCGCGACGTGTCCGACCTGTGGAAGTTCTGGAACGACCGCGATGCGGTGGGTCCGCGCTGCCCCTGGTAGCGCGAGCTGTAGGCGGCCGATCCGTACGGCTTCTCTGCCGGAGAGCTGAGTCGGATGAAGCAGAGCTGCCCGATCTTCATGCCCGGCCAGAGCTTGATCGGCAACGTCGCCACGTTGCTGAGCTCGAGTGTCACGTGCCCGCTGAAGCCGGGGTCGACGAATCCGGCTGTCGAGTGGGTGAGCAGACCGAGCCGGCCGAGCGAGCTCTTCCCTTCGAGACGGGCGGCGAGGTCATCCGGAAGCGTCACCTCCTCGAAGGTGGATCCGAGCACGAATTCACCGGGATGCAGGATGAATGGCTCGTCGGTCTTCGCCTCGACGAGTCGGGTGAGGTCGGGTTGATCCTCTGCCGGGTCGATGAACGGGTACTTGTGGTTATCGAACAACCGGAAGTACCGGTCGAGACGCACGTCGATGCTCGAAGGCTGGATCATCTCGGGAGCGTAGGGCTCGAGCATGATCCTGCCCGCGTTGAGTTCGGCCCGGATGTCGCGGTCTGAGAGCAGCATGCCGCCCATGCTATCGGCGCTCGCGTCACGCTCCGGACGTGGCGGCTACTTCACAAGGAACGCGAGCACGTGCCGGTTCCATTCGTCCTTGTGCGACACCGTGACGCCGTGCGGGGCATCCGCGATCAGAACCGTCTCGCTGTTGGGGATGGCTGCCGCGGCGCGCAGGCCGCTGACCTCGAACGGCACGATCGTGTCGGAGTCTCCGTGGATGACGAGGGTGGGAACGTCGATCTTCGCAAGGTCGGTTCGGAAGTCGGTGGCGGTGAATGCTGCGGTGCAGTCGAGTGTGCCCTTGGGTGATGCGATGGCCGCGATGCTCAAGTTGTATTCGAGCTGCTCCTCGCTCACCTTCGGCTTGTTCACCGGTGACGGCTTGCCCGCGGTGAAGAACGACTTCAGGAAGCCCCGGAGGAATGCCGGGCGGTCATCCGTCAGCCCGGCGTCGAACCAGTCGGCGAGGTCTTGGTCGGCCCCGCCATCGGGGTTGTCGTCCGACTTCCAGAGATAGGGAGGAACCGCGCTGGCGAGGACGACCTTGGCGATTCGAGCGGTGCCGTAGTTGCCGATGTAGCGAGCGACTTCTCCGCCGCCCATCGAAAATCCGATGAGGGTGACCTGGTGGAGGTCGAGGGTGTCGAGCAGGGTCTTCAGATCGGCCGCGAATGTGTCGTATTCGTAGCCGTTCCACGGCTGGGACGACTGCCCGAAGCCACGACGATCGTAGGTGATGACGCGGCGGCCCGCCTCGACGAGGGCGGGCACCTGCCCCTCCCAGGAGCGTCCGCTGAGCGGCCATCCGTGGATCAGTACCACGGGGTCGCCTGAGCCGTAGTCCTCGTAGTGCAACTCGATGTCCGCATCGTTCTCTCTGCCGACCGTGATGAAAGGCACGAATCCTCCTCGACTGGAAATATGGGGTGCGCCCACTCAATCGCCAGCGGCTGGGAAGGCACTCAGGATCGCCTACCGCTACGATTGCTGGAGGCCCCGCGGCGATGCGGCGCGCGAGTGTAGTTCAATGGCAGAACTCCAGCTTCCCAAGCTGGTAGTGCGGGTTCGATTCCCGTCACTCGCTCTCATCTTCGTTTCCTCGTGCACGTGGTACTTTTCGCGCTGGAAATGGCACCCGATGCGGTTCCAAGCAAGAACCGGTACCACGTTGATTGGGCGCCTATCGAGAACGTCCCCGGCTCAACCATGAAGCGCCACGGCCCCCCGAATTAGGACGACGGAGGCATCGCGGTGCTGTCGCGCACCAGCAGACGCGGCCGGATCAGGGGGATCACTGCCGACTCTTCCCCGCGCATCATCGCCAGGATGCGCTCGACGGCAAGGTGACCGATTTCCTCGAAATCGAGGAACACGGTCGTCAGGGACGGCTTGAAGAACCGGGCCTCGGCGAGGTCATCGAAGCCGACGACGCTGACCTGGCCGGGAACGGTGATGCCCCGTTCGTCGAACGCCTTGAGTACCCCGAGGGAGAAAGCGTCGCTGGCTGCGAACACGGCCGTCACTTCCGGCGTGTCCGAGAGCTTGAGGCCGGCGCGGTATCCCTCGGCCGTGCTCCAGTCGTCGGTCAGCACCGTGGGAGGCAGAACGCGGCCGTTCTGGGAGAGCTCCTCCGCCCAGCCCCTGCGCCGGGCGTCCGAGGCCATCCAGCCGCCGGGCCCCTCTACGTGCCACACCGTCTCGTGGCCTAGTTCGAGGAGGTGGCGGACGGCGAGCCGCGCGCCGAGAACCTCATCGATCGACACGCTCGTCGAGCTTGCCGGCGATCCCTGCTCAAAAGTGACCACAGGCAGTTCGGCGTCCAGGCCTCGAAGGACCTCGATCGCCGCATAGAGCGGGGCGAGCACGATGATGCCGTCAACCTCGTTGCCGGACAATTCGCTCAGGGCCGCGCGAATGCTGGCCCGGTCGAGGGCATCCAGCGTGACGAGGC
>JAODME010000034.1 GCA_025465095.1 Microbacteriaceae bacterium | reverse complement strand
TGTGGCTTCCCCGCTCATGTCGGTGACCCCGGGCACAGGTGCGTAGTCCAGGATGGTCCGCTTGGCTGGCCCGGCGGCCCCGTCGCCGTACATGCCGCTGAGGAGATGGGCCAGCTCCGTGCCTGATGCGTCCGAGATGGTCGCATCGAACGAGGTCTTCTGGGCTTCGGCATTCAGAGCCGGGCCTGGCTTGACCTTGACCTTCCAGCCGGCCGGGTGGGTGAAGGAAATGTGGCCGTCAGGGAACGTGAAGGTCTCCAATGCGGCGGCCTTGGGTGTCTCCGGCGCGGGTGTTGACGCCTCTGTCGCGGCCGGTGTGACAGGTGCCGCTTCCGCAGCTGTCGCGGAAGCGGTGGCAGACGGTTCCGCGGCTGGCGTCGTGGCGGACGGCTGCGTGCTTGGCTGCGGTGCCGCGCAGGCCGTGGCAACGAGCAGGATCCCCGTCAGGGTCGCGACGGCCAGCAGGCGGGTGGTGCGTGTCTTCAAGTTGTCCCCCGATAGAAAGTGTGGGCGATGCTGCCCTGCAGGAAAAGACCTCCCCCTGCCCTGGAACATGCGTAGACGGCAGCCTATATGTGGACGGGATCACCGGAAAGTCTGGCGGTCAGCCAGCCAAGCTGCTGCCCAATGCCCAAGCCTGTCATAGGGATCTCAACCGGCCACGGGACGTCGCTGATCGCGGTCCGGTACTGCTCTCCCGCCAGGACCACCAAGGTGACATCCTCGAGTCCCGCGAGCTCGACCGCCAGCTGGTCGCGGGCCATGGCGGCCCACTGGTGGACCGGCGGTTACGTCCGGTGGTTCGTACCGAGCCGCATGATCAGCCGTCCTCTACCTGAAAATATGCGTAGACATCGACCAGACGGGTGCGTGTTTCGGATCGGTCAGCCCTGCAGGTCGAGAACCATGATGGCCGCCGTGCACGTTCTGCGCCGGCCGCAGTCGGGGCAGCTGTAGCCGGCTGCCTGCTGCTCTCGATCTCACGAGGGTGCTGGTCTTCTTGCCGTGGACGAAGTTAATGGTCGTTCCGGTGTATTTGTCGGCCAGCGTGCCGGTCAGCACCACGCAGTTGTTCGGCTCCAGGGTTTCGCCGGTGAGGTCGCGGGCGAGGATGTCGTTGCGGGTGTCGCAGCCGTTGCGGTCGACGTCGAGCCAGGCGCTGCCGAACATGCCGGTGCGGTCGTATCCGGTCTTCGGGGCCTTCCCCTTGACGGGGATGGTCGCGAGCAGAGCCAGCGCCGTTGTGTCGGTTGCGCTCGTGTCGCCGACGACGACTGCTGCGGCCTCCGACGCTTCGGTGACGGTTGCGGGGTCGGCGGGTGCTTCCTCCGTGAACTCCGCGGCAGGCTTCGGTGTGGGGGTCGGTGTGGGGGCTGGCTTCTCCTCAGCGACCGCGGGTTCCTCGACTGCAACGAGCTCTGCTGGCTGGGTACTGCCGTAGGCGGAGGAACCCAGCCCCGTCGCGAGTAGACAGCCGACGAGGGTGATTGCTGCGACCTTGCGGCTCGGAATCAGCGCCCATGACCTCCGGCCGGTGAAGATCACGTAGAGCGCGGTGATGAGGCCGGCCATGCCTGCCATCATCACGAGGCCGTAGAACCCCGTGCTGACGAGCGCGATGAGAAGGAAGACGACGACGACGCTGCCGACGAGCCACGTGCTCAGCGTCGGTTCGAACCAACTCGGCATCGCGGCGCGCACCGACTTCGCGCTGGCGTTCGCGGAGAGATAGTCCTCTGTCCACTGCGTGCCGTTCCACCATCTTTGACGACCTGATCCGTCGTCATACCACCCGGCCTTCACGGTATCCGACGCTGTCGGTCGAGTCGGCTGCTGGGAAGTGGAGTCGATCGGCTCGGGCATGAGGTCCTTTCAAGGCTGCTGCCGAGCGTAGGTGCAAGCGCCGCTGAGTGACGACACCCGTACGGGGGTCACGGCCAGGAGGAATCGCATACACGCGCATCACCCCATACCCGCTTGGCGACGTTGCGCGAGAGACCGCCGACGGCACCGCAGAGGTATGGCGACGGATGCCCAGCTGCACGAATCGCTGGCGCGGAAATCGGCTCACGCGCTCAAGGATGCCGACGCCACGCCTGGCTATTGCGCGGTTGAGGGGTGCCGCAAAGGCGGCGCTTGTCGAGCTTCAGTCCGACGAGTGAAGCGCCGGCCGGCCGTACAGAATGCACTACGCGATCTCCGCCGAAAGCCGCCGCGGTTCTCCGGCTACCCCTCGGCGCGTGAGACGCCTGGAACGACGACCACCGACCGGACGAGGGATCGCATCAGACTTCCTCACGGTCGTCATCGAGCGGCGGGAGTTCCTCGTCCGACGCCTCCACGCGTTCGTCCGGATCCAGTGTCGGAAGCGGCGGCTTGTGCTCGTCTTCCTCGATGAGGTCGACGATGCGGTCGTCGTCCAGGTTCGGTTCGTATTCCCTGTCCATTCACTCATCTCCTTCAGCTGATCAGGTCTGATCCACGCTACGCACCCTGCGGATCGACAGCAATCCGTCGACGCGACGGCGGTCTCGTCGTCCAACGCGAAGGAGGCCGGTGGCCTCATTCCCCGACGACCCTCCAGCGCACGATAGGTTGACGTTCCATGACGACACCATTCGTTCTCGCTGAAACCGTATCCGCCGCGCTCGCCGAAGGGCGCCCGGTCGTCGCTCTCGAGTCCACGATCATCTCGCACGGGTTGCCGCGGCCGCGCAACCACGAGGCCGCACGGGAGTTCGAGCGATTGCTCGTAGAAATGGGCGTCACGCCGGCGACGATAGCGGTGCTGGATGGTCTGCCTCAGATTGGGCTGGATGCCGAAGGCTTGCGGCGCATCGCCAACGAGGATCTCGCGAAGGCGAGCGTACGCGACCTTCCGATACTCGCCGCCGCCGGGGCATCCGGGGCGACGACGGTCGCGGCAACCGCCCATCTCGCCGCTCTCGCGGGAATCCGCGTGTTCGCCACTGGCGGGCTGGGTGGCGTGCATCGTGGCGCATCCGACACCTTCGACGAATCCGCCGACCTCTCGACGCTGGCCAGGACACCCGTGACCGTGGTGAGCGCCGGCGTGAAATCCGTGCTGGACATCGCGGCGACCCTCGAGCGCCTCGAGACGCTGAGCGTGCCGGTGGTGGGGTTCCGCACGCGCATCTTCCCGAGTTTCTGGCTGACCGAGTCGGCACACGAGCTCGACTGGTCCGTCGAGTCGGCCGAGCAGGTCGCGGCGATCATGCTGAGCCAGGACCAGCTCGGTCACAGGCAAGGCATCGTCGTGGCCAACCCGATCCCGCTAGAGCAGCAGTGGGATCCCACCGAACACGACCGAGTTCTCGGCGAGGCGCTCGCCGCAGCCGAGCGGGCGGGCGTGCGGGGCAAGGCTGTAACCCCGTTCCTGCTTCGCTTCATCGTCGATGCGTCGAACGGGCGCAGTCTCGAGGTGAACCTCGACCTCGCCCGCAACAATGTGCGCGTGGCAGGCGAGATCGCGGTTGCCTGGTCCTCGCGTGACGGCAGTCCCTGACGTGTCAGGTGACGACCGCATCGTTGTCTTCGGTGACGTCATCGATGACATCGTCGTCGTGCCGTCCGGCCCGATCCGCACGGACACGGATACGCCGGCGTCGATACGCCACTGCCCGGGGGGGTCTGCTGCGAACGTGGCGGCTTGGCTCGGTTCGCTCGGCGCGCCCGTCGACTTCGTCGGCGTCGTGGGGGAGGGCGACTTGGCTCGCCACTGCGCGCTGATGCGCGGCGGCGGCATCCGGCCCCTTCTCGGTGCACACCGCACGCTGCCAACGGGCGCCATAGTGGTGCTCGTCGACGGAGAACGTCGCAGCATGCTCACCGAGCGCGGCGCCAATGCGAGCCTTGACCCGCGGTCGGTGACGGACGAGTTGCTGGACGCGGCGGGGCTGCTGCACCTCTCCGGCTACAACGTCATGGACAGCGCGGATCCCGTCGCACTGCGAAACCTCATCGCCCGGGCCGTCGAACGGGGGGTGGATATCTCGGTGGATCCAGGTTCGGCGGGGAATCTCGCCGATTTCGGCGCTAAACGCTTTCTCGATGCGATCTCGGGCGCCCGCCTGCTCTTTCCGAACCTCGAGGAGGGCCGCGTTCTGACGGGCGCCTCCGATCCGGAGCTCGTGGCGATGTCCCTGGCGCGCAGGTTCAGCGTCGTCGCGCTCACGCTCGGGCGTGACGGCGTGGTCGTCGCGAGCGGTGATTCGACGACCCGGGTGGCGGCGGTGTCGGCATCCATCACCGATCCGACCGGTGCGGGCGACGCGTTCTGCGCAGGATTCCTCGCGTCTTGGATGCGGGATCGGGACGCGGTCTCGGCCGCAAACGCCGGCGTACGGCTGGCTGCGGGCGCCGTCGCCGTGAGCGGCGGACGCCCGGTCAGCCCGATTGGCGCTTGACGACGGCGTACGCGTCGAGCGCGTCCTGCCGCGACCTCTTCAGGTCGACGATCGGCTCCGGGTAATCGGCGGTGCCGAGCTCGGGAATCCACCGCCGCTGGTAGTCGCGATGGGGGTCGAACCTCTCCGCCTGAAGTACCGGATTGAAGATGCGGAAGTAGGGCGCGGCATCCGCCCCTGATCCGGCCACCCACTGCCAGTTGGCCGGGTTGTTGGCCTCGTCGGCGTCGACGAGAGTGTCCCAGAACCACTGCTCGCCGAGGCGCCAGTCGATCAACAGGTTCTTGATCAGGAAACTGGCCGTGACCAGTCGCACCCGGTTGTGCATGGCGCCGGTGTGCCACAGCTCCCGCATGCCGGCGTCGACAAGGGGGACGCCCGTGCGCCCGTGTCGCCAAGCTTCGAGTTCGCCCTTCTCGGGCTCCACCCACGGGAAGGCGTCGAACTCCGGCCGGAAGTTCTTCGTCGCCAGATCCGGGTGATGGTAGAGGATGTTCCAGTTGAACTCGCGCCAGATGAGCTGGCGTAGGAAGGGTGCCGCTCTCGCTCTCTGCGCTGGGGTGCTCGCACCCTGCGACACGTGGCGCCAAACCTGGAACGGGCTCAGCTCGCCCCAGCGGAGGCGCGGTGACAACCGGGAGGTCGCGTCCACGCCGGGCTCGTTTCGACTTTCGGCGTAGGCCTGAATGGATTCGGTCGTGAGGGCGGCGAGAGTCTCGGCTGCCCCGCGCTCGCCCGGTGTCCAGGTCCCGCGCAGGCCACCCGCCCAGTCGGGTCGGGTCGGCAGCAGGCCCCAGTCGTCGAGGTCGTCGCTCGGCACAGCGGGCGCGGGTTCGAGCGACGGAGGTGCAGGGAGCGGATGCCGCGGCTCGCCTCTCGCGAGGCACGCATTCCAGAACGGGGTGAACACACGAAACGGTGTGCCCTGCCCCGTCGCAACCGTCCACGGCTCATGCAGGAGACCCGCCTGGAAGCTTGCCACTTCGACGCCACCCCGACGCAGGCTCGCCTTGAGTGCGGCATCCACCGCGCGGGCTGGGCCGGCATAGCGCCGGTTCCACAGGATTGTTGTCGCGCCGGTCTCCTCGACGAGGCGGGGGATTTCGATCGCGGCGGCGCCGCGCCTAAGCACCAGCCTGGCACCTAAGCCCTCGAGGCCTTGGGTGAGCGCGGTGAGGCTGTGGTGAAGCCACCAGCGCGCTGCACCGCCTGTCGCACGGAAGCCCACGCTCTCCTCGTCGAGTAGGTACACGACTGCGATTGGCGCGCCTCGTTTCGCGGCGGCGTGCAGGGCAGGGTTGTCGGCCACACGAAGGTCGTCGCGAAGCCAGACGAGGGTGGCGCCTGCCATCAGGGTCCGAAGGCTCGGAGCTTTTCGCTGAGCACCGAAAGCTGGATGAGTTCGTCGTCGGTGAGGGCGGCTCCGACGCGCTCAGTGATGGACTCGATGTGTTTCACGGCGACCCGACGGAACACGTCGAAACCGTGGTCGGTGAGCTCGACGACGATCCCCCTCGCGTCCGTCGGGTCGCTCGACTTGTGCACCATTCCGCGAACCGCGAGACGATCGATCAGTCGACTGACGCTCGGTTGCGTGAGGAGCAGGTACTTATTGAGCTCCTTCATCCGGAGCCGCCACCCCTCCTGTCGGGAGAGGTTGAACAGCACGTCGTACTCGTTGAGTGACAGTTCGCCGGTCGGAAACTCGGCGTGAAGGTGGCGCATGACCGATACTTGGGCTCGGAAAAGCGACTCCCAGGCCGCTACGGCTATGCGCTTGTCGCTCACAGGCTTGTCTCTCCCACGAGAACCACCTTACGGAAGTCAGCGCGTGCGGAGGCAACAAACCTGATGTCGGAAACCGGGGAATTATCCAGAAACAGGACTGAGGGTCGGTTTCAGAGGCTAGAAACCGACCCTCTCCCTTGCACCAAGAGTGTCCTGCAATCACATTCCGCTTCGGTTGCCACAGCAAACAACTTCCGCTTTACGAATGTATAACAGGCAGGTAACAAACGCTAGTTACCAAACCGTTATTTCTCGAACGACAGAGAAGTTTCTCGATCAACCCCAGAGGTTGTCGACGAACTCACCCAGGAGATCCTCGGTCGCGAAATTCGCCTGGCCCACGTAGATGTAGATGTCGTCTCGGAGGAAGGCGGTGTAGCCCTCGTCGACAGGGTAGGTCTCGTCGGGCTTGACCATCTGACAGCGGGTGCCGCCGTGAACCCCGACGCACGTATAGCCCGACGCGGCCAGCTCTTCCAGGTGAAGCCGACCGGTCGCAGTGTCGGCTGTTCCTATCGTCGCCGCCAGATAGGTGATGTCGGCCATCGGGTCGCGCCAGATGCAACGCAACTGCGTCGCGTGCGACAGAATCTCCTCGGCCGTCGCGCCGGTAGGCGGCGACGATGGCGTGACGGCGCCCGCATCGCGGGGGCCGACCACGGCGGGATGGTTGAGCGGGAGGTCGCCGAACGTCGCAGCATACGCGGTGGGACTCATGAGGTCGCGGCAGTCGGTCGGAATAGCGATCGATGACGTCGGCAAGTCCGGGGGAGCGGAGGTCGGCGTCTGTTCAGCAGTACCCGAAGTCGGGGGCGGAGACGCTGCCGGATCCGGCGCCGCGATTGCACAGCCGACAAGGCCGAGCATCAGTAGCGTGATGGCCGCAGCGGTGGCCTGTCGGGTGGGGATGGGTTGCCTCCCGAGCTGGCACGGCGGCGAATGGTCGCCCCAGCATAGGAGCCCCCTGGGGACTACCGCTAGAAGAAGTCGGGACTCGGCGTCGAGGCGTACCGAATCGAGACATCCGCATGCCGGTCGAACCGGTACCCAGCCCCGCGGACGGTGCGCACGATGTCTTCGTAGGCACCGAGCTTGGAGCGAAGTCGTCGCACGTGCACGTCGATCGTGCGCTCACTGGGTGCATCTTCGTCACTCTCGGACCAGAGGGCCGTGATCAGTTCGGCGCGCTCGATCGTGCGCCCCTCGCGCAGTACGAGGTACTGCAGCAGCTCGAACTCCTTGTAAGTCACGGCCGCCACCTCCTCGTTCAGCACGAGGCGCTTTCGAGACAGGTCGATCACGACACCGTCACGCTTCTCGTCCGGTGCGGGCTCTTCAACCTGGCGATGCTTGGCGAGGGCGGAGGGGTCCTGCAGGGCCAGGCGCACGACATCCACGTCGCGTCCCCCGGCACCGGCAGGTGCCAGTGCCACTGCCGCGTACGTCTCGGAACCGGGCGCGAGCTGGGCGGTGAGCTTCTTGAGCTGTTCGACAATCGCGCCCAGGTCGGTTCCGGCAGCAGCGGCCTTGGCGTCGTCGACACCCACGTAGAGAACGAAACCGCGCGGTTCGGTGCCTTCGGGGACTGCGCGCAGGTGCCGAGAGGCGGTAGCGGTGGGAGCTGAAGCAGAAGCGCCCGGGCCCGGCGCCGCCGCAAGCGCGGGCGCCGACGAGGAATCGTAGGGGCGGGGACGGTCAACGGTTGCGAGAGACATGTGCCTGGGGTCCTTGAATGGGGTGAAGGGCCTCTGATGATGAGGGTGTGATCCTTCGGGGAGTTGCTGGTCGTGCGGGGCGGTTCGCGTCCGTTATGAAGGAGACGATCCGGGAGTTCACGCGGCGTGGACGTGTCACGCGTGCGTCGAGCTCGACAAGGATTTGGCCGGTTAGGCACACATTCGACAACACGGAACGGCGCTGACCGGCATACCGGCAGCACCACAAGCCTCAAGGGAGGTCAGGGCGTGCACGTTCATGGTCATGCCAGCCAGTCTCTTTCAGGAGCACGGTCCTGTCAAGTCGGCCGCGGAAGGCTCAGACGGTGCCATAGAGCCGGTCGCCGGCATCGCCGAGCCCCGGCACGATGTAACCGACCTCATTGAGGCGCTCGTCGAGCGAGCCGAGCACGATGGTCACTTCACGTCCCTCGGTGGCGCGCTCGACGGCCGCGAGACCCTCGGGGGCTCCGATCAAGCAGATCGCCGTCACATCTTCCGCCCCCCGCTCGAAGAGGTACTCGATCGCGGCGATGAGTGAACCGCCAGTGGCAAGCATCGGATCGAGGACGAAGCACTGGCGATTGGAGAGGTCATCGGGCAGCCGCTCAGCGTAGATGTCCGGCTGGAAGGTTTCTTCGTTGCGCACCATGCCGAGGAAACCGACCTCCGCGGTTGGCACGAGCTTGACCATGCCCTCGAGCATGCCGAGGCCCGCTCGCAGAATCGGCACGACGAGCGGCCGGGGGAGGCTGATGGCGAGGCCCTCGGCCTCGGATACGGGCGTCTGCACGGTGACGGTCTCCACTCGCACCGCCCGCGTCGCCTCGTAGGCGAGGAGCGTCACAAGTTCTTCGGTGAGTGCCCGGAAGGTCGGCGACGAGGTCGTCTTGTCGCGCAGCACCGTCAGCTTGTGCGTGATGAGCGGATGGTCGGCAACGTGTACTCGCATAGGCTCAATCTATCGGAGGCTGGCGTTCAGGAAGCTGGTCGTCAGGGAGGCACGAGACGTGGCCGGATATGTCGACTGGATGCGCGACGCTGTCGCCGACGCCCGCCTCGCCCTGGACTCGGGTGATGTTCCGGTCGCCGCGCTCGTTCTCGCAGCTGATGGCACGGTGATCGGTCGAGGCCGCAACGAGCGCGAGTTGCGCCAGGACCCGACCGCGCACGCCGAGGTCGTCGCGATTCGAGCGGCGGCAGCTACGACAGGGGACTGGCACCTGACCGGGGCGACCCTCGTGGTGACCCTCGAGCCGTGCGTCATGTGCGCGGGGGCGATTCTCTCGGCACGCATTCCTCGCGTCGTGTTCGGCGCCTGGGACGAGAAGGCCGGCGCGGCGGGCAGCGTGTACGACGTGTTGCGCGATCGTCGCCTGAACCATCGCGCCGAGGTGGTGGCGGGAGTGGAGGCCGACGCGTGCGCCGCGTTGCTGCTCGAGTTCTTCGCCGAGAGACGCTAGGGCTACAGTGCGTCGAGCCATTCCGCCAGCATGAGCTGCGCGGCCCGCTCCATGTCGACACCGTAACGGTCACGCTGTGCGAGCAGCTCGGCCGGATCGATGCCGTAGCCCGCGAGCTCCTTGTCGCCGTCAGCGATCCACTCCGCGTACATCTCGCCGGTGAGTTCCGGGTGGAACTGCAGCGCAAGCGCGAAGTCGCCGAGTCGGAACGCCTCGTTGCTGTACTCGGCCGAACTCGCCAGGCGCGTGGCCCCCGCGGGCAATCGGAAGCTGTCGCCGTGCCACTGCATGACGGGCACCGTGGCGAAGTGACGTAGCGGGGAGTCGAGACCGGCTTCGGTGAGATTGACCTGACGGAAGCCGATAACGACCGACTTGCCCTTGCTCGCGCGCCCGCCAAGCGCCTCGGCCATCATCTGGGCACCCAGGCAGATCCCCAGGGTCGGCAGTTCCGCCTCCAGGCGACGCGTCAGGAACGCCAGCTCGTCGACGATGAACGAATACTCGTCCTTCTCGTGCACGCCCATGTCGCCGCCAAGCACGATGACGAGATCGACATCGGAAGGAGCCGAAGCGATGTCGACCGCGTCGAGGTAGCGGATCTCGTAGCCGCGCCCGGTCAACACCGGCTCGAGACTGCCCAGGTGCGCGATACCAAGATGCAGAATGACCAGGGCGACTTTGCCTTCTGTTGCGGCACTCACCGGATCAGTCCGCGGCCTTGATCACAATGGCATCGGTCGGCGGATTTCCGTGTCCCGGCGCGGCGAACACGTCGGGTTCCAGGTAGATCACGCGAGCGACCGGGACGGCGGCGCGAACCCGCGCCTCGACGGCGTTGATCGCGGTTGCTACATCCGACAGTCGCGTCTTGCTGGCGAACGCGATCTTCGCGGCGACGAGAAGTTCATCCGGTCCGAGGTAGAGCGTCTTCATGTGGATGAGCGCTTCGACGTCGGGGTCCGCGTTGATCGCGTCGCGGATCTTCGCGGCGTCATCTGCGCCGGCTCCCTCGCCAACGAGCAGGCTCTTCGTCTCGATTCCGAGGATGATGGCGACGACGATCAGAAGAGCGCCGATCGCGATGGTGCCGAGCGCGTCGAAAAGACTGTTGCCGGTGATGATCGTGAGCCCAACGCCCATCAGGGCGAACACCAGGCCGAGCAGTGCGGCGATGTCTTCGAGCAAGACGACCGGCAGCTCGGGCGACTTCGCACGGCGGACGAACTGCACCCACGTCTGCTTGCCGCGCACGCGGTTCGACTCGATGACCGCCGTGCGCAGCGAGAACGACTCGAGGAGGATCGCTATGACGAGCACGAGCACGGGCAGCCACGGCACGTTGAGCGGATGCGGATGCTGCAGCTTGTTCACGCCCTCGTAGATCGAGAACATTCCGCCGACGCTGAACAGGATGATTGCAACGACGAACGCGTAGACGTAGCGCTCCCGGCCGAACCCGAACGGGTGCTCGGGCGTCGCCTTGCGCCTCGCCAGCTTTCCGCCGCGAAGCAGCAGTAGCTGGTTGCCCGCGTCGGCGACCGAGTGCACACTCTCCGCGAGCATCGAGCTCGAGCCGGAGAATAGCCATGCGATGAATTTGGTGATCGCGATGCCGGTGTTGGCCAGCAGTGCCGCGATGATCGCCCTATTTCCGCCCGATGCGCTCATGTCGTCAATCCTAGGATGACCGTATGGTCACACTTCCTCCCATCGCCATTCTCGGAACCGGATCCATGGGCGGAGCGATCCTCTCGGGGTTGTTGTCGCCCGACGTCACAGTGCAGGGCGGCATCCGGGTGACCAATCGCACGGAGACGAAAGCGGCTGCGCTGCGATCGGACGCCGTCACCAGCTTCGCAACGGACGTCGAGCCGACCGCCAACCTGATCGCGGTCGCGGGTGCCCGAATCGTGCTCGTGGCGGTCAAGCCGATCATGGTGGCCGACCTGCTGCGGGAGATCCGGGACGCACTCGAACCCGGCTCGATCGTGATCAGCGTCGCGGCGGGTGTGACGCTTGCCACGATGGAGGCGCTCGTGCCGGGGGCGGTTCTGCGTGCGATGCCGAACACTCCGTCGACAGTCGGCCGTGGTGTGACCGGCTTGAGCGGGGGAAGCCGGGCGTCGGTCGACGACGTGGCGGTGGCATCCGCCTTGTTCGGCACCGTGGGAGCCGTGATAGAGGTTCCGGAGAGCCAGATCGATGCCGTGAGTGCAATATCTGGATCGGGCCCTGCCTACGTCTTCTTCCTCATCGAGGAGTTGACGCGCACGGCGGTGGGGCTCGGGTTCAGCGACGAACAGGCGAGCCTGATGGTGGAGAACACGTTCCGGGGTGCCTCGGAGCTGCTGGCGTCATCGAATGCCGGTCCCGCGGAGCTTCGGCGTCGAGTGACCAGCCCGAAGGGCACGACGGAGCGGGCGATCGGCGTGCTCGAGGAGGCGAACCTCAGCGGTCTGTTCGACCGGGCGACGGCAGCGGCGATAGCCCGCGCGCAGGAGCTTGCGGCGGGCTAGGCGCTCCCGCTACTGGGGGAATGCGTTGCGGCACCGCTCAGGCCTGCAGGGCAGCGAACTTCTCGATGTCAAGCGAGTTGCCGCTCACGATGATCAGGTCGTGGTTGGAGATCACCGTGTCCGGAGTCGCGTAGGTGAACTCCCTGCCGGGGGACTTCACTCCCACCACGGTGATGCCGAACTTGCGGCGAACGCCCGATTCGCCGAGCGAGATGCCCCGGATCGGTTTCGGTGGATACATCTTGACGAGCGCGAAGTCGTCGTCGAACTCGATGAAGTCGAGCATCCGCCCCGAGACGAGGTGAGCGACCCGCTCGCCGGCCTCCGCCTCCGGGTAGATGACGTGGTTCGCGCCGATGCGCCGGAGGATTGTTCCGTGCGACTTGCTGATCGCCTTCGCCCAGATCTGCGGGATCTTCAAGTCGACGAGGTTCGCGGTGATCAGCACGCTCGCCTCGATGGATGAGCCGACCGCGACGACGGCCACTGAGAAATCTTGAGCACCGATCTGACGAAGAGCGTCGATACTGCGGGCATCCGCCTGAACCGCGTGGGTGACGCGTTCCGACCACTTCTGCACGAGAGCGGCGCTCTCGTCGACGGCCAGTACCTCTCGGTCGAGCCGGTCGAGCTGTCCGGCGGTCGCGGCTCCGAACCGGCCAAGCCCGATGATGATCACCGGGGCGTTGTGAGCGATCCTGTCAACCAACGATCGGCCTTTCTTCTGCACGGGTGAACAGCTGCCGGCGGGTGCTGGCCGCGAGAGCAGCGGCGAGAGTCACTGTACCAACGCGGCCGAGGAACATCGTGGCGGCGATGACATACGCCGCGGAATCCGGGGCGCTCTGGGTCAGACCGGTGCTGAGTCCCGAGGTTGCGAACGCCGAGATGACGTCGAACAGCACGAAGTCGAGGGGTGCATCGGTGAGCTGGAGCACGAGGATGCACGCCGTCGCGACCGTCGTCGCGCCCCAAAGCACGACGCTGACAGCGAGCCGCAACACGTCCGAGGGGATTCGGCGGTCGAACGCCTCCATCGACTGATTACCGCGTGCCTCGGCGAACGCCGCGAGGAACAGGATAGCGAGGGTCGTCACCTTGATTCCGCCCGCCGTCGAGGCGGCGCCGCCGCCGACGAACATGAGCATGTCGCCGATGAGCAGGCTTGACCCGTTGAGCTCCGCGATGTCGATCGTGGAGAACCCGCCGGACCTGGTCATCATCGAAAGGAAGAGGGCCTGCAGTGAGCGTTGGCCGAAGTCCATCGAGCCGAAGGTTCGCGGGTTGGTGAACTCGAGAACGAAGAAGGCGAGAGCGCCCAGAACGAAAAGCGCGAGCGTCGTGACCAGGGTGAGTTTGACGTGCAGCGACCACCGCTTGGGCTTGCGCAGATTCTTCGACAGCGCATAGATGACCGGAAACCCGATCGCTCCCAGGAACACAGACAGCATGATCACGGTGAGGAACCACGGGTCGGTCGCGAACGGGGCGAGTCCGTCGGGGACGAGGATGAATCCCGTGTTGGTGAACGACATGACGGCGAACGACGACGAGATCCAGAGCGCGTCGAGAAGCCCGTTGCTCTCTGGCAGCACCCGCGGAAAGAGCAGGAGTGCGATCACGACCTCGATGATCAGCATGCTGAGGGCAACTGTCACCAGGAGGCCGCCGATCTCCCCCAACCGCACCGCCTGGCCCTCCGAGACCGGTCCTCTCTGGATCCGCGACGAGTTGCTGTCACTCGCGGCCATCAGCCTCTGGCGCAGCCCGAGCCTGCGCGAGATGACAAGTCCCAGGATCGAGGCGAGGGTGAGCACACCGACGGCGCCGATCTGCACACCGATGAAGATCACCGCGTGACCGAACGGCGACCAGTACGTCGCCATGTCCACCGTGGAGAGGCCCGTGACGCAGATGGTGGAAACGGCGGTGAAGAAGGCGTCGACGAGAGGGGTGAAGCCGGGCGTTCGGTTGGAGATCGGAAGCCCGAGCAAGAGCGTGAACAGGAAGACGAGCCCGGCGAAGATCATGATCGCGAAGCGTGCGGGTGTGGCGGCCGCGAAGGCGTCGATGAGGTCGCGCGCCCGCCCGAGTGCCGACCGTCGTGTCAGCGGGTTGCCGCGCATCCACTTCCCCTCAATTCGTCGAAAATCGTTGGCCTCGGTCCAACGCCTCGTCATCGTACTCCTCGCGCGACTGCCTATACCCTGTTGCCATGGCTGACATCTTTGACGTGATCGCGGACGCGACACGCCGCGACCTGCTGCGGGCGCTTCTCGACCGATTCATCTCCTCGGGCTCCGAAACGGGCGAACTCAGCGTGGGTGAGATGGTGGAAAAGCTCGGTCTCAGCCAGCCCACCGTGTCGAAGCACCTCAAGGTGCTGCGCGAAATCGGGCTCGTCACCGTGCGGGAGATGGGGCAGCACCGTTTCTACAGTCTCGACCCAGCCCCTCTCGAGACGATGGACGACTGGCTCGTGCCGTTTCTCAGTGCGGATTTCGACCAGGACGATGGCGGAGCTCAGGCATTCACGGCGTGGTCGGGATCCGGCCTGCCGGCGTCGTCGCGGCGTGCCTCCGAGGCGGGGACGAGCGAGGCGGGAACATCCATCGGTCGCGGAGCTGCGGATGCCTCACACCGGATCCGAGCCTTCGCGCGCGGCGCTGCGTCGGGAATGCGGCACGGGGTCGTCGGGCCCATCAAGAGAGTGCTGGGCAGGTAGGCCCCACTCCAGTAACATCAGCACCACCGGTCACAGATCCGGAACCAATAGGCGAAGCAATAGCTGCGGCAAGAGGCGGAGACGATGTCGGGGGACCTGTCCGGGATGCGTTTCCTCACGGTGGCCGAGGTCGCCGACATGATGCGCGTGTCGAGGATGACTGTCTACCGGCTGGTGCACTCCGGCGAACTGCCGGCCATCCGCTTCGGCCGCTCGTTCCGAGTTCCCGAATCCGCCGTCCGGGCGGTCGTCGACGCGCACATAGTAGACGTCGGATAGCAGTCGACTGGCGACCAGCGCCGATGGGAGTAGACTGCTCCGAGGCAATTTTCCGAGGTTCTGAACGGACCCGGCGGCAATCCAGAACAGATGAGGTACCTATGGGCTCGGTAATCAAGAAACGTCGCAAGCGCATGGCGAAGAAGAAGCACCGCAAGCTGCTTCGCAAGACCCGTCACCAGCGCCGCAACAAGAAGTAACGTGTTCGCGGAACGCCGGGCCGTCAGGTCCGGCGTTTTTTGCTGCTCTCCCTGCGCCGGCGAGCGATCGGCCGAGCCTGAAGTGCTTCCGAACTAGGGTTGACCCGTGTCCATCGCTGCTCTCACCCTCATCGCGAAGCCGGGTTGTCACTTGTGCGACGCAGCGAGGGAAGTGATCACCGCAGTGGTCGCGGAACTCGACGGAGAATCATCCGCCCCCTCGATCACGGTCGAGGAGCTGTCGATCCTCGATGACGAGGCGCTGCTCGAGCGGTACTCGGAGGAGATCCCGGTGCTGCTCCTGAACGGTGCGGTGCACAACATCTGGCGGATCGATCCCGCGCGGCTTCGCGCGGCACTACTGGAGGCATGAATGCTCAGACACATCATCTCGTGGAAGCTTGCGGCCGAAGACCCGGCCACCAGAAGCGAGTACGCCGCGACGATCGCCGAGGCGCTCCAGTCGCTCGTGCCGCTCATCCCCGAGATTCGCAGCCTCAGGGTGGCCGAGAATGCGGTGCCACTCCCCACGAACTGGGATCTCGTGCTTGTCGCAGACTACGACGACGAGGCGGCCCTCCGCGCGTACATCGATCACCCCGAGCATCAGCGGGTTGCCGGAATCATCCGCCCCCTCGTCTCGGAGAGGGCCGCGGTCGACTTCCTGGTGTGACGCGGCCATCGCTGACCAGCGCGGCGCATGGCCATAACGCCCGCCTCGAAGGACTGGACCTGGGTGCTCGAGCGGCGGTGCCGCGAGTGCGGGTTCGATGCAGGAGCTGCGGACTTCGACGACATTCCGCGCCAGCTGCGGGAGAACGCTGCCGCGCTCAGGCTCCGTCTCATCCTCAGCGAGGACGAGCCGCGCTTTGACAACTGGGACCAGGACCCATGACCCGGTGCACCATCTGCACGACGTCGGCAGTCGCTGATTACTCCAGGTCGCGCCGAGCAGCCGCCTCGGCCTCGGCCCGCGAGCCGTACACGGGTTCGTCGAGCACGAACTGCAGCGATTCATTCGGATCGACGAGCAGCAGGTCCGTCGGCTCCTCGGCATCGGCAAAGTCCTCCGCGGTGAGCGGTTCGTCGTTCAGGTGCACCGTGACGAGACCACTCCCCGTCTCCAGTGCAGCGACCTCGAGGGCCGGAACCGGCTTGCCGCCGGCGCGCTGGAGCAACGCCTCGACGGCGCCCGCGATGCCCCGACCCCCGGCGAGGAAAGCCTTCTCGTCTACCACCGTGTAGTCGTAACGGGTGCGCACGGTGAATGTCAGCTCGTCCGGCTCCGTGGTGTCATCGGTCTCTTCGTCATCGCCGTAGAGGATGTCCAGGGCGTCGCCATAGGCGGCGACGGCCTCCCACAGAGCGCGGTCGGTTTCCTCTGCCGCGTCTCCGTCGTCGTTGCCATTGGCGACTTGGTCCACGTGCGTGCGGAGCAATCGGATGAGCTGCTCGCCGGCTTCGACGGCGGCGGAACGGTCGGGGTCTGTCAGGGTGCTCATGGGGGCCACGGTATCAGCATCGGCACGAGCCTTCGTCGGGTCGGCGACCGGCTGAGCCGAGCTACGGTGTCAGACGCGTCGGCCCACGGAACAGGTAGGTGGCCTCACGCAGGTTGGGTAGCCCGAGGAGCAGCATGAGCACCCTGCTGAGCCCCATTCCGAAGCCGCCATGCGACGGGACCCCATAGCGGAAGAAGTCAAGGTAGAAATCGAGCTCCTCGGGGTCGATACCCTTGTCGCGCGCCTGGCTCTCGAGCACGTCGACCCGGTGCTCACGCTGGGCACCGGTCGAGATTTCGACGCCGTTGAAGATGAGGTCGTAGCTGTTTGTGAGGCCCGCATCATCCGCGTGTCGCATGTGGTAGAACGGTCGGATGCTCGAGGAGTAGTCGGTGAGGAAGACAAACTCGTGCCCGAACTCCTCCTTCGCGTAGGCGGAGATGCGGCGCTCGCCCTCAGGGTCCATGTCGTCATCGGCGCGCGGCACCTCGTAGCCGCGCTCGGCCACAATCCTTTTCGCCTCGGCGAGGGGGATGCGCGGGAACGGCATCGTCGGCACGGTCACCTCAACACCGAATAGCTCACGGATCTGGTCGCCGTGCTTCTCCTTCACGGCGGTGAGTCCCGCGACGAGCAGCTCCTCATGCATGCGCATAACGTCTTCGTGGCTGTCGATCCAGCTGATCTCGGCGTCGACGCTCGTGAATTCGGTAGCGTGCCGACTCGTGAACGACGGGTCGGCGCGAAATGCCGGGCCAATCTCGAAGATCTTGCCGAAACCGGCCGGTTGGGCCATCTGCTTGAAGAACTGCGGGCTCTGCGCAAGGTAGGCCTTCGTTTCGAAGTAGCCCAGCTCGAACAGTTCCGCCTTCGACTCGCTGGCGCTCGCCATGAGCTTCGGCGTGTGCAGCTCGATGAAGTCGTTGTCGATCCAGTAGGTGCGCATTGCATGCTCGAACGTCGTTTGCACGCGGAAGATCAGTGCGTTGCGCGGCACCCGCAGGTCGAGGAATCGCCAGTCCATGCGCTTGTCGACGGCGGAGTCATCGGCGATGGGGGTCTCGGCGATCGCGCGGGCGGCGATTTCGAGCGCCTCGACCTTGATCTCAACGCCGCCGAGCTTCACCCGTTCGTCGTGCTTGAGAGTGCCGGTGACGGTGAGGAAGGTGCCCTGGCTCAGGCTCGAGATCTCGTCGGCCACGGCGTCGGCCGCCGGTGTTCCGTCTTCATTGAAGATGCGCGGATGCACGAGCTGAACGGCGCCGGACTCGTCGCGAAGCACGACGAACTGCACCTTCTTCTGGTCACGCACCGTCTCCACCCACCCGGAGACCGAGACGGGGCCATCGGCGGATGCTGCAAGGTTCTTGATCAGGGTACGATTCACGATCCCCGAGTTTACTGCCCACCCGATGCTGCTTCCCTCTCGGCAATCGCGCAGCGGCGCGAAACGTAGAATGGGTGCTGTGGCCGCCACCCTCATACATCTCGTCCGTCACGGCGAGGTGCACAACCCCGACGGCATCCTTTACGGACGCATCCCGGGGTTCCACCTCTCCGAGCTCGGACACCGGATGGCCATCGCCACCGCCGAGCACTTCGCCGACCGTCCGATCACCGCGCTGTACGCGAGCCCGCTGGAGCGTGCGCAGGAATCGGCGAAGGACTGGTCCGAAAGGTTCAGCCTCGACATCGCCACCGACGATCGCCTGATCGAACCGCACAACATGTTCGAGGGCGGAGTGGTGGAGTTCGGTCCGTCGCTCCTGCTGCACCCGCGCACCTGGCCGTGGATCATCAACCCGCGCAAGCCGAGCTGGGGTGAGGCATTCACCGAGGTGGCCGCGCGGATGATCGCGGTGATGGATGATGCCTGGGATGCTGCCGAAGGCGGCGAGGTCGTAATGGTCAGCCATCAGATGCCGATCGTCATGGTGCAGCGCGCGGTCGCGGGCAAGAAGCTCTGGCATGACCCGCGCAAGCGTCGCTGCTCACTGTCGAGCGTCACGACCTTCGAGCGTGACGACGAGGTCGAACGAGGAAGACCCCGCTATCGCGAGGTCGCCTACCGGGAGCCGGCGGGATCGCTGTTGAAGGCCGCCGTCGACACGGGCGCCGTATGAGAATCCGAGGCCTCGTGGCCGCCGCAGCGCTCACAGCCGTCACCCTTCTGGCCGGATGCTCGAGCGATCCACTTGCCGAGGACTACCTGAATGGCGGCAACGAGAACTACATCACCGGCGAGGACATCCTCGAGGTACCGGAGGCCGATCGCGGGGAGCCGATCTCTTTCCAGGGCGAGAGCGACGCCGGAATGCCGTTGCAGCGCTCGGACTTCGACGGGCAGGTCCTCGTTGTCAACTTCTGGTACGCCGGATGCGCGCCGTGCCGCGCCGAAGCGCCAGACCTCGAGGCGCTGTCGCAGAAATATGAGGGCGCCGGCGCGTCGTTCCTCGGCGTGAACATCTACGACGGTGCGGACACGTCGCTCGCTTTCGCCCGGAACTTCGGCGTCAGCTACCCCTCGCTGCTCGACGCCCGCGAGGGAACGATCCGTCTCGCATTCGCCGGGAACATCCCGCCCAAAGCGGTGCCCACCACGTTCGTGCTCGACACAGAGGGACGGATCGCCGCACGCATCCTCGGTCAGCTTCAGGAGCGCTCGATTCTCGACACCATTGTGCGCGACCTCGTCGCCGAGGGCAATTAGTGGTCGACCCGATCCGGGAGCTCGTGGCGAACGGGAGCCTCCTCGTCGCGCTGCCCATCGCCTTGCTTGCCGGGCTCGTCTCGTTCGCGTCACCCTGCATCCTGCCGCTCGTGCCCGGCTACCTCGGCTACATCGGCGGGTTCGCAAGCTCCGACAAGCGATCCGACCGCCGACGCCTGGTGCTCGGAGTCGCCCTGTTCGTGCTCGGCTTCACGGTCGTCTTTGTCGCCTTCAACCTCGCGTTCTCCCTCGCCGGCTTGCTGCTGATCCCCTGGCTCGACCCCATCACCCGCGTCGTCGGGGTGATCGTGATCGTCATGGGGCTTGTCTTCATCGGGCAGTTCACCTTTCTTCAGCGCAGTTGGAAGCCGAGCTGGAAGGTCGCGACGGGCCTCGGCGGAGCGCCGTTGCTCGGCATAGTATTCGGCCTCGGCTGGGCGCCGTGCATCGGCCCGACCCTCGCCGTGATCTCCCAGTTGAGTCTCACGAGCGGGTCCGCAGGTCGCGGGGTGCTGCTCGGCGTCGTGTACAGCCTCGGCCTCGGTATCCCGTTCCTGCTTGTGGCTCTCGGATTCAACTGGGTCACCGGCTCCGTAGCCTGGCTGAAACGTCACATCCGCGCCGTCAACGTAGTCGGCGGCGCCATGCTCGTCCTCATCGGCCTGCTGATGGTGTCCGGCATCTGGCAGCAACTCATGTCGCAGCTCGGGGCGGTGATCAGCGGATTTGAGCCGGCCATCTGACCACATCGATGCGCCGGCGCCGAAACGGAACCCGGATGCCGCCATCACCCAGCCTGCGCTGGGTGCCAGCGGCTACGCGCGCTTCTTCTGGCGGCAGCTCACGAGCATGCGTACGGCACTGTTCCTGCTGCTGCTGCTTGCCATCGCGGCGGTGCCCGGATCGCTCGTGCCGCAGCGCAGCTCCGACCCGAACGGCGTGCTCCAGTACTTCACGGACAACCCCGAACTCGCCCCGCTGCTCGACTCGGTGCAGGCGTTCGACGTATACGGCTCCGTATGGTTCTCGTCGATCTACCTGTTGCTGTTCGTCTCACTCATCGGCTGCGTCATTCCGCGCACCCTGCATCACCTGAAGGCGCTGCGCGGCAGCCCGCCGAAGACGCCCGCGAGGCTCGAGCGGCTGGAGGGTTTCACCGCGGTAGTGGCACCGGGCGCGACGGCGCCCGCCGCCATCGCCTCCGCCCGCGGCATCCTGAAGAAGGCCGGCTACCGCACTCGCCTCTATACAGGCAACGGCGGCGACCTCTCGGTCAGCGCCGAGCGCGGATACCTGCGCGAGACCGGCAACCTCGTCTTCCACACCGCCCTCGTCGGCGTGCTGCTCTCGGTTGGGATCGGTGGCAGCTTCGGCTACAGCGGACAGAAGGTCATCGTCGAGGGGGACACCTTCTCCAACGTGCTGCTGTCCTATGAGTCGTTCCTGCCCGGGCGCTTCTTCAGCGACGACGTGCTGCAGCCCTACCGGCTGAGCCTTGACGAGTTCGACGCCACCTATGAGCAGCAGAACCCGAGCGCGTACGGGCAGCCGATCGACTACACGGCGAGCGTCACCGCCTATCCGCCGGGCGCGGACGCCGGCACACGGAGCGAGATCAAGGTCAACGAACCGCTGCGGGTCGGCGGCAACGAGATCTACCTGCTCGGCAACGGCTACGCGCCGATCATCACGGTACGAGACGGTGACGGCAACGTCGCGTTCAACGACGCCGTGCCTTTCCTGCCTCAGGACGGTAACCTCACCTCGCTCGGCGTCGTGAAAGTCCCGGATGCAGTGCCCGAGCAGATTGGCATGATCGGGTTCCTCTACCCGACGCAGACCACACTTGCCTCCGGCGCGCTGACCTCGAACTATCCCGACCTGCTCAACCCGGTGCTCAGCCTTCAGGTCTTCACCGGCGATCTCGGTCTCGATGCAGGCATCCCGCGCTCCGTGTACTCGCTCGACACCGACGGCATGACCGAGGTCGCGGGCCGAAACGCCGAGGTCCCGTCGATCCAGCTCACCCCAGGCGAAACCGTCGAGCTACCTGGCGGAATAGGTACGGTCACCTTCGAGAACGCCGACCCGGAGGCCGCGGCCGGCGATCTGGCGAACTCCGTGCCGCGCTTCGCCAGCCTCGACATCCACCGCGACCCCAGCCAGGGTTGGGTGCTCGTCTTCGCGCTGCTCGTGCTCGCCGGACTGCTCACCTCGCTCTTCATCCCGCGTCGACGGGTATGGGTGAAGGCGCTCGAGACTGCGGCTGGGGGCATCCGTCTCGAATATGCGGGACTGGCCAGAGGTGAGGACCCCGGCCTCGAGCGCGCCGTGCGCGACATCGCGGACCGCCACTCGGGGCAACTCGGCGCCCACAGCGCCGACCCAGCGACGCGGGCTTAGGCTGGCTTCGTGACCGATCAGCTCGATTCCGCATCCCTCGTCGCCATCTGGTCGGCGATGGGCGTCTATACGATCGCCTTCATCCTGTTCACGCTCGACTTCGCCAAGCGGTCCGCCTCTGCGCAGCCGGCGGCGATCGAAGGTACCCGAGTCGTTGAAGCGGGCGGCAGCACGACGACGCTCGAACGTGTTGACGTATCCGGGAAGCGCTTGTCGTTCAAGTTTGAGCGCGCGGCGTTAGCGCTGACGATCGTCGGCTGGGTCGTCCATTTCGCCGGTGTGCTGCTCCGCGGGTTCGCTCAGGGCTACGTGCCGTGGTCGAACATGTTCGAGTTCTCGCTAACAGCGTCCGCGATCATCGTCGGCGTCTTCCTCGCCGTGCAGTTCTGGCAGAACCTGAGATTCCTCGGCGCCTACATCACCGGGTTCGCGCTCATCACCCTCGGCGTAGGCACGGTCAACTTCTACGTCGACGTCAAGCCGCTTCCGCCTGCCCTGCAGTCTGCGTGGCTCGTTATCCACGTGTTCGTCGCCGTGCTCGGCACCGCGTTCTTCGCGCTCGGGGCCGGGCTATCGATCATGCAGTTGCTGCAGGCCAGGCGGGCCGCGGCGAAGGCGGCGGGCATGCGGTTCCTGCAGACATTGCCAGGTGCCGACGTGCTGGAGAACCTCGCCTATCGGGTCATAGTCGTCGGGTTTGTGCTGTGGACCTTCACCCTCATCGCGGGGGCCATCTGGGCCGAGCGGGCCTGGGGGCGCTACTGGGGTTGGGACACCAAGGAGGTGTGGACGTTCATCATCTGGACGATCTTCGCCGGCTACATCCACGCCCGGGCTACCCGCGGATGGCGCGGATCCCGCTCCGCCTGGCTGGCGATCATCGGTTTCGCCGCCGTGCTGTTCAATTTCACGGTCGTGAACCTTTTCTTCAAGGGGCTGCACGCGTACAGCGGGCTCTGACTCCTCCGCCGCCAACGACCTGGTTCCGCTGTCTAACCCTCTGGCGAAACGTCCCAGGGCTGGCGAGAAGGGTCGGCCAGGAGGGCGTGGCAGCGCTGCAGGCGCTGCAGCCACCACTGTGCACGGTCCGCGGATGCCGCGTGCCGATCGAGTAGCGCCGGGTCGACGTCCACGCGGCGCACGTCGATAGCGCCGTCCACAGGCACAAGGGGCGTGGGGGTGACGTCTGCGGCGAGCAGCGCGGCGGTGCCGAGCCCGCAGTCGAAGTCGAGGGTCGGAAGTGCCGCCGCGAGGTGCGCGCCCATCGAGATGCCGACCGAGGTGTCGAGCGCGCTCGAGACCACTACCGGCAGTCCGGCCTCGGCGGCGAGTGCGAGCGCGGCCCGGATGCCGCCGAGCGGCTGCGCCTTCACGACGAGGAGGTTCGCCGCACCGGCGCGCGCGACCTCAAGGGGATCGCTCGCCTTGCGCACGCTCTCGTCCGCCGCGATCGGGATCCCCATGTACTTGACCCGCCTGCGGATGTCGGCGAGCTCCTCGATGCTTGTACACGGCTGTTCCACGTACTCGAGGTCATACTCTGCGAGTGCGTGAATCGCGTGTTCCGCCTCGTCGACGTTCCACCGACCGTTGGCGTCGACCCGGATTCGGCCCTCCCACCCTAGGTAGTGGCGCACGGCGGCGACGCGGGCGACGTCATCCGCCAGTACCTGCCCTAGCTCCGCGACCTTGACCTTGACGGTGCGGCAGCCAGCGAAGGCGTCGAGAACTCGCGGCACATCGTCCGGCGGCACGGCGGGGAGGGTCGCGTTGACCTGGATGCTCTGCCGAACCGTCGACGGCGCAGGCGCCCAGCCGAAATCGATCGCCGCCTCGAGCCAGGTCGACGCCTCGACGTCGTCGTACTCGACGAAGGGCGAGAACTCGGTCCAGCCCTCCGGGCCCTCGAAGAGCACCGCTTCGCGGCTCGTGATTCCTCTAAACGGCCGGCGGAGGGGGAGATCGACGACGCGTGCTGTCGCGGTGAGATCTCGCAGCGTTGGGAGCATGCCCCAAGTCTGCCGTGAATGGCTCGACTAGGCTTCCATGCCGAAGGAGGATCATGACGGATCCCGAGCGCGCCGCTTCGGCGGTCGACGTCCTCGAGCCCACCGGGTCGCCCGCTTCGTCGCAACCGAGGCGCCCCATCCCGTCGCTCGGGGCCGTGTCGGTCGGCTTGAGTCTGCTGTGCCTCGCCGGCGACACGGCAGCGATCTTCCTCGCGAGCAACGGCGAGTACGTCGTCTCTGCGCTGCTCGCCCAGGCCGTCATCCTCCTCAGCGTCGCTGCCTTCTTCGCCGGTATCCTCGCCGCGATCCTCCGTCGTCGCCGCCGCCTGGGGCTCGCCGGGGCCGGCTTGGCGCTCGTGGCGAATCCGCTCGTCGCGCTCGTCGTGCTCGGGTTCTTCGGCTCCCTGTAGGCGCGCTGCCTAAACTGGCTTCATGCCCGAGGTCTCCGAACTCTTCGATCCCAACGTGTGGAACCCCGTCGACGGTTTCGAGGAACTCACCGACATCACCTACCACCACGACGTCGAGGGGCGCGTCGCCCGCGTCGCGTTCAACCGGCCGGAGGTGCGCAACGCGTTCCGTCCGCACACCGTCGACGAGCTCTATGCGGTGCTCGATGACGCGCGGCAGAACTCGCGCATCGGGGTCGTTCTGCTCACCGGTAACGGCCCGAGTGCGAAGGACGGCGGTTGGGCGTTCTGCTCCGGCGGGGACCAGCGCATCCGGGGCCGGAGCGGGTACCAGTACGAGGAAGTTTCCGCCACCGAGGCCTCGGGGGAGCCCGGGAACACCAGCAGACCCGCGGTGACCGCCGGGCGTCTGCATATCCTCGAGGTGCAGCGCCTGATCCGCTTCATGCCGAAGGTCGTCATCGCGGTCATCCCCGGCTGGGCTGCCGGCGGCGGGCACTCCCTGCACGTCGTCTGCGACCTCTCGATCGCGAGCGAGGAACATGGACGGTTCAAGCAGACGGATGCCGACGTCGGCTCATTCGACGCAGGGTACGGAAGCGCCTATTTCGCCCGCCAGGTCGGGCAGAAGTTCGCCCGGGAGGTGTTCTTCCTCGCTCGAGAGTATGACGCGCAACGCGCTCTCGAAAAGGGGGCGATCAACGCGGTAGTGCCTCACGCGCAACTCGAGACGACGGCGTACGAGTGGGCGAACGAGATCCTCACCAAGTCGCCGACCGCCATCCGCATGCTCAAGTTCGCGTTCAACGCGGTCGACGACGGCATGGTCGGGCAGCAGGTCTTCGCGGGAGAGGCGACGAGGCTGGCCTACGGCACCGATGAGGCGGTCGAGGGCCGCGACGCGTTCCTCGAGAAGCGCGAGGCCGACTGGGCGCCGTACCCGTGGCAGTACTGATGCGTGATGGCTCGTGAGACCGCTCGAGGAGATCCCGGCGGAACCGGAACGGATGCTCGCAGCACTTCGGGCGGCCCTCACGGCAGACGGTCCGGCGGTCTTCCCACGCCCGGGTGCAGCGGTGACCGCCACGGCCGCGCCGCCCCGCCACGTCCACAAACGCATCGCCGTCGTCATCGAGACGAGCGGCTCGAGCGGTGAACCGAAACGGGTCGCGCTCTCCGCCGATGCGCTTCTGGCGAGCGCCGCGGCATCCGAGACCGCCCTCGGTGGTCCCGGCCGCTGGCTGCTTGCGCTTCCCGTGCACTACATCGCGGGCGTCAACGTACTCGTGCGTTCGATCGCCGCGCAGACCGAGCCGGTGCTCCTGCCGAGCGCACGCTTCGACCCCGAGGCCTTTTTCGCGGCCGCCGCGACGATGGGTGCTGATTCGCGACGATTCACAGCACTCGTGCCCGCCCAGCTCGCGCGGCTCGTCGACGACGCCGGCGACCGTGCGGTGGCGAAGGTTCTGCGGACCTTCGATCGCATCCTCGTCGGCGGCCAGGCGACCCCACCCCGGTTGCTCGAACGATGCGAGGAGATCGGACTCCGCGTGACGCGCACCTACGGTTCGAGCGAGACCGGGGGCGGCTGCGTCTACGACGGTGCGCCGATCGGCGCGGCCCGGGTCCGGATCGTGGACGGGCAAATCGAGCTCAGCGGTCCCATGCTTGCGGAGGAATACCTCGGCGACCCGGCGCGCACCGCAGAGGCCTTCGTCATCGTTGACGGCCACCGCTGGTACCGCACGGGCGACGTCGGAGAAATCGTCGACGGGCTGCTCCGGGTGAGCGGGCGCCTCGACCGCGTGATCATCTCCGGCGGTATCAAAGTGTCGCTCGACGCGGTCGAGCGGGTGGTCCGGGGTATGCCGGGGCTCGCGGATGCGGTGGCGATTCCCGCTGCCAGCGCAACATGGGGGCAGGTGCCGGTCATCGTATCCACTGCGCCGGTCGACCTCGCGGCGCTGCGCTCCGTCGTGGTCTCCTCGCTGGGGCGAGCAGCGGCACCGCGCGAGGTTCTCGTCGTCGCCGACATCCCGCTCCTGCCGAGCGGCAAAGCGGACCGTGCCGCCCTCCGCACGCTCGTCGCCGGGGAGGGCGCCGCGGATAACTAGACTTCTCCCGTGGCCACCAGGGGAAATCAGCCGAAGCAGCGCGTGACGAACGCGGGCAGCGTGAGCGCCAAGTCGGGCAAGAGCGGAAAGCCCGGCGGTCGCCCACCGAAGGCGCCGCCCATCCGACAGGCGACTCCCCGGGACTGGATTGGTGGCGCTCGTCTGCGCACCCTGCCGCTCGCCATCGCACCGGTCGCGCTCGGCACCGGCGCCGCCTACCTCTTCGACAATGATGCGGGCTGGCACTGGGTGCGGGCGCTGCTCTGCCTCGTCGTCGCTGTCGGGTTACAGGTCGGCGTCAACTATGCCAACGACTACTCCGATGGCGTCCGCGGCACCGACGCCCATCGCGTCGGACCGTCGCGGCTGACCGGGTCCGGCGCAGCCAAGCCGCGCTCGGTGCTCACCGTCGCCGCCGTGTTCTTCGCGCTCGCCGCGATCGCCGGCATCACCGTGAGCCTGCTCAGCGGCTTCCCCTGGCTCGTCGCGGTCGGCGCCGTGTGCATCGTCGCAGCGTACTTCTACACCGGCGGCAAGCATCCGTACGGCTATTACGGCCTCGGCGAGGTGTTCGTGTTCGTCTTCTTCGGGCTCGTCGCGACGGCCGGCACCATGTTCGTGCAGGTGGCGACGGTCAGCTTCGAGGCGTGGCTTGCCGGCGTCGCGATCGGGTTGCTCGCGTGTGCCGTGCTCATGGTCAACAACATCCGTGACGCACCGCAGGATCGCCGTGCGAAGAAGCGTACGCTGGCCGTTCTCCTCGGCGACGGGCTGTCCCGCGCGCTATTCGCCGTGTTCACGCTCGTTCCGTTCGGGATTCTCGCCTTCTTCGGCACGCTGTTCCCGAACGCGCTGTATGTCTTCTTCGCGCTCCTCGCCGCGGTGCCCGCCGTCATCATCACCCTGACGGGCAGGACGGCGCCCGAGTTCGTGCTCGCACTCAAACTCACGAGCCTCACGGCCTTGCTATTCGGCGTCGGACTCGCGGCGGCGCTGGCCTTCTAGCCTCTCGGCTCCTCCGAATCGAGGGCGGCATTCTCGTGGTCACCGTCGGCGTCCCGCGGTTCGGCCGTGCGGAACTCGTAGAAACTGCGAGCGACTTCGTCACGTGCGCCACGGAAGAAGATGTACGTGACGCACAGCCCGACGATCGCCGCGACGATCGCGGCGATCCAGGGCTCGATCTGCAGCATGAGAAGAGCGGTGAGTATCGCGGCAAAGACGCCGATTCTCAGGAGGGAGTACAGCAACACGTGGCGCGACGGTTTCACGTCGACCAGTTTAGGCGCCGCCGGCTGATGGTCTGCCCGGTCGGCACGCAGCGCGCTTCCAGTTCTCGGGGCGTAGAATCAAGGCATGGTACGCGTCTACATCGTGGTGGGGCTCATTATTGTCGCCCTGTCGATCTACGCCGCCATCGACTCGCTGATGACGGACAAGCAGCGCACGCGCGGACTTCCGAAGGCCCTCTGGGTGCTCGTCATTCTCTTCCTGCCGGTCATCGGCGCCGTCCTCTGGTTCACCCTCGGCAAGGATCGTGGCAAGGGTCGACCGATGGCGCGGCAGACCGCTCCTGACGACGACCCCGACTTCCTCCGTCGGCTCGGCAGCGAAAAGGAACAGGAAGAGCGCATTCGTCGGCTCGAGCAGGAGCTCGCCGACCTGGATGACGACACCACGACCAAGGACTGATGTCAGGCGGCAGCCCGGCCACCAAATTCTCGGTGGCCCTGCTGGGTGAGTTCGTCGCGCTCGGCGTGCGCGAGATAGTGCTGAGTCCGGGCTCACGTTCGCAGGCTCTTGCGCTTGCCGCGGCCGAGTTCGAGCGCGCCGGGCTCGTACGACTCCGGGTGCGCATCGACGAGCGCGTCGGCGGTTTTCTCGCGCTCGGGCTGGCCGTCGAGTCACGGACGCCGGTTCTCGTCGTCACCACGTCGGGAACGGCCGTGGCGAACCTGCACCCGGCGGTGCTCGAGGCGCGGCATTCCGGCGTTCCGCTCATACTTCTGACGTCGGACCGACCATTGGAGCTCCGGGGGATCGGCTCCAATCAGACCACTAATCAACTCGGCATGTTCGGTTCCGCCGTGCAATTCGTTCGCGAGGTGGACGCGCCAAACCACACCGGATTCGACGAGGGCTACGTCGCCGAGCTCGCGAGGGAAACGTTTGCGGCGGCCGCCGGGCACTCTTCGGCTCCCGGCCCTGTGCAACTCAACATCGCGTTCCGCGAGCCGCTGTCGGCCGCGGTGGATGTCGCGGACCTTCCGCGTCCGGATTCTGCGCGGATGACGGCGGCCGCGCGTGTGCGGCCAACTACCGTCATCGGCAGCGCCGCCGATACGGTCGTGATCGCCGGGCATGGAGCGGGGCCGCGCGCCGAGGAGGTCGCCCGCGAACTCGGTGCGCCACTTGTCGCCGAGGTCTCCAGCGGCGCCCGCTTCGGCCCGAACCTGGTCGTCGGGTACCGGGAGCTGCTCGCCGATGCCGCTTTCGGCGGCCGGGTGCGGCGCGCGGTAGTGTTCGGGCACCCGACACTCAGCCGGGAGGTTCCCGCGCTGCTGCAGCGGATGGATGTCGAGACGACGGTCGTGCGAGGCCCCGGCTTCGAGGACTACAACCCCGGCCGTCGCGCCGCGCGAATCGTGGATGCGGTGAGTTATGCGGGGCCGTCGGGGGAGCGGAGCTGGCTCGGATCCTGGGTCGCCGCGAGCCGCAAGCTTCTCGAGATGCCGCCGCAGGTCGCGCCAGACCCTCGCACCGACGACCGTGCAGCGGTTGCTGACTTCGCCCGGGCCCAGCTCGCGGTGTTCCGAGAGCCCGTGACCAGACGGATGCTTGTCGAGGCCGTGTGGCGGGTCACCTGGCCGCACGACCGCCTGGTCTTCGGCGCTTCCCGCCTGATCCGCGACGCCGACCGGGTGGTGCCGGGCAAAAGGATCACGGTGCATGCCAATCGGGGTCTTTCGGGTATCGATGGCACGGTCGCGACGGCCATCGGGGTCGCCTTGTCGAGCGAGGCTGCGGGGTCTGCAGGGGTCACCCGCGTCGTGCTCGGCGACCTCACCCTGCTGCACGACGTCGGCGCACTGCTGATCGGCAATGGCGAGAAGCGCCCGCGGCTGCAGGTGATCGTCGGCAACGACGGCGGGGGAACTATCTTCGACGCCCTCGAGGTTGCGGCGACGGCGCCGGGCGATGCCCTCGACCGTGTGCTCTATACGCCGCAAGCGGTGAGGCTCGCCGATCTCGCCGCGGCCTACGGCTGGAGCTACCTTCGCGCGGCAAACCGCGGCGAGCTCGACGAGGCGCTCTCGGCATCCGCCGGCCCGACCCTCATCGAGGTTCCGCTCCCGCGAGCGTGAGAGCCGGCTAGCTCGCACCAACTGTCGCGCATCAGCCTGGCCGCCACGCGGCTTCCGAGGATGCCCCCCCATCATGGCCGGTTTCATCGCGTCACGGCCCGGTGCATCGCTCGACTGAGACGATCGCGCCCACTGGCGCATTAGGGCGCTTTCCCGCGATCTCGAGACACGAGAGGTCGGGCGTGCAAACGTCTCGAGGAGCGGGAAAAACCGTGCCCAAACACGCGTCGCTCCTGATTTTCGTGCCGTCCGCACAATAACTCCGTCGTGGCGGCCCAGCACCGCTCGCTGCGGGCAGCCTGGCCTGTGGAAAGTCCTGGCGCGGAAGTCCGCTCGTGCCCTAGCGTCAGGTCATGGCGACTCTCCCTCGCGTCACCGTGCTCGCCGCGGCGCTGCTGATGCTGAGCGGATGCGTCGCGACTGAGCCGGGCCCGGTTGCGACACCAGAGGCAACCTCCGAACCGGTATTCGCCTCAGAGGAGGAGGCGCTCGCTGCGGCGACGAAGGCCTATGCGGCGTATCAGGAGGTGCTGGACGCCGCGTTCGCTACGCACGATGTGAGCAGTCTTGCGACTGTCGCGATTGATCCGGCTCTGACGGCTGTACGCGAATCGGTCGCAGACTACGTCGTAAAGGGCCATCATCAAATAGGCCTGTCATCGATTGACGGCGTCTCGTTCGTCGACGCCTCACCGCTGACAGGACGATTCGTGGAAGGCGAGGTTGTTCAGATCTATGGGTGCCTAGATGTGAGCGGTGTCGATGTCGTCAATGCTTCAGGCTCATCGGTCGTGGCCTTGTCTCGTGCGTCTAGGTACCCACTCGTCGCTTCTTTAGCTTGGTCTGTGGGCGAGCAAAGGCTGCTAGTCACAGAAGAGGAAACCTGGGACGGTGCCAATTTCTGCATTTAGGCTACGTGTACTCGCAATCTCTTTCGCTGTTACCGTACTGATCTCATTCGCCTCCATTACATTTGCCGGCGATGCTTTCGCTGCCGGATGCTCCGCGGGCGATCTGCGGAACGGTTCATGCCCAGCACCGGAGCCCACGGCAGGGGTAACCCCAGACGGCGTCGAACTCGGCGCCGAGCTCACCATCCCCGGATCTGGACCTGGCAGCGGCGTTGGTGCAGGGTTCGCGCCCGGTAACGGTGTTGCCCCCGGGAGCG
>JAODME010000017.1 GCA_025465095.1 Microbacteriaceae bacterium | reverse complement strand
AAAGGAATCTCTTGCGCGGTACTTGCTAGAAACAAGCCCTACACACGAGGTTTTTGGCATTTGACATTGTGCACGCTGTTGAGTTCTCAAGGATCGGACGCTCCCGGGCTAAGCTTCTCAGCTTCGCACCGGGGCAACTTGTCTAACCTATCACTTCTTCGATGTCTGTCAAATCGCGGTGCCGGCCGTGAGGCCCGCATTTCCGTCGAGTTGCGTCAAAGAAGTGGATTTGAGCCAGGCGAGGTGGGGCCTGGCTGTCGGACCCGGCTCAGCGAGGAGCGGGAGCAGAGGGATCGGGTGGTGCCCGTCGCGGTAGGCGCGACGACGCCGAGGGGACTGCAGGCCGGCAGCAAGAGGCCGGCACGGGTGTCTAGCGCTTGCGCTTTTCTCGCACACGCATGTTGACGTTGATCGGGCTTCCCTCGAAGCCGAAAATCTCCCGCAGGCGCCTCGTGATGAAGCGGCGGTAGCCGGGGTCGAGGAACCCGGTCGTGAACAGCACGAAAGTGGGGGGACGAGTCGCGGCCTGCGTTCCGAAGAGGATGCGCGGCTGCTTACCGCTGCGAACGGGGTGCGGATGCTCGGCCGCCAGTTCCGCTACAAGGGCGTTGAACTTTCCGGTCGGAATGCGGGTGTCCCACGACTTCAGCGCCAACTCGAGCGCGGGCACGAGCTTCTCGAGGTGACGTCCGGTCTTCGCGGATATGTTCACTCGAGGAGCCCAGGCAACGTGCGCGAGGTCCTGCTCGTACTCCCGCTCGAGGTACCTGCGGCGTTCGTCATCGAGCAGATCCCACTTGTTGAACGCAAGCACTAAGGCGCGACCGGACTCGAGAACGAGGTCGATGATGCGCACGTCCTGTTCGCTGATGACCTCGCTCACGTCAAGCACTACGATCGCAACCTCGGCCTTCTCGAGGGCGGCGCTTGTGCGCAGTGACGCGTAGAAGTCCGCACCCTGGGCAAGATTCATCCGACGACGGATACCAGCGGTGTCGACAAAACGCCACACCTTCCCGGCGATCTCGACCTGCTCGTCGACCGGGTCGCGAGTGGTGCCGGCCATCTCGTTGACGACCACGCGTTCCTCGCCGACGGCTTTGTTGAGCAGACTCGACTTGCCGACGTTCGGGCGACCAAGGATAGCGACACGACGCGGTCCACCCACCTCCTGCTTGGCGACCGCGGAGATCTCGGGCAGAACGGTGAGCACATGGTCGAGCAGGTCGGCCACTCCCCTGCCGTGCAGGGCGGAGACGGGCCACGGCTCGCCGAGACCGAGATTCCAGAGAATCGCCGCCTCAGGCTCCTGACGCACATCATCCACCTTGTTGGCAACGAGGATGACAGGCTTCTTCGAGGAGCGCAGCATGCGCACGACGTGCTCGTCGGTCGAGGTAGCGCCGACGTTTGAGTCGACGACGAACAGGACGGCGTCGGCGAGGTCGACGGCTATCTCCGCCTGAGCGGCGACGGACGCGTTGATGCCGCGGGCATCCGGTTCCCAGCCTCCCGTGTCGACGATGGAGAAGCGGCGGTCGTTCCACTCAGCCTTGTAGGTGACCCGGTCACGGGTGACACCGGGAGTGTCTTGCACAACCGCTTCGCGGCGACCCAGGATGCGGTTGATGAGCGCGGACTTGCCGACGTTCGGCCGGCCGACGACGGCGAGCACCGGCAGCGCGGGGAGGTAGGTGACGGCGTCGGGATCCACATCGGCGGTGTCGAGAATCTCGAGGTCGTCGGATTCGAGGTCGTAGTCCGCGGACAGGCCGGCGCGAAGGGTGTTGGCGCGCAGGAGCGCGTCAGCCTCATCGAGGGCCGCCATCCGCTGCGCGAGTTTCTCGTCGGCGTCGGGGTAATTGTCCCGCTCGGCGTTGTCGTGGTCGGCCATGGTGTGTCCTTTGGGGTTAGTGCGTGGTGTGGTTCCGGTACGGTCGCTAGAGGCCTACTCGACCAACAGAGGTTCCGGTACGGCCGCTAGCAATCTGCTCAAACGGCGGCAGCACGAGGAGCGATCGGCTACTCTTCCTGCGATCGCACCACGAGATCGACGACCGCTTGCACGGTCTGCTCGAAGTCGAGATTGGTCGAGTCGACGGTGATCACACCATCGGCGGCGTTCATGAAATCTACGACTCGGGAGTCTTTCGCATCCCTCGCGCTGAGCTGCCGCGAGGTGATTTCTGCCGTTTGTCCGGGTATTTCAGCCGAACGCCTCGCCATTCTAGCCTCTTCGGTCGCGGTGAGCAGAATCCGCACGTCGGCCTCCGGCGCGACGACGGTAGTGATGTCGCGCCCCTCGGTGATGATTCCCGGTTGCGCGCTCGTCGCGATCACCCTGCGGAACAGACTGACGAGAAACGCGCGCACCTCGGGAATGCTCGCAACCTGGCTCACCACGGAGGTCACCCGCGGTTCCCGGATGGCGTCCGTGACGTCTTCCCCGCCGACGCGCACGAAGTAGTCGTCGGGATCGGTGCCGATCCGGTAGTCGAATTCGCCGAGCGAGGCGATGACCGACAATGCGTTCCTGGTGTCGATGCCCCGGTCGAGAGCGCTCCACGCGAGCGCGCGGTAGGCGGCACCGGTGTCCTGGTAGTCGAATCCGAGGCGGAGAGCGGATGCTCGGCTCACGCTCGACTTGCCGCTGCCCGCGGGACCGTCGACCGCCACGACGATCGGTCGGGGCGTGTGCGGCGGCACGGGAGTCGCTGTCACAGTCCTGCCCCCGCGATTCTCCAGCCGCGTGAGCTGAGTTCGTCGGTCAGCCGCTGCTCGAACTCGGGCAGCACGGAGATCTCGGCGAGTCCGATCTGCGCTCCCGGCGAGTGCTCGAGCCGCAGGTCCTCCATGTTCACTCCCGTGTGTCCGATTTCGGTGAGCAGTCGTGCGAGCTCCCCCGGGCGGTCGTCGACCAGCACGACGAGTTGACTGAACCGGCGGTCCTGCCCGTGCTTGCCGGGGATCGCGGCGACTCCGGCATTTCCCGCGGCGATCACCTCGGCGAGCTCCCTGCGGGCGCCCGGTGCGGTCGGCTCCTCCAGGGCGGCGAGCACACCGTCGAGGTCACTTCGGAAGGCGCGGAGGATCTCGACGACCGAGCGCGCATTAGCTCCGAGAATCTGCACCCACAGCTCGGGTTCGCTCGCCGCGATGCGGGTGGTGTCCCGAAGTCCCTGCCCGGCCAGGGCGACGGATGACGCCGGGGCACCCTGCAGCCGCTTGGCGAGCAGCGAGGCCACCAATTGCGGAACGTGCGAGACGAGGGCGACGGAGCGGTCGTGTTCCTCGGGGCTCAACTCGATGGGGATTGCGCCGAGGTCGAGGATCAGATCGTCCATCGGCGAGCCGCGTCGGTAGCTGATGCCGTCATGCCCGGCGACGACCCAGGGCCGCCCCAGGAACAGGTCGGCGCGACCTGCCACCGCTCCGCCACGTTCCCGTCCCGCGAGGGGATGCGAGCCGATGTATCGAGAGAGGTCGGCGCCTGCCGCGCGCAGTTCGGCCAACGGCTGCACCTTGACGCTTGCGACATCCGTCACGATCGCCTGCGGGTATGCGGCGAGCTCGGCGGCGACGACACGGCCGGTGACGTCCGGGGGCACGCAGACGACGATCAGCTGCGGAGTGTCGCCCGGCCGGGAGGAGCGGCCGGCGCCGTAATCGATCGCGAGACTCAGGTTGGCGGGAGAGGCGTCGTCGAGGATCACGTCGATTCCCTTCGCCCGCAGTCCGAGCCCGATGCTCGTGCCGAGCAGTCCGGAGCCGACGATTCGTACGGGGCCGACAAGGCGGGTGTCGGTCAGTGCGCTCACTGCTCGTCCTCCGCGTCGCCGCCACTGATGTCGGCGCCCGCGTCCGCCGACTTCGCGGCACGGGAGATGGTCAGCAACTGGCCGAGCTCCGCCTTGGTGAGGTCGCGCATCTCGCCGATCCCGAGGGTGCCGAGGTGCAGCGGCCCGAACTGGCGGCGCACGAGGTCGACGACGGGGTGCCCGACCTCTTCGAGCATCCGCCTCACGATGCGGTTGCGGCCGGAGTGCAGGGTGATCTCGACGATCGTCTGGTCCTGCCCCGCCCGGTCCAGAATGCGCGCCTTGTCAGCCGCGATCGGTCCGTCTTCGAGTTCGATCCCGGATGACAGCTTGCCGATGGTCGCCGCGGAGACCCTACCCTCCACCCGCGCGATGTACGTCTTGAGTACTCCGAAGGAAGGGTGAGCGAGCACATGCGCCAGCTCGCCGTCGTTGGTGAGAATCAGCAGGCCGGAGGTCTGTGCATCCAGGCGCCCGACGTTGAACAGTCGTTCCTCGTACCGGGACACGAACTGCGACAGGTCGGCCCGACCCCTCTCGTCCTGAAGGGAGGAGACGATGCCGACGGGCTTGTTGAGCATGAGGTACCGGCGGGAGGTGTCCAGCTGGATCGCGACGCCGTCGACCGACACGAGATCGGTTTCCTGCACGCGGCGTCCGAGCTCCATCACCACCTCTCCGTTGACCTCCACCCGGCCGGCGGAGATGAGGTCCTCCGACACGCGCCTGGATGCCACCCCGGCGGCGGCCATGAGCTTCTGCAGACGGATGCCGTCCTGGGCGGGGTCAGCGTGCATCGGGCAATCCGTTCCAGAATCCATCAGCACCGTCGGACAGTAGGGGCGAGATGTGCGGCAGTTCGTCGAGCGAGTTGATGCCGAGCTGGCTGAGCAACAGATCCGTCGTCGCGTAGTGGATCGCACTCGTCTCACTGTCGGTGAACGCCTCGGTGATGAGACCGCGCCCGAGCAGCGTGCGCACCACCGAGTCGACGTTGACGGCGCGGATCGACGCGATCGCGCCGCGACTGATCGGCTGCTTGTAGGCGATTACGGCGAGCGTCTCAAGCGCCGCCTGGGTCAACTTGGTCGGGTTCTGGGTCAGCACGAAGTCGCGCACGAGATCGTCGAACTCGCCGCGCACATAGAACCTCCAGCCGCCACCCACCTCACGCAGCTCGAAGCCGCGACGGGCGGATCCGTTCACACCGTCGTAGTCGGCGACGAGGTTCGCGAGCGCAGCATGGATCTCAGCGACGGGGCGCCCGAGCGCGGTGGCGAGGCGTACGGCGGACTGCGGCTCGTCGGCCACCATGAGGATTGCCTCGAGCCCGCGCCCGACGTGCGCAAGGACGTTTCCCGGGGGAGCCTCGGTCGTCGTACCAGTTTCCATCGTGTCAGTTTCCATCGTGTCAGTTCCCATAGTCGGCTCCGAGGTTGGACAGGCTCTCGTCGGACCAGAATTCGGCGGTCCAGCGCACCGTCAGCTCCCCGAGCGGTTCGAGCTGTTCGAACGCGATCGCCGCCGCGCGGTACAGCTCGAGCACGGCGAGGAATCGTGCAACGATGACGCCCTTCTGCTGGGCGCCGACGATGAGGTCCCGAAAGGTGAGCGCACCGCCTCGCCGCAGCATCGCGACGACGTGGGCCGCCTGCTCGCGAATGCTCACCAGTGGGGCGTGCAGATGATCGAGGCCGACGGTCGGCAGCTCCCGCGGCGTGAATGCGAGCACAGCGATGGCGGCGAAATCATCCGGTGTCAGGGTCCAGCGCAGCTCGGGGGTTTGCTTCCGGAACCTGTCCTCAAGCCGCACCGATCGGAACCGCCTCGATGATTCGGCATCGAGGTGGTCGGAGAACCAGGTCGACGCTTCCTTGAATGCTCGGTACTGCAACAGCCTCGCGAAGAGCAGGTCGCGTGCCTCGAGCAGGGCGACGTCCTCCGCGTCGACGAGCTCGCCCTGAGGCAGGAGGCCCGCGACCTTGAGGTCGAGCAGGGTCGCGGCGACGACGAGGAACTCGGTCGCCTCATCCAGTTGGTCGGTGTCGAGCCCGCGCAGGTAGGAGATGAACTCGTCGGTGACACGGCTGAGCGAGATGTCGGTGATGTCGAGTTCGTGCTTGCCGATGAGCGACAGCAGAAGGTCGAACGGGCCGTTGAAATTGCCGAGGTTGACCGAGAATCCGGAGGATTCCGGCTCCCCCGACGACGACTGTGGCGACTGCTGCGGTTCGATCGATGACGGCGCTGAGCTAAGCGACGGCGCCACGGGCGATCAGTTCCCTCGCGAACTGCAGGTACGCCGCGCTCGCGGCGTGCTCCGGCGCGAACTGGAGGATCGGACTCGCGGCGACGCTGGCATCCGGAAACTTCACCGTGCGGCTGATTACGGTGTCGAAGACCTGGTCGCCGAAGCGTTCGACGGCCCGCTCGAGCACCTCACGGGAGTGGAGCGTGCGCGAGTCGTACATCGTGGGCAGGATGCCGTCGAGCACGAGCGCCGGGTTGAGGCGATCCTTGACCTTGTCGATCGTCTCGACCAGCAGGGCGACCCCGCGCAGCGCAAAGAACTCGCATTCGAGCGGTATCAGCACGCCGTGCGCGGCGGTCAACGCGTTGACGGTGAGGATCCCGAGAGAAGGCTGGCAGTCGATGAGGATGACGTCGTACTCGTCGACGACTTGGCGCAACACGCGGGCCAGCACCTGCTCACGGGCAACCTCGTTGACGAGGTGCACCTCCGCGGCCGACAGGTCGATGTTCGCCGGGATGATGTCGAGACCCTCGACCGATGTCGTTTGGATCGCTTCGTGCGCGTCCTTGACCGTGCCGAGCAGGAGGTCGTAGATGTTGGGAACGTCGTGGGTGAAGATCCCGAGTCCCGCCGACAGCGCGCCCTGCGGATCGAAGTCGATCGCGAGAACCTTGCGGCCGTAGTGGGCGAGCGAGGCGCCGAGGTTGATCGAGGTGGTCGTCTTACCGACGCCGCCTTTCTGGTTGCACAGGGCGATGATGCGTGCGGGACCGACGCCGTTGAGCCGTGCCGGCACGGCGAACTCGCGAAGCGGCCGACCGGTGGCGCCCATAATCGTTGCGGCCGTGCCGTTCAGGACGGCGGTCGCGCCCGTTTTCATAGTTGTCATCCCGACATTCCTCCGCTACTTCCAGTGGTTCCCGACGACGACGATTCTAACCTCGGGGGGCGCGACACCCCGGGAGACACACAGTGCGGCCGAATTCGGATGTGGTATTCAGATTTCGAGCGGTTGCGCTTGCCCCCTGCAAGCTCGGCTACCGGGCCCGGGGGTGCGCCGTCGTGTACATGTCCCGCAGCGTGTCCGCAGTCACCTGCGTGTACAGCTGCGTGGTCGCGACTGAGGAGTGGCCGAGTAGCTCCTGCACCACCCGGACGTCCGCTCCCCCGGCGAGCAGATGCGTCGCGAACGAGTGCCGAAAGGTGTGCGGCGAAATCTCGACTCCCAGTTTCGCCTGCGCGGCGCGAGCCCGGATGATGAGCCACGCGTTCTGCCGGGAGACCCGGTGCCCGCGTGCTCCGAGGAAGAGCGCCGGCGTCGCCGCGCCGCGGGCCGACAGGGCCGGGCGGGCCCGAACGAGGTAGGCGTCGACGGCGGCCCGAGCATAGCTGCCGAGGGGAACGATCCGCTGCTTGTTGCCCTTGCCGAGCAGTCGCACCACGTCGCCTTCGATCACGTCGTCGACGTTGAGGTCGACCGCCTCGGAGATGCGCGCCCCGGTCGCGTACAGCAGTTCGAGCAGCGCCTTGTCGCGCAGCGAGAGGGTATCTTCACCGATGGTCGCGTCCAGGACCGCCGCCATCTGTTCGATCGTGATCGCCTTCGGCAGGCGGCTGGCGAGCTTCGGCGGCTTGGCGTCGGCCGCGACATCCGCCGGCACCACTTCCTCCTCGAGCAGAAACCGGTGGAACCCACGCACGGACGACAGCATCCGCGCGACCGAGGATGCGGTGAGCGCGCCTTGCGGCTTCGAGCGGAGCTGCTGCGCGAACGCCGACACGTCCGCCTCGCTGATGGCCTCTGGAGAGGCGACCCCGCGGGCCTCGAGCAGCGCGAGGTAGGCGGAGAGATCGCGGCGGTAGGCCGCGACGGTGTTGGCGGAGAGACCCCGTTCGATCGCGACATGGCGCAGGTAGTGGTCGACGGCGCGGCCCAGGCCATTATCGGGCGCCGAGCGGACCACCGGGGTGGTCACTGCTGCGCGTGACGCAGTCTCGGATGCCACGGCCATGCCGCGTTCGGATCGGCGAGAGTCGACCAGCCCCTCGACCTGGAGACGGATGCGGCGAGGGCGGCGAAGCCGAGGATGGAGTTGGTGACGGCCCTGGCGAGCACGGCGTCGACGATGTCGTCGAGCATGACCCAGCGGATCTCGAGCTCGGCCTCCTCATCGAACCGGTCGAACGCCTCGGCGGTGGCCGACAGCCCCCTGGCGAGGAAGATGCGGATCGTCTCGTTGCTGCCGCCGGGCGAGCTGAAGAACTCGCCGAGGAGGCTCCAGTCGGTCGCCTCGAGGTCGGCCTCCTCGGCAAGCTCGCGCTTGGCGGCGAGGAGTGGCGATTCGCCGTCGACGTCCAATAGTCCGGCGGGAAGCTCCCAGTCGCGCGCGGCGATCGGATGCCGGTACTGCTTGATCAAAAGTACCTGACCCGCGTCATCCATCGCCAGGATCGCGACGGCGCCTGGATGGTCGACGTACTCCCGTGTGATCTGGCTGTCGCCGTACACGAAGGTGTCCCGCCTCAGGTCCCAGACGGCTCCGTCGAACACCCGGTCACTGGAGATGATCGTCTCCGGTGTCGGCTCGTCGGCGAGCGTGGACTCGCCCGAACTCGAATCGACCGGTTCAGACAACGGCGTTGCCCTGGACGGCTCGTTCCACGGCGGGCTCCTCGAGGGAGACATCGGCCACGTCCGCTTCTGCCACCTCGAAGAGGCGACTCGAGCGCTGACGTTCGAGTGCCGCGCCGACGAGTCCCTTGAACAGCGGGTGCGCCCGATTGGGTCGCGAACGCAGCTCCGGATGCGCCTGAGTTCCGACATAGAAGGGATGCACGTCGCGCGGCAGCTCGGTGAACTCGACCAGCTGTCCGTCGGGTGACAGGCCGGAGAACACGAGCCCGGCATCCGCCACCTGCTGGCGGTAGGCGTTGTTCACCTCGTAGCGGTGGCGGTGGCGTTCGGAGATCTCGGAAGCGCCGTACAGCTCGGCGACGAGCGACCCGTCGGCCAGGTCAGCCGGGTAGAGTCCGAGCCGCATCGTGCCGCCGAGGTCGCCCCCGGCGATGATCTCGACCTGCTCGGCCATGGTGGCGATGACCGGGAACTCGGTGTCCGGATCGAACTCCGAGGATGACGCGCCTTCAAGACCCGCCTCATTCCTGGCGTATTCGATCACCATGCACTGAAGTCCGAGACACAGACCGAGCGTCGGCACGCCGTTGTTGCGGGCGAAACGGAGCGCGGCGAGCTTTCCCTCGATTCCGCGGATGCCGAAACCGCCGGGCACGCAGATCGCGTCGAGATCGCCGAGCTCGCGCAATGCGCCTTCCGGCGTCTCACACTCGTCGGAGGCGACCCAACGCAGGTTCACCTTCGTCTGGTGCGCGAAACCGCCCGCGCGCAGCGCCTCGGTGACCGACAGGTAGGCGTCGGGGAGGTCGATGTATTTGCCGACGAGGCCGATGGTCACCTCGTGGGCCGGCTGCTGCACCGCGTGCAGTAGGTTGCTCCAGCCAGACCAGTCGACTTCAGCGGTGCTGAGCCCGAAGTGGTCGATGATGTAGGCATCCAGGCCCTGCGCGTGCAGCATCGTCGGGATCTCGTAGATGCTCGACACGTCGACGGCATTCACCACCGCTCGCTCGTCGACGTCACACATGAGGGCGATTTTGCGTTTGTTCGACTCGGATACCGGCCGGTCGGAGCGGAGCACGAGAGCGTCCGGCTGGATGCCGATGGAGCGCAGGGCGGCGACGGAGTGCTGGGTGGGCTTAGTCTTCTGCTCGCCCGAGGCGCCGAGATACGGCACAAGTGACACGTGCACGAAGAAGACATTGTTGCGGCCGAGTTCGTGGCGCACCTGTCGTGCCGCCTCGATGAACGGCTGCGACTCGATGTCGCCCACCGTTCCGCCGATCTCGGTGATGATGACGTCGGGGCGTGGGCCGCCGGTGCTCAGCGGCTCCGTCGCCTGCAGGCGCATCCGGCGCTTGATCTCATCGGTGATGTGCGGAATGACCTGCACCGTGTCACCGAGGTACTCGCCCCGACGCTCCTTCGCGATCACCGTCGAGTAGATCTGCCCCGTCGTGACATTTGCGGCCTGGTCGAGATTGATGTCGAGGAATCGTTCGTAGTGGCCGATGTCGAGGTCGGTCTCGGCGCCGTCATCCGTCACGAACACCTCTCCGTGCTGGAACGGGTTCATCGTGCCCGGGTCCACGTTCAGATATGGATCCAGTTTCTGCATGACCACTCGTACCCCGCGAGCGGTCAGCAGGTTGCCGAGACTCGCCGCCGTGAGGCCCTTGCCAAGGGACGATACGACGCCACCTGTCACGAAGATGTGCTTGGTCGTATCCGCGTTAAGTTTGTTCACCACGGGGTTCAAAGATATCAGCAGCGCACCCCGATCGGGCACCGATCTCGCGCGGCAAGTTGCGCCGAGAGAGATTGCCGGTCAGGCGCTGAGCGCTCGCGCCGTCTCGATGAGTTCGCGGGCGTGGGCGAGGCCGCTGCCGCTGTCCGGCAGGCCGGAGAGCAGCCGGGCCATCTCTGCCGTGCGCTCCTCGCCGTCGAGCCGCTCGACGCTTGAGGCGGTCACCGCCCCCGTGGAGTCCTTCACGACCCGCAGATGATTCGTCGCGAACGCGGCGACCTGGGCGAGATGGGTGACGACGATGACCTGTGAGGTGAGGGCGAGACTCGCCAGCCGTCGGCCGACCTCGATCGCCGCGGCGCCGCCCACCCCGGCATCCACCTCGTCGAAGACGAATGTTCCTACCGGGTCGGTGCCGGCGATGACCACCTCGATCGCGAGCATGACCCTCGACAGCTCTCCCCCGGACGCCCCTCGTGCGAGCGGCCGCGGCTCCGCGCCCGAGTGGGGCTGCAGAAGGAAGGCCACCTGGTCCCTGCCGAGCGCTGTGAGCTCGTCGAGCTCGTCGAGCTCGATCGTGAGGCGGGCGTTCGCCATGGCGAGCGCGGCCAGTTCCGTCGTGACCCGCTCCGCGAGGGCCACAGCGCTCGCCGAGCGAACCTCGGTCAGCCGGGCGGCGAGCGCGAGGACCTCGGAATGCTGGGCCTCGACCTGCTCCGCGAGCGTGTCGATCCGATCCGAGTCGCTGTCGAGTTCGAGCAGCCGCACGCTCCCGGTGTGGAGATAGCGGATGACGTCCTCGAGTCCCGGCCCGTACTTGCGGGTGAGCGTGAGAAGTTCCGCCCGCCGCTCCTGCACCGCCTCCAACTCGCGACCGCTGTCCGAGTCGAGGTCGCCGAGGTACGCCGCGAGCTGTCCGGAGATGTCGCCGGCGAGATAGGTCGCCTCCTGCAGGGCGTCGACGATGGGCTGCAGGGTGGAGTCGTGGATTGAGACCCGGTCGAGCTGTCGACGGGCGGAGTCCAGCAGGCCGAGCACATCGTGAGGTTGACCGATCTCGCCGGACGACAGGTGCTCGTGCGCCTCGGCGGCGGCGAGCCTCAGGTCTTCGGAATTCGCGAGCCGCTCAGCGCGCTCCGCCAATTCGCCGTCTTCGCCCGCCCGCGGGGCGACCGCCTCGATCTCCGCCATCGCGACGCGCAGCCCGTCGGCCTCCCTCGCCCGCCGGTCCCGCTCGCTGACGAGTTCGTCGAGCTCGACCTGCGCGGCCTGCCAACGAGCGAAGACCGACTGGTAGTCACGCAGAATGCTCGTGAGCTCGCTGCCCGCAAATCTGTCGAGCGTCTCGCGTTGCGCCGTCGACGACCGAAGTCGCAACTGGTCGGACTGCCCGTGCACGACGACAAGTTGCTGACCGATCTCGGTGAGGACGCTTACCGGCGTCGAGCGGCCACCGACGAAGGCACGGCTGCGGCCTTCCTCCGACACGGATCGGGCGAGAATGAGCTCGCCGTCCTCGATCTCGCCGCCGGCATCTCGCACCCGCTCCGCCACCATTCCGGTGTCGGCGATCGTCCAGTGTCCTTCGACGACCGCCAATCCGGCACCAGAGCGGATGGCTTGCGCGTCCGCACGATCGCCGAGCAGCAGGCCGAGCGCCGTAACCACCATCGTCTTGCCCGCGCCGGTCTCGCCGGTGAGCACCGTGAGACCGGCGCCGAGCGGCAGCCGCGCTTCGCCGATGACGCCGAGATTGCGGATGGAGATCTCTTCGATCAATTCGTTCGGCCCGTCGACTTGCCGGCACCGTCGTTGTCGTGAGGGCCGCGCCATCCCTTCGTCGGAAGGGTGAACTTACGCACGAGGCGGTCGGTGAACGGGCCGGGGTGCAGCCTCGCGAGCCGAACGGGCACTGGCGAACGCCGAACGATCACCCGAGCGCCCTTCGGCAGATCCCAAGTGCGGCGTCCATCGCACCAGAGCACGCCGGTTCCCTGGGTGCGGTCGAGGACCTCGACCGCGAAAACCGAATCCGGACCGACCACGAGGGGTCGGGCGAACAGAGCGTGCGGGCTGAGCGGGACGAGCAGCATGGCGTCAAGGCTCGGCCAGACGACCGGTCCCCCGGCCGAGAACGCGTACGCGGTCGAGCCCGTCGGGGTGGACATCACGACGCCGTCGCACCCGAAGGAGGAGAGCGGCCTGCCGTCGACCTCGATCACCACCTCGAGCATCCGTTCCCGACTCGCCTTCTCGACGGTCGCCTCGTTGAGCGCCCATGTCTCGTAAACCACCTCGGCGTCGACCTTCACCCGCACCGCAAGCGTCATGCGCTCCTCGACGAGATAGTCCCTGGCGAGGGCACGGTGCACCGTCGCGGTGAGATCATCGCGCTCCGACTCGGCCAGGAACCCGACATGGCCGAGGTTGACGCCGAGCAGCGGCACGGAGCACCCGCGCACAAGCTCCGCCGCGCGCAGGATGGTGCCGTCCCCGCCCAGCACGATGACGAGTTCGAGATCTCCTAGCTCAACCTGCTCGCCGAGCACCTCAACGGCCGCAAGCTCGGGTGCCGTAGCGACAATGTCGGCGTGTTCCTGCCGATTGGTGACCGGCACGACTCCGGCCTCGAGGAGCTGCCGGCACACGTCGACCGCGGCCTCGAGAGACTCCGACCGCCCCGTGTGCGAGACGACCAGGATGTGCCGCTGGGTCACGAGTGTCTCCTCACCGGTCAACTGTCATCGCGGTAACCGCCTCGGACCATTCTGACGGATTGCTGCCGGCGCTCGCGCTCAGCCATACGAGGTACTCGTGATTGCCGTTCGTGCCGGCGATGGGAGACGGGCAGACGCCCGCGGTCGGAAGAGCCAGATCCCACGCCGACCAGAGCACGCCGTTGACCGCATCCGTCCTGAGCCCGGCGTTTCGAACGATGCCCTCACGGATGCCCGTGCGCCCGACCTCGAACTGCGGCTTGACCAGCAGCACGTAATCCGCGCCGGTCCCAACCGTGCCGACGAGTGCCGGCAGCACAGTCGGCAACGAGATGAACGACAGGTCGGCGACGACGAGGTCGACCGGGGCGGCACTCGCGGTGGGCTCGCCGGCCACCCGCTCGGCCGCGAGCAGGTCGGCGGTCATGAATCGGGCGTTGAAACCCTCGATGACCGTGACACGCGGGTCGGAGCGGACTGACGGCGCCAGCTGGCCGTGCCCGACGTCGACCGCGAGGACCCGAGATGCTCCCCGCTCGAGCAGCACCTGGGTGAAGCCGCCCGTCGAGGCGCCCACGTCGAGCGCGAGCCGCCCCGCCACGGCGACTCCGAAGGTGTCGAGCGCGGAGAGAAGCTTGTGAGCGGCACGGCTTACATAGTGGTCGGCCCCCGCTACCTCGATTCGCTGGCCGTCATCGACGTGGAAGGACGCCCTGACCACTGGCTGCCCGTCGACGGTGACGAGCCCGTCGGCGATGAGGCGCGCGGCCTGGGTGCGCGACCTCGCGAGACCGCGATCGGCGATGGCAGCGTCGAGCCGGCGATCAGCCATGGTCGTCAATCATGGCGACGCGTCGAGTCCCCGCCTTCGAGAGTCGACTGAAGCGCATCATGAAGGCCGGCGAACGCCGCAGCGCGCTGGTCGAGCGGCTGGTCCTCGATCAGGCGCAGTCGCGAGAGCAGCGCATCCGTATCATCTGTTCCCGTCACAGCGTCCACTCTACGATCACGCGCCCGTTCAGGCGTACAGGGCCTTCGGAACCTCGAGACCGTAGATCGCGAGACCGGATCCCCAGATCGCTGCGGCGCCGGCACGGAGCAGGTCAATCGGACGCGAGCCTGTCGACTCGATGCTCACGACATTGGCGCGCATGAGCACCACCGCGTCGCCGACCGTGACCCGGCGGTTGCCGTCGGCATCCTTGTCATCGAAAATCTGCGGATACGGTTCGTGCAGTTGCCGCAGGTCGTCGAAGAGGTAGCTTGGGCGGGACTTGGCGTCAGCCGCGAGAGCCTGCTTCGCGCGGTCGATGCCCGTGAGCACGAGGGCCGAGCGGATACCGGCCCGATTCGCGCCGAGGATGTCGGTGTCCAGACGATCGCCGAGCATGAGGGCGTTCTTGCCGTCGAAGCGCCGAAGCGCCTCGGTGAAGATCGGCACCTCCGGCTTACCCGCCACGACGGGAAGGCGACCGACCGCGAGATGCACTGCCGAGACGAGGGTGCCGTTGCCGGGCGCGATTCCTCTCGCAACGGGAATGGTCCAGTCGGTGTTCGTCGCGACCCACGGTATGCCCGTCTGCAGAGCGAAGGACGCCTCGGCGAGCTGGGTCCAGCCGACCGTGGGGTGGAATCCCTGGATGACCGCGGCGGGCGAATGCTCGGCGCTGTCCGTCGCGGTGTAGCCGGCTCGCGCGACCTCCTCGAGCAGCCCCTCTCCGCCGACCACCAGCACAGTGGAACCGGTGGGCACGAGGTCGGCGAGCAGACGAACGGCCGCCTGCGGTGACGTGACGACGTCGTCCGCGCGCACGTTGAGTCCAAGACCGTTCAGGTGCTCGGCAACCGACGCCGGAGTGCGGGCGGCGTTGTTGGTGATGTAGCCGACACGGATACTCCCGGCCGCGGTGTTGATGCTGTCGATCGCATGCGGGATCGCCAGAGGCCCCTTGTACACGACGCCGTCGAGGTCGGCCAGGAGCAGGTCGACCCCGTCGAGCGGCGTCGGCGTTACGGCAGTCACGCTTCTTCCTTGTCGGCGTCGGCAGTGTCGTGGGGGACGTCGCTGTCGGTGTCCGGCTCTTCGGTGTCCGGCTCTTCCTGTACGTCCTCTTCTGGTATGTCCTCTTCGACCACCTCGATGATTTCGCCATCATCCGCTCCCGATCCGGCCCGCAACGCTTCCTGCGCGCGATTGGAGCGCTGCCACCACAGTTCGGCCTCGTCGTCCCTGCCGAGTTCTTCGAGCACCGCCGCATAGGCGTCGAACAGCGCGGGACTCCAGGAATAGGCGGTGTCTGGGTCGAGCTGAGAGATCTCGAGCTCGCTGAGCGCCGCATCCGTCTGACCGAGATCGAGGCGCGCACCCGACATAGCGATCGCCAACTCGACCTGAACGTCGACGGGCAGAGTGGCCCGCGGCACAGAACGACCGAGCTCGAGAGCCTTATCGGGACGCTCGAGCCCGCGCTCGCTGTCGACCATCATCGGCAGTTGGTCGTTCTTGCCGGAGATGCGGCGATAAGTTCGCAGTTCACGCAGCGCGAGCGCGTAGTCGCCAGTGGAATAGGCGGTGATCGCGAGCGTCTCGCGCACCACGCCGATTCGGCCGGCGCGGCGTGCGGCCGACTGTGCGTGCTCGTGAGCGAGCGCAGGATCCTCATCGATCAGGCGAGCGGCCATCGCCAGGTGACGTGCCACTTCCTCTGCGTTCTCCTTGCTGAGCGTCTTCAATTCGTTCCGGGCCACCCGGTCGAGATCCTTGGCCTGTACGTCATCCGGAATCACCGGGTCGTCGTGGCGCCCACGCACCGCCTTGAGCCCGTAGGGGTCACGGTCCTCGAGCTCCCGTTCGCGGCCGCCGCGCTCAGGACGCTTACTGAACGGACTGCCTGCGGACCTGTCATGCTGCACGTCGTCTGCGCGAGGCGGACGGGCGCTCGATGAGCGGTCGCCGCTGGCCCGGCGCTCGGAACCCTTGTCTCCGGACGGGCCGGCACGCCGTGGGCCGGTGCGGTCGGAGCGCAGACCATCCGGTTTTCCGCCGGGACGTCTACCTCGGTCTGCCGAATCGCTCATGATTGCTCCTAATTATCCGTCGGTGTGGTTGCGGGTGGCCCGGTCAAAGCGTCTGTTAAAGCAAAATGGCCACCCCTAAGGGTGGCCATTTCACAAGTTAAGTCCGGCGGTGTCCTACTCTCCCACAAGGTCCCCCTTGCAG
>JAODME010000016.1 GCA_025465095.1 Microbacteriaceae bacterium | reverse complement strand
GGTGCCGGTGCCGGTGACGACGGCGTCGCCGTATGGGCGGCTCTTGTCCATGCCGAACGCGTGGGTGCGGTGCCGCACGAACTCATCGAGCTCGACGAAGGAGCCGTGGTCGAGCAGCTGGTCGATGCGCTCCCGCGCCGTCTTCTTGCCCTTCGCGTGCTGCTTCTTGACCGCCGCCTCACCGCTCGCGGTCACAGCCTCGTGATACCGCGCCTTCAGATCGGCGAGCTTGCCAGCTGTCGTAGAGAGGTCGGACTCGGCGCTGTCGTCAGGGTTCACCCGTTCACTTTACTTGGCGCCCATACCCTTGGAGCATGCACCTGCCACGCTGCTCGACTCTCGCCGCCCTCGTCGTCCTCGAATCGACGGCGTCCACTAACGACGAACTGCTCGCCCGCGCGGCCGCCGGCGCTCCAGAGTTCACCGTCGTGGTCACCACCGACCAGACGGCCGGCCGGGGGCGACTGGGCCGCGAATGGATAGCGCCGCCTGGCGAGACGATAGCGGCATCGGTCCTGCTGCGTCCGCGCCTGCCAGGAGGCGGACCGCTCGCGATGGACCGGTGGGGCTGGATCCCGCTTCTCGCCGGCCTCGCGATGACCCGTTCCGTACACACCCTGCTGCCCGAGCGGAACGTCTCGCTGAAGTGGCCCAACGATGTGCTCGTCGGCGGGCGCAAGATCTCCGGTATTCTCGCCGAGATCATTCCGGTCGGCGGCGGGCTCGCTCTCGGCGCCGGACTCAACCTCACGATCCCCGCCGATCGCCTTCCCACACGGACATCCACCTCCCTCACGATCGAAGCGGAGGGCAACCGGCTGCCCCGGGACGACGAACTCGTCGACCTCGCCCTCTCGACGTGGCTCGAAGAACTCTCGTCGCTGTACGCCGACTTCCTGCGGCACGACGGCGACGAGGCGGGGAGCGGCATCCGGAGACAGGTGATCGAGGCGTGCGGGAGCATCGGGCAACGCGTGAACGTGCACCTGCCAGGAGGCAGTGACCTGATCGGCACCGCGACCGACATCGACGCCACCGGCCGCATCATGATCGAGACAGAGGCGGACGGCCACTTGGAGGCTGTCGCCGCCGGCGACGTCACGCATCTGCGGTATGAATGAACCATGTCAGATGAGGCTGGTCGCCAGGCTCCCGAGGGAGAGCGGATGATCGCGAGCCTCCGGCCCCACGCTCGCGCCCTGTTCTGGCCGTCCCTCGCGCTCATCGCGAGCGTCGGCGCGATCGCCTTCCTCTACGGCCGGTTCGATGAGCAATGGCAGAACCTCGCGGTGCTGATCGGCGGCATCGCGATCATCGTGCTGCTCTGGGCCGTGCCGATGCTCCTCTGGCTCGGCAGACGGTACACGATAACGACGAGGCGCATTATCCTTCGCAGCGGCCTGTTCGTGCGCACCAGGCGCGAGCTGCTGCACAGCCGCGGGCACGACATCACCGTGCGCAAGAATGCGCTGCAGAGCATGGTCGGCAGCGGTGACGTGCTCATCAACACCGGCCTCGATCATCCCGTCGAACTGAGGGATATCCCCAGCGCTGATCTCGTACAGGGCTCGCTGCACGACCTCATGGAGAAGAGCGTCAACCCGATCGCGGCGCGACGGCAGGCGGAACAGTCGTCGCGGCCGGATGACGAGACGACGGACTGGGGCAGGCGCTGACTCGATCGGCTAGGGTTCTTCATCGATCGTGACGGTTGCTGTAAGGAAAAGGATTCGATGAAAATATCAGTGATCGGCTGCGGATACCTCGGCACCGTGCACGCCGCCTGCATGACCGAGCTGGGGCACGACGTGGTCGGCATCGACGTCGACGCAGCGAAGATCGAGTTGCTTGCCGCGGGCAGGCCGCCCTTCTTCGAACCCGGTCTGCCGGAGATGCTCACGTCGGCGATGGCTACCGGACGGCTATCGTTCCGGACCGATATCGCCGCAGTGGAGGGCGCCCAGGTACATTTCATCGCCGTCGGCACGCCTCAGCTCGGTGACAGCTTCGCCGCGGACCTCACGTTCGTGGACGCGGCCGTCGAAGCGATCGTGCCGCACCTGCGGCCCGGCGACTTGGTCGTCGGCAAGTCCACGGTTCCGGTCGGCACCGCGGCGCGTCTGGCCGAGGTCGTCCGCGAGTCCGGCGCATCCCTAGCCTGGAACCCGGAGTTCCTACGCGAGGGGTTCGCCGTGAAGGACACCCTTGCCCCCGATCGTCTCGTCTACGGCATCGAATCGGATGATTCCTCTGCCGAAGCACTTCTCGACGCTGTGTACGCGACGGCGCTGGCCGCGGGCACCCCGAAGGTCGTCACCGACTTCGCCACAGCCGAGCTCGTCAAGGTCGCAGCCAACGCCTTCCTCGCCACCAAGATCTCCTTCATCAATGCCATGGCGGAGGTGGCAGAGGCGACAGGGGCTGACGTCACCCAGCTCGCCGACGCGATCGGCTACGACGCCAGGATCGGGCGGCGCTTCCTTAACGCCGGGCTCGGTTTCGGGGGAGGCTGCCTGCCCAAGGACATCCGTGGTTTCATGGCCCGCGCGGAGGAACTCGGCGTGGACCAGGCCCTCAGCTTCCTGCGTGAAGTCGACAGCATCAACTTGCGTCGCCGGGAGAGGATGGTCGACCTTGCGGCCGAGGTGGTCGGGGGCGCCGTCGCCGGAAAGCGCATCGCCATTCTCGGGCTCGCCTTCAAGCCCGATTCCGACGACGTTCGCGATTCGCCAGCGCTCGATGTTGCCCAGCGGTTGGGTGAGCTCGGGGCGCTCGTGGTGGCAACTGATCCAGAGGCGGTCGAGACCTCCAGGCGGCGACATCCGGAACTCGCCTACGTTTCCTCGCCAGAGGAGGCGGTGCGCGGTGCGGATGCCGTGCTGCTGCTGACCGAATGGAAACAGTACCGCGAGCTCGACCCCGGCGCCCTTGGGTCGCTCGTTGCCCACCGCGCGATCGTCGACGGGCGCAACTGTCTCGACCCTGTGGCCTGGCGGAAAGCCGGCTGGCACTATCGGGCGCTTGGCCGGCCGTAGCCGGAACCCTGCCTCGAACGCGGCCGGTCCCTCGATGGGGAATGATGTAATCATGACCCCCACTGTTGGCGTGATCGGCGGCGGCCAGCTCGCGCGGATGATGATCCCTGCCGCGGTCGCTCTCGGCATCGACCTGCGCGTGTTCGCCGAGAATGCAGGAGCGTCCGCCGCCCTCGCCGCAACGATGGTCGGCGATTACCGCGATGCCGGGGCAGTGCTCGCCTTCGCCCAGAGCGTCGACGTCGTGACCTTCGACCACGAGCACGTGCCGCAGGAGATCCTGCGCGAACTGGTCGAGGCGGGTGTTGCGGTGCGGCCCGGACCGGATGCCCTGCTCTATGCCCAGGACAAGCTACTGATGCGCGAGCGCCTGTCTGCCCTCGGTCTGCCCGTACCCGACTGGGCCCGGGTGACGACCGAGGACGAGATCGCCGCTTTCCTGGCCGACCATGGCGGACGCGGGGTGCTCAAGACGCCGCGCGGAGGATACGACGGTAAGGGGGTGCGCGTCATCACCGACGCGAGCCACGCCGCCGAATGGATCGACGGTGACGAGCTGCTCGTCGAGGAGCTCGTCGAGTTCCGTCGAGAGCTCGCTCAGCTGGTGGCCCGGCGACCGTCCGGTGAGATCGTCGCCTGGCCCCTCGTCGAGAGCGTGCAGCGCGATGGCGTCTGTGCGGAGGTGCTCGCGCCGGCACCGAGGTCGGCGGGGAAGCTCGCCGAGGTCGCATCCGATATCGCCCACTCGATCGCCGAGCAGCTCGATGTCACAGGTGTGCTCGCGGTCGAATTGTTCGAGACGTCCGACGAGCGCGTTCTGGTCAACGAGCTCGCGATGCGCCCGCACAACACCGGCCACTGGTCGATCGACGGGTCGACTACGAGCCAGTTCGAACAGCACCTCCGTGCCGTGCTCGACCTACCCCTCGGCGCGACCGGATGCCGCGACAACTGGTCGGTGATGGTGAACGTTCTCGGCGGCCCCGCCACCGGCACGCTTGCCGACAGGTACCCGACCGCATTCGCGGACCAGCCGACGGTGAAGGTGCACAACTACGGCAAGGCGCCGCGCCCCGGCCGTAAGATCGGCCACGTGACCGCGGGAGGCGAGGACCTCGACGACGTCGTCTGGCAAGCCAGGTCCGCGGCCGCGCTGCTCGGCACCGTCGTCGTCGACGATCAAAACACGTGAAGGTCGGTCACCGGCGAATCGACAATCGGAACAGACACACGGCGCCGTCCACAGCAGGCCGTCATCTCCGCGAAGTACGATTGCAATCATGCCCGAGCCCGTAATCGCCGTCGTCATGGGGTCCGACTCGGACTGGACCGTGATGAGCGCCGCAGCTGAGGTACTCGCCGAGTTCGGCGTCGCCCACGAGGTCGAGGTACTCTCCGCCCATCGCACCCCTGACAAAATGATCCAGTTCGGAAAGGATGCCGCCGGCCGCGGCCTGCGCGCGATCATCGCCGGCGCGGGAGGCGCAGCCCACCTGCCTGGCATGCTCGCCTCGGTCACCACCCTTCCCGTCATCGGGGTTCCGGTCCCGCTCGCAACGCTCGACGGCCTCGACTCCCTGCTGTCGATCGTGCAGATGCCCTCTGGAGTTCCCGTCGCGACCGTGTCGATCGGAGGCGCCCGCAACGCCGGTTTGCTCGCCATCCGGATGCTCGCATCCTCCGACCCGGCGCTGGCAGGCAAGCTCCGGCGGCACGCGAGCGGGCTGGAGGCCCTTGTCTCCGAGAAGAACACCGCGCTGAAGGCGCGGATCGACACAGCCGCGCGCGCTCCTGAACTCGACGACAGCGAACTCGACGACCCTGCGATCCCGTCCCCGTCGTGAGCACCGTCAGCCCCGTCCGGCACCCCGATCTCCGATCGCCCGGCACGATGGCCAAGCGTGCCTGGTGGCTCGTCGGGCTCAACATCCTGATTCCCGGTTCCGCGCAGCTGCTCGCGGGCAACCGACGACTCGGCCGATTCGGTGTCTCGACGACCTTCCTCCTCTGGGTGCTCGTGATCCTCGCGGCAATTCTCTATCTCGCCTCGCCCGTCGTCGTCTACGCGGTGGCGACGAACATCATCGCCTTGACGATCGTGCAGATCCTGCTCGTCGCCTACGTCGTGCTGTGGATCGTGCTCACGCTCGACACCTTGCGCCTGGCGCGGATCGTGCGGGCAACTCCGAAGGCGCGTCCGTTCATCGCGGGACTCGCCATCGTCGCGCTCGCGGCGACCGCGGGAACCGCCGGGTACGCCGCCATGCTCAGCGGGGTGACCCGAACCACCCTCGACGAGCTATTCTCCGACGGCAACTATCAGGAGCCGATCGACGGGCAGTACAACATCCTGCTGCTCGGCGGCGACGCGGGACCCGACCGCGCAGGCCTTCGCCCCGACAGCATCTCGGTCGTGAGCATCGACGCTGAAACGGGCGCGGCGACCACGATCGGCGTTCCGCGCAACTTCGAGCGCGCCCGGTTCTCCGACGGATCCCCGCTGTGGGGTCCCTTTCCGAACGGGTACGACTGCGGCGACGAGTGTCTGATCAGCTACCTCTATACCTACGCAACGGAGCATCCGGAGTTGTATCCGGATGCGCAGGCTAACGGAAGCACTCCCGGGATCGAGGCGACGAGAGACGCCGTCTCCGGCGTCACCGGGCTGACGCTGCACTACTACGTGCTCATCGATATGCAGGGCTTCGCCCAACTCGTGGACGCGCTCGGTGGGGTGACCATCGACGTCCCCGAGCGCACGGCGATCGGTCCGATCACGGCTCCGGAGCCCTATTACTACATCGAGCCCGGGTCGCGAAAGATGGATGGTGAAACCGCCCTGTGGTACGGGCGTTCCCGATTCGACAGCAGCGACTTCGATCGGATGGAGCGGCAACGACAAGTGCAGGAGGCGATCCTCACACAGTTCGAACCGGCAAACGTGCTGGGCAAATTCCAGGACATCGCCAGCGCCGGCACACAGGTCGTGAGCACCGATGTGCCGACCGTGATGCTGCCGCGCTTCGTCGACCTCGTAGGCAAGACGAGGGCGCTGCCGGTCACGAAGGTCGAACTCGTGCCCGGAGTGGTCGATACGGTGTACCCCGACTACGCGGTCATCCACGCCCTCGTGAGCGACGCCGTGCACCCGCCAGAAGCCGGTTAGTACGCCTAAAGATCCGCGTGCAGCTGCCACACCTGCTTGGCCGCGTCACTCCAACTGAAGGCCTTCGCGCGGTCGAGGCCCGAATAGCGCAGCCGCTCGGCCAGCACAGGGTCGGTAGCTATCGACGAGATGGCGGCGGCGAGTCGGTCAGGATAAAGGTCTGCGTCACCCGCGGGCACGGCGACGCCGGCGCCGGCAGAAACTTCGACTACCGCCGCAGCGTCGGAGTGCACCACGGGCGTGCCGAAGTGGAAGGCCTCGACGAGAGGGAGCCCGAAACCTTCCGCGACGCTCGGGAAGGCGAAGACGGTCGCCCTGTCGAGCGCGACCGCGAGGTCGGCGTCGCCTAAAAACCCGAGCGCGCGCACGCGGCCATCGGCGAGACCGGCCTCGGCGGCCATCTCGATGGCATCCGTATCGCCCCAGCCCGCGTCGCCGACGACGACAAGGGGGAGCCCGGCATCCGATTCCGTCGTCAATGATTGAATCAGTGGACCGAGTCCCTTACCGGGGCGAGGTGAGCTGGTTGTCAGGATGAATCGTTCGGGAAGGCCGAGGGCGGCGGCGCGCGACTCGGCGTCAACGGGCAACTGCAGCTTTGAGCTCACCGCGTCCCCGATCACCCGGATGCGATCGCCGAAGTTCAAAATGCCGTCGAGCTCCTCAGCCACGCTGTGGGTTGGCACGACTACCGCGTCCGCGTACTTGTAAGCGCGCTTCGCCATCGCCTTGTGCCAGGACACCCGTCGGGGCGCCATGCTCTCCGGGTGCGTCCAGGGCAGAACGTCGTGAATCGTGACGACTGTCTGCTCACCTGGGTTGTTCACGCGATCGTGACGGACCAGTGGGGCCAGGAGGCTCGTCGCGTGCACCATTCCTCCGCCGGGAACTCTCGTGAGACCATGCTGCCAGGCGACCTGCAGCTCACGCCTGCTGAGTGCACTCTTGAACAGGCCTTGGAGGCCCGGGAGCAGGGTGTCGATGCGGTCATAGTCCCGTTGCGGGGACGAGGAGACGATGCCGGCGACCGCGCAGCCTTCGGGGGCCGTTTTGATCAGCTCCCGGGTGAGTTCCTCGGTGTAGCGACTTAAACCGCTCGGCGTCGACGCGACGATGTCGTCGACGACCACCCGCAGGGTAGTCGTCACTGTTGCTCCACAACTCCCTGCCGCATCGCGTCGGCCAGGGCCTCGTTCCAGTCACGCAGGGGTTCCAAGCCGATGTCTCGCCACGCGCCGTGTCCCAGCACCGAATAAGCGGGTCGAGGGGCGGGGCGCGCAAAGGCGGAACTGTCGGTCGCTTGGACCCTAGCAGGGTCGAGTCCGGCGTTCCTGAAGACCGCTTGCGCGAACTCATGCCAGCTCGCCTGGCCGGAATTGGTTGCGTGGTAGATGCCGAACGGTGCCCCTGAGTCGAGCAGGGCGACGATCTGTTTCGCGAGGTCGAGGGTCCATGTTGGCTGCCCGAGCTGATCGTCTACGACGCTCAGCTCGTCGCGCTGGCCCGCCAGGCGCAGCATTGTCCTCGGGAAGTTGGCGCCGTGCCGTCCGTACAACCAGGCAGTGCGGACGATGTAGCTCCGGTTGCCGCCGTGCTCCTCGATAAGTCGTTCGCCCTCGGCTTTGGTGCGCCCGTAGGCAGACACCGGATTTCGCGGCGTGTCCTCGGAGTACGGGGAGGTGCCGGTGCCGTCGAAGACGTAGTCCGTCGATATCTGGACGAGGATCGCGCCGGCGGCTGCGGTCGCGCGCGCCAGATTTCCGGCTCCCGTGGCATTGACGGCGTACGCCGAGTCCTCGTCGCTTTCCGCGTCATCCACTCTCGTGTACGCGGCCGCGTTGATCACGATGTCGTGACCCGCCACCGCTTTCCGCACGGCTGCGGGGTCGGTGATGTCCAGCTCCGCACGGGTCACGCCTGCTACGTCACGATCCGCGAGGGTCGTGAGCAGGTCGCGGCCCAGCATGCCGCCGGCTCCGGTAACAAGGTATCGCGTCATGGTTCCTCTGTTCGAATCTGGATCACGTCGGCTCTGCCGAGGTCGGCGCGAGCGTCGAAGTCGCTGAGGAGCGGTGCCTCACAGTGATGCGCGCTCCTTGAGGGGCTCCCACCAGGAGCGATTGTCGCGGTACCACTGCACGACATCCGCGAGTCCCTGCTCGAACGGAACGAGCGGCTCGTAGCCGAGCTCCGAGCGGATCTTCGAGATGTCGACCGAATAGCGCAGGTCGTGACCGAGCCGGTCCTGAACCCGATCGACGTACGACCAGTCCTTGCCGGTCGCATCGAGCAGCAACTGGGTGAGCTCCTTGTTCGTGAGCTCGGTGCCACCACCGATGTTGTAGATCTCCCCGGCTCTTCCGCTCGTCAGCACCATCGAGATTCCCCGCGTGTGGTCGTCGACGTGCAGCCAGTCCCGGATGTTGTTGCCTTCGCCGTAGAGCGGAACATGCTCGTCATCGATGAGGTTCGTCACGAAGAGGGGAATCACCTTCTCCGGGAAGTGGAACGGGCCGTAGTTATTCGAGCAGCGTGTGATCGAAACGTTCAGTCCGTGTGTTCGGTGGTAGCTGCGGGCGAGCAGGTCGCTGCCCGCCTTCGACGCAGAGTACGGTGAGTTCGGCTCAAGCGGGCGTTGCTCGTCCCATGACCCCTCGGCGATGGAACCGTAGACCTCGTCGGTTGAGACGTGCACAAACCGCTTCAAGTCGCTTCGCAGTGCCGCGTCGAGCAACTGCTGGGTGCCGAGCACGTTCGTCTCCACGAAGATGCTCGCGTCGCGAACCGAGCGGTCGACGTGGGATTCGGCGGCGAAGTGCACAACCGCATCGACGCCGGGAAACAGACGGTCGAGCAGGGCACCGTCACGGATGTCTCCGTGAACGAAGCTATAGCGCGGCGAGTCGGCGACAGACGCCAGGTTCTCGAGGTTGCCCGAGTAGGTGAGCGCATCGAGCACGACGACCTCCGCGCCCTCGAGGCCAGGGTAGGCGTCTTCCAGTGTTCGGCGAACGAAGTTCGAGCCGATGAAGCCGGCTCCGCCGGTGACGAGTAGTTTCATTTTTCGTGCTTCCTCCGCGCCCGCGTACAGTGCCGCCGACGATTCTAGTTAGTGCTGAGATCTGCTGGCCACGATCGCGGACCGCACGCGAAGCCCAGTGCCGAGCGCGGTGCGCACGGGCCACAGCAACGCCCCGGGATATTTCTTGTCGAGAAAGCGTCGAGCGCTGTCATGATGCGCGCGTATCATCCGAGCGGATTCGGTCGCCGTCGAGTGGGCGCCCGTGTGGGTGACCACGGCGGACGGCTCGTACACGTTCCGATACCCCATCTGGCCTATGCGATAGCCCAGATCAACGTCTTCGAAGTACATGAAGAATCTGGGATCGAACCCACCGAGGGTGTCGAAAAGCGACCGTCGGACGAGCACGCACGAGCCCGACAGCCACCCGGCTTCTCGTCGTCGGGGCGCTTCATCGGTGTCACGGCGATACTCGCGCGTCCACGGGTTGGCCAGCCAGAGGTTCGCGAAAAGGGCGTGACCGACACCGGTGCGGAGGGATGGAATTGACCGGGCGGATGGATACACGCTTCCTTCGCTCGTGAGGATGCGCGGTCCAACCGCTCCGATCAACGGATCCGAATCGCCGGCACGCACGAGGGAATCGATGGATCCTTCGCCAAGCACGACGTCCGGGTTGCTGATCAGCACCCACTCGATCGACGCGGGCAACGTCTCAACGGCCGCGTTCATCGCCCCGCCGTAACCGAGGTTGGTCAGCAGCGGCAGGTATCTGGCTCCCGCGTTGCGTGACTGATCTGCCACTTCGCTGCGTTCCGCGGGCTTGTTGTCGGCCACCACGATGCATAGATTGCAGTTCGCTGCGGCGGGTGCGGAGGCGAGAAACTGCGCCAACACCGTTTCCGACCCATAGCTCACCGTGACTACTGCGACACGCGCAGGCGGATCGTCGGGGGGTGAGAAGACCATAGGAGTAAGCAATCTTACCGTGAGTCGAGGGAGTGGTCGTTTTAGTCCTCGCGGCAGCAGCCCGGTCCGCCCGGCTGGGCGCTCCGTTAGGATTCATCCCGTGCAGATTCGTGAATTGTCCATTCCGGGGTCTTACGAGATCACACCGGTTCAGCGCGCCGACGACCGAGGAGTTTTTCTCGAGTGGTACCGCTTCGACGAGCTGGCGAAGATTGTCGGGCACTCGCTGGACCTACGTCAGGCGAACACCTCCGTGTCGAAGAGGGGTGTCGTGCGCGGCATCCATTTCGCGGATTTGCCTCCTGGCCAAGCGAAATACGTGACGGTGACACACGGTGCTGTGCTCGACTACGTCATTGATGTCCGAGTCGGATCACCGACCTTCGGGCAATGGGACTCGGTCCGTCTCGACGACGTGGACCGGCGAGCGATTTATATCGGTGAAGGCTTGGGTCACGCTTTCGTGGCACTCACCGACGATGCCACCGTTTCCTACCTCGTATCGGACGTATACAACGCCGCCGCCGAACACGGCGTGAATCCCCTCGACTCCGATATCGCGCTCGTGTTCCCCGCCGAAGCCGGTGAGCCGTTGCTGTCGCCCAAGGATACGGATGCGCCCACGCTCGCCGCCGCCCGCGAAGCCGGACTGCTTCCGGAGTGGAACGACGTGCAGGCTTTCTATAGCTCGCTCGACTCGAAGGAAGGCTGAGCTTTGCGCGGCATCATCCTCGCCGGTGGCTCCGGCACTCGCCTGTGGCCCATCACCAAGGGCATTTCCAAGCAGCTCATGCCGATCTACGACAAGCCGATGATCTACTATCCGCTGTCGACTCTCATGATGGCGGGTATCAACGAAATCCTCATCATCACCACGCCTGAATACAGTGACCAGTTCAAGGCGCTCCTGGGTGACGGATCGAGTCTCGGCATCCGACTCGAATATGCGGTACAGCCGTCCCCGGATGGGCTGGCGCAAGCGTTCATCATCGGCGAGGAGTTCGTGGGCGACGAGAGCGTCGCACTGGTCCTCGGGGACAACATCTTCCACGGCGCCGGACTCGGCTCGTCTCTGCGCGAGCACGGTGAAATCGACGGTGCTCTGATCTTCGCGTACCACGTGTCCAACCCGCGCTCGTATGGAGTCGTCGAGTTCGACGCCGACTTCACGGCAGTGTCGATCGAGGAGAAGCCGGTCCAGCCGAAGAGCAACTACGCGGTACCCGGCTTGTACTTCTACGACAACTCGGTCATCGGCATCGCCAAGACGATCGAGCCCAGCGCGCGCGGCGAGCTGGAAATCTCTACGATCAATGAGCGCTACCTCGACGCGGGACGACTTAGAGTGCAGGTTCTGGATCGAGGAACAGCATGGCTTGACACGGGAACATTCGAATCAATGGTTCAGGCCACCGAGTTCGTGAGGGTCATCGAAGACCGGCAGGGATACAAGATCGGATGTATCGAGGAGATTGCCTGGCGTGCTGGCTGGATCGACGACCGTCAGCTCGCGGAGCTGGCCCAGCCGCTCCTGAAGAGCGGTTACGGCGAATACCTCAGTCGGATAGCCGGGACCAGGTAGGAGGCTTCCCATCGGTCGTGCCGTGACTCGCGGCGCGAGGGACTTCCGCAACACGTGACCGCCCCGTTTTGGGGTGATCGTCATGACGGTCAAGGTGTCAGGCGGTGTTAGCGTCGTCCCAGGGAATCTATCTCGTCCGGGGGGACACCCAGATGCTGCAGCTCGCGACAGTTCCATGCGTAGGTATCGCCGTGCCCGTGGCTACGATCCTCCGTTGAGCTGGAAAGCCGTGCGGCACGTGGTAGCAGCAGCGACGGCCGTTCTGGTGTTCTCGTTTAGCGCGATGACTCCCGTCGACCCGGTTGCGGCGACGAATGCCGAGGTGGCCAAGGCGGCGCCGCCTGAGCTGTGGGAGCCGAACGGGGTTCGCGATGGTGCCGATACGACAGAAGCCGCGGCGTTGCCCCGACAGATGCTCGATGCGCTCGAGCGAGATCTCGGAATCACCGGTGAGCAGTACCTCGCTCAGGCGGATGTCGCAGCTCAAGCGCCGGCCGTTGTCGACTTTCTCGACGGGCGCGGCGTGGACGTGCTCGGATCTCGGCTCGACGGCGCCAAGCTCGTCGTGCACGTTTCATCGGCTGACGAGGCGGAACTCGTTCGTTCTACGGGCGCGCGGGCGGTCGTCGGGGAGCCGGTGGTCCGGGACTTCTCCGGGCTGGAGTTCAAGCCACTTGAGGATATGCGGGGAGGCACTGGATACCGGTACGCGGTCGGCGCCGAGCACTACCGGTGCTCCGTCGGATTCATCGGTGGGAGCCTCACCCGACATGCACTCCAGATAGCAACCGCGGGCCATTGCGAGGGGGATCCCAACTCCTACAGATCGCTGGTTCAGACGACCGCCGGGGCATCCGGCACGTCGGGATCGTTCATCGGCTCCCCGGAACCCGGCACCTTCGCGTTCGGCGGGGGGCGTGACATCGGCGTGGTCGATGTCGCCGGAACCGGCTGGACCGCGAAACCCGAAGTGGTGACCTGGGGCGGGGGCTCTGGAGCCCCGCTCGCCTCCGCACCGATTCCCGTCAGGGATCAGATCGCCGCGATCGCAGGGGCGCCGGCCTGTAAGTCCGGCAGCACAACAGGCTGGACCTGTGGCACAATCCTGGCGGTCGATCAGCTCATCAATGTCGACGGCGAAAGCGTGAATCTGGTGATCGCCGACTTGTGCATGCTCCCGGGGGACAGCGGGGGTGGGGCGATGATCGGTTCGTCAGCGATGGGCGTGAATTCAGCAGGGACCTGGTCGGGTACCTGCGATCCCGCCGGGCAGAAAGACGCGGTGGTCGGATTCTTCCCGATGGTCTCCGCGGCTGGCAAGGCGAGCGTGTCGGAGTGGCTTGGGGGAAAGTGGGAGATTTCGGTCAAGGCAGAGCCGCCCATGGTGTCCAGCCCGGAGATGGTCGGCGTCGATGGCGAGTTGAGGGGAACGGTGCCCTTCTCAAACGTGCGTCAGTCGGTCAACGCGTACTTCGATGGGCTACCTACGGCAAGAACCGCGTCGGTGTCGCCGGACGGCTCCTGGTCGATCGATGTGAGTGGGCTCGGAACGGGCAGCCACAGTTATCGCCTCCAAACGACATGGGGGGTCCGCAGCGCTTCGGCCACGGTGTCGGGCAACTTGACAATCGGTCCACCGGTCGAGCGCCTGAGCGGAGCCGATCGCTACGAAGTCGCCGTCGCCGTGTCGCAGCGGGCGTTCCCCTCGACGGCTCCCGTCGTGTACATCGCCACTGGCGCCAACTACCCCGATGCGCTCAGCGCGGCGCCCGCAGCGGTGAAACAGGGCGGGCCGCTCCTGCTGACGCCGGTCGACGGGGTGCCCGCAATCGTGCGGGCCGAGATCGAACGTCTCAACCCGACGCGGGTCGTGGTTGTCGGGGGCCCTGCTTCCGTATCGCCCCGCGCCTTCGCCGAACTCGAGCGCCTTGCGCCGACTATCCGTATCTCCGGCGCTGACCGTTATGAAGTCTCGCTGGCCGTGGTCGACTACGCCTTCGAAACCGTGGGGTCGGCCTATATCGTGACAGGCACGAACTTTCCGGACGCGCTTTCCGCGGGCGCCGCAGGCGCCGCGAAGTCGGTGCCCGTGATTCTGGTGAACGGCCCAAGCGCGAGCGTGAATCGGGCAACGGAAAAGCTTCTCGACAAACTGGGGGTCGCCTCGATCAAGATCGCCGGAGGAGTGAACTCCGTCAGCACCTTCATCGAGGATCAGCTTGCGATGCTCAGGCCCGTCGCGCGACTCGCCGGAGCGGACCGTTTTGCAGCATCGCAATCCATCAACACGGATGCCTTCGACAGGTCCGACACCGTATACCTCTCGACGGGCTTCAACTATCCAGATGCGCTTGCCGGAGCGGCTCTGGCGGGAAAGGGGCAGGCGCCCCTGTTCGTCGTACCGACGTCTTGCGTTCCGCGTGGAGTGCTCGACCAGATCCGGCGACTTGGAGCGAGCAAGGTGGTGCTGCTGGGCGGACCGGCCTCGCTGACGCCTGAGGTGCAGTCGTTGGAAGCCTGCTCGTTCTGACCTGGGCGCCACGAATACTGAGTGAACGTGCTGCAAGGCTAAGGTGCTGTTGGTGAGTAACAGGATTTTGATCGTCGGGCAGGGCACAGCAGGTCGCGCGCTCCGACGCGACATCGAAGCGCGCAGCGACGCGGTGGTTGTCGGATTCCTCGATGACCAGTCGACGGAGCCGGGCGTGCTCGGTCGGCTCTCGGACGTCAACGACGTGGTCGTGAGTCACGATGTCGACCTCGTGTACTTCGCGATTCCCTCTATCGACGCGGAGATCATCAGAGACTTTCTCGGCACCATCGATCTTGATCGGGTCGAGATCGCGGTGATTCCGCGCACCTACGAGATCCTCACCAAGGAGACGGTCGATATCGACGACCTCACCGATGTCGACGTGCTCGGTCTCGTCGGTCGCAAACCGGTGAAGCACGATGTGCTCGAAGCGCGCCGTTTCGTCCACGGCAAAACGGTGCTCATCACGGGTGCTGCGGGCTCCATCGGTTCGCAACTGGTGCGCCAGATCATCTCGATGGACCCGGCTCGTGTCATCTGCGTCGACTGGTGGGAGAACGGAGTCTTCAACCTTTCCCAGTCCATCGCCTCGTCGCCCACGGTGCGGTTTCACATTGCGGACGTGAAGAACGAAAGGCTTCTCGACCAGATTTTCGGCGAGTACGAGCCGGACATCGTATTCCATGCTGCCGCTTACAAGCATGTTCCGCTCATGCAGAGCAATCCGATCGAAGCCGTCAACAACAACGTGTGGGGTTCCCTCAACGTGATGCAGCTGTCCATCAAGCATGGAGTCGACAACTTCGTCATGGTCTCTACCGACAAGGCCGTGAATCCCGTCAACGTGATGGGCGCGACCAAACGACTAGGGGAGATGATGATGGAGTCGCTTTCTCGCGATCCCCATCACACGACCTTCAACGCGGTCCGGTTCGGCAACGTCATCGAGAGCAACGGCAGCGTTATGCAGACCTTTCGAGGTCAAATCGCCGCGCGAAAGCCTCTCACGGTCACCCACGAAGACATCACTCGCTTTTTCATGACGATCGATGAAGCCAGTAACCTGATCATCCAATCGGCGATCGTGGGAAAGAACAGCGACATCTTCGTGCTCGACATGGGAGAGCCGGTGCGAATTGTGGACCTTGCCAGGAGTCTCGCCGATGCGGTTGACCCCTCGCTCCCGATCGAGATCGTTGGACTTCGCCCGGGCGAGAAGATGTTCGAAGAGTTGAGCTACGAGCCGGAGCGGGTGAATCGCACGGCGAACGACAAGATATTCGTGACGCGAGACGAGCTCGACTTCGACGAGGTTCAGTTCATGCGCTCTCTCCGTACGTTCCTTGGAAAGACGCTCTCCTACGAGATCACCGCGGAGGAAGCGATCAGCGAGCTCGAAGGCATGGGTTTCGCGCTCCAGCCTGTCGTTCAGCAGGACGAAGGTTGACCTCAGCGCAGACGATCCTCGTCACCGGGGCATCCGGATCGATCGGTCGAGCTCTCCGCACTGGTGTTCTCGGTTCGCCCCACCGGGTGATCTATTCTGCGCGACAGCCGGGACCGGGCTTCGTCGACCTCGACGTGACCGACGAATCACGACTCGACGACGTCATCTCCACCTACACGCCCGACGTCATCGTCCATCTCGCTGCGATGATCGGACCATCCTGCGAGGCCGATCCCCTGGGAGCGCAGGCCCTCAACGTCGAAGCGACGAAGCTGTTGGCGGCGTCCGCCCGGCGCGGCACGGTAGCGAGGATCGTCTTCGCTTCGACAGCGGCGGTCTACGGGGACAGCTTCCACGCGCCAGTGCCAGAGTCGGGACGGCTCGACCCTCGGTCGCACTACGCTCGCACCAAGCTCGAGGCCGAGCGGCTCCTGCGTGAGGCAACCCGCACGGGGACCGGACTGCAAGTCGTCATCCTTCGTATATTCAACGTGTGGGGCCCGGGTTTTCCCGAGTCCGTGGCGACGAGGGCCTGCCTCTCGACCGGTCACGAACCGATAGTTTTTCGAGGACGAGACGAGTTCGTGCGCGACTATGTGCACAGCGACGATGTCGCGACTGCCATCGCGCTCAGCAGCACGGTGCCTCTCGCTGCCAGCTGCGTGGTGCTCAACATCGGAAGCGGCGTCCCGACGGCCAACTCGACGCTGATCGCGAGGGCTCGAGAACGCGGCCGCGCCATCGAGATCGTGGAGGGGCTGCCGAGCTACAGTTGCGCCGATATCTCCCGGGCTCGCGCTGTTCTAGGCTACGATCCGCGGCGGTTGCCGTGATGCGGCGCCCCAGCTGAATTTCGGGAGCGACCGCCGCCGTTTAGGATTGCACTGTGAGATTCAAGGCCTTGCTTCAACGGTGGGTATGGCTTGTGGTACGCAAGCAGTACATCGAGGGGCGCTTCCATGCGACCACCTTTCGCCTCGCCCCGACCACGGGCAACGAAGCTCACGTGATCATGTGTCTCTGGAATCGTCCCGCGCGAATACGTCCGATCCTCGACATGCTGAACGACCAGGACTATCCGAACGGCGTGCGGCTGTTTCTGTGGAACAACAAGCGAGCCGATCATGCTGAGTATCTGTCCGGGCTTCGCCAGTTCGAGGCAGGCGCCGGTGCACTTCGACGCGTAGATATCGTCAAGAGCGTCATCAACTTCGGGTCGATCGGGCGGTTTTTCTGGGCGCGCCGGATTGAGGCGACGAAGTCGAATTCGCCGATCATCGTCATCGACGACGATCAGGATTTCGATGCCACATTCGTCCGCGAAGCGATACGAGCCTATGACCCCGGCGCGGTGAAGGCATGGTGGGCGTGGACGGTCGGGGACAGCTACTGGACTCGTCAGCCTGCAGGAGCGGATGACCGTGTGGATCACGTCGGCCCTGGCGGGTCGGTCTGCTCCTCGCGCATCTTCGCCGACAAGCGCTTCTTCACCGACATACCCGACGAGTTCCGCATGCTCGATGACATCTGGCTGACTTACTTCGCGAAGCAGGCCGGGCTGCGGCTCGCGAAACTACCGGTCGAGATGACATTCGTGATGGATGAAACCAACCAGTTTCATGGGCAGACAGATCTCAAGCCACGCTTTTACGACTCGCTCTATCGCTGAGAGTCCTCGTGCCGGCGTGAGCGACTAGCTTCCCAGATCCGCGAATTCCGGTTCGGCGTGCACGGTGCCCACCGCGAGCGGAAAGTCCGGAACGTCGAACGAGCACGCTTGTGGCAGGTCGTGGAGGTGCACGCCGAAGCGGTCCATCAGGGAGACGTTCACAAAGTACTTTCCGGTGCCGAAGTGCACGTCCCGAAGTACATACTCGACCGTGCGTATGCCGTTGAACGGCGACAATTCGACTTTCAGGCGCAGAGTTGTGGTCGCATAGACGATCTGCCCGAGCCCGTTGTCAATCTGAATGGCGCACACCCAATCGGGCATTTCGGTCTCGTTGGACAGTTGGATCCGAATGCAGAGGTCGCTCCCGGGCGGGACATCGTCTCCGGGTACCCCGTCGACGGGGAAAGCAAGGGCGGCGTCGATTCGACCGCCGACGACAGGCTTTTCGGGGGCGTCGGAAACATCAGCGAGTCGACGGTCTTCCAGAATGTCTCGGAACTGGGCAACAGCTTCGGCTGGCTCGCCGTCGAACACGACTTCACCCTTGTTGAGCAGGACGGCACGGTCGCACATCTCCGTCACCTGCCCTAGGGAGTGGGAGACCAGGATGATCGTGCGACCCTCCTGTTGGAAGGATCGAATCTTGTCCAGGCACTTGCGCTGGAACGCTTCGTCGCCGACCGCGAGCACCTCGTCGACCAGCAACAAATCGGGGTCGGTGTGCACGGCGACGGCGAAGGCCAGTCGAACGTACATGCCCGACGAGTAGAACTTGACCTGGGTATCGATGAAGTCACCGATCCCGGCGAACGAGAGGATGTCGCTCAGGCGCTCCTCGGTCTGCGCCTTGCTCAGGCCGAGGATCGAGGCGTTGAGGAACACGTTTTCGCGCCCCGTGAGGTCGGGATGAAATCCCGCGCCGAGCTCGAGGAGCGCCGCGATGCGCCCGCGCCGACTGACCTCCCCGTCGGTGGGGTCGATGATGCCGCCGATCACCTTGAGGAGCGTGCTCTTGCCCGAGCCATTGTGACCGATCAAACCGATGGTCGATCCGGCCGTGATGGAGAGGTCCACATTGCGGAGAGCCCAGAATTCCTTCCGGTGTCTCCGGCCCATTCGTCCGAGCGTGACGAGACGCTCCTTGATCGAGTTGTCCTTGCGCACCACGAACCTCTTGGACACGTTGCGCGCTTCGACCACCACGGGCGGGTTGACTGTCATTTTCTAGAGCTCCTGAGCGAAGTTGCCCTGCAGGCGCGAGAAGATCCGCTGGAACCCGAAGAGGAGGACTATCCCGACGCCGATCGCGATCACCAGCCGTAGGAGTAGGTCGTCCGGGTAGGCGGCGGTCTCGCTCCCGCCGACCCAGAAAGCCTTCTGGAATCCGAGTACGGCCAGGGTCACCGGAGTGTTCGTGTACAGCTCCAACAGAAGTCCCTCGCCCGCGAAGTCCTTGACCATCTGCCACGAGTAGACCACGGGAGATGCCCACAGCAGGATCAGCAGGAGCACCTCCACGAGATATTGAATGTCTCGGAGATAGACGTTCGCTGCGGCGAGGAGCAGCCCGATTGCCGTCCCGAAGATCAATAGCACCAACAGTGACGGAATCGCATAGAGCAGTTCCACCGTCAACGGCGGCTTCCCGATCGCCAGCGTGGCGACGATCAGGATGATCAGCTGGATGCCGAAGTTGAACAACGCGGAGCCGACGCTCGCAAGCGGAAAGACCTCGCGCGGAAGGTAGACCTTCTTGATCAAGCCGGCGTTCCCGACGATGGACGCGGTCGATCCGCCGATGATCTCGCTGAACAGGCTGTAGGCGGTCAGTCCGGTGAAAATGTAAATCGCAAAATCCGGTATGCCGCGTTCGGCCGACAAGAACTTGCCGATGACGATGTAGTAGATCGCCAGCTGGGTAAGTGGGCGAATCAGTGTCCACAGGAAACCGAGAGCGCTGTCCTTATAACGCGCCTTCAGGTCGCGCCGGACGAGCAGCCCGAGCATCTCGCGGTGCTGGTGGATGTCGCGGAGCGACCGCCACACACCGCTGAGCGTCTTCGAGTACGAGGTGGTGCTCACCATCGGCTGCGCGCTCAGTGCATCAAATCGCTGTTCCGCTGACATTGCACACCGTATTCATATCGTTTCGAGGCCTCGAACATTATAGCCAGGGCATTCCGGCAGCCCGATCGCCGCAGATCGGGTTCGCGATGCGGCACAAATCCCGCAGATCGGCGCCGCAGCTGCGTACTATTGTCAAATAGGGGATCTCCGCGCGTCGAGCGCGATAGACGAGGCGTCTGCGTGAGCGACGTTGTCGGCAGGATGTTGCACTGGTTTTGGGGGAAAAGGCATGGCCGTTCGTCGTTGGATAAGCGTATTTCTGGTAACAGTGGCGGTGGCCGCTGGGCTTACGGCCGTGACCGAGACTGATCCGCCTCCTGCCGCAGCCGCTGATGTCGGGCTGTTCGACCCCGGCTACTTGATCGCCGACCACGTTTTCAGCGATTCCGGGTCGATGTCCCTCGCTCAAATTCAGAGTTTTCTCGACAGCAAAGTGCCGACCTGTCGTGCGACCACCGGCCCCGCCTGCCTTCGCGACTACCGGATGGCGACGACGTCACGCGCTGCCGTAGACGGTAGGTGTGCAGCATACGTCGGGAGCCCGAACGAGACCGCGGCGCAGATCATTCAGAAGGTCGGACAGGCCTGCAGCATCAACCCGAAGGTGTTGATGGTTCTGCTGGAGAAGGAGCAGGGGCTCGTCACTTCGACGGCGCCCTCGGAAACCCGGTACAGGATCGCCACAGGGTTCGGCTGTCCCGACACGGCCGCGTGTGACACCCGGTACTACGGTTTTGCCAACCAGCTCTACTCAGCGGCGTACCAGTTCAGGGTGTACGCGGCGTACCCGACGTCATGGCGTTATCAGGCCGGCAGGGTCAACGACGTGCTTCTGCATCCGAACGCGGCGTGCGGCTCGAAGTCGGTGAACATCCGCAACCAGGCAACCGCTTCGCTATATATCTACACTCCGTACACGCCGAACTCCGCCGCGATGAACAATCTGTACGGGCTCGGCGACGCCTGCTCCTCGTACGGCAACCGCAACTTCTGGCGTACCTTCAGTGACTGGTTCGGGTCACCGACAGGCGACGGTTCGCCTTACGGCGTCGTGAGCCAGATCACCCCCGGCTACAATGTCGCGCAGGTGACGGGATGGGCGATGGATCCCGACACGACCGGTCCGGTCCGCGTGCATGTATACGTGGACGGAGTGGGAGCAGCGAACGTCGCAGCAGACATAGCGACGCCAGACCTCGCGGCCAGAATGGGTGCCACCAACACCAAACACGGGTTCTCCGCGACGCTCGCCGGGCTTTCGCCCGGCGCTCACTCGGTCTGCGTATTCGCCATCAACCAGGGAACAGGCGCGAACACCCTGATTGAGTGCCGGTCCGTGTCCGTGCTGGCGGGCAGTCCGATCGGCCATGTCGATGAGATCACCGCTACCGCGGGTACGGTCTATGCGCGCGGCTGGGCGATCGACATGGACACCAAGTCACCGACGACTGTGCGACTCCTCGTCGACTCGAAGGTCGTGGGCGAGAAGTTGGCAGGCGACCCGAAGGCCGGACTCGACAGTGCGTTCCCCGGCTACGGACCGAATCATGGATTCACGTTCTCCGTCGACGGCATCACGCCAGGGCAGCATCAGGTTTGCCTGCAGGCGGTGAACGTCGGAGCTGGCGATGACACGGTCTTCGGCTGCAGGAGTGTCACCATGCTCTCCGGACCGCCCATCGTGTTCCTCGACGAGGTCTCATCACCCAGAGGGGGCGAGATCACCCTGCGCGGATGGTCGATCGACCCTGGCGTCGTGAGCCCCGTACGGGTGCACGTGTACGTGGATGGGCAGCTCGTCCAAAAGGTCACGGCTGATGTCAAGAAGGACTCGCTCGCAACCGCATTCCCGGGGTTCGGTGCCAACCATGCATTCAACGTGCCGATCACGGGACTCTCGCTCGCCGACCATGAGGTCTGCGCCATCGCCATCGGAGTGGACGGCAACACCTCGAACTGCCGAACCGTATCCGGCCCGTCCGGACCACCGCTGACTCATGTTGATCAGCTCGAGGGCACCGGCATCGGCGTCGTGACACTTCGCGGATGGAGCATCGACCCGGATGTCGTCGACCCCGTTCGCCTGCACATCTACGTCGACGGTGCACTCCACTCGAAGATCACCGCGGATGCTGCCAAGCCGAGCCTCGCCAACGCGTTCCCGGCATACGGGCAGAATCACGCGTTCTCCACAACCCTGAGCGGGATATCTCCGGGTCGGCATTCGGTCTGCATCTACTCGATCAACCACGGTGGTGGGTCGACCGCCGAACAGTGCACGACGGTCGACGCGCTCTCTGGATCGCCAACGCTGTGGCTGGACGAGGCCTCGGCGACGACCAGCGGCGCGGTCAGGGTTCGCGGATGGGCGATCGACCCCGACACGACCGATCCCGTCCGGGTGCACGTATACGTGGACGATGTGCTTGCGAGCAAGATCACGGCCGATGTGCCGAAGCCATCACTCGGTGAGGCATTCCCACCGTTCGGTGCCGCTCACGCATTCGCGCTCCAGTTGGACGGGCTGACGGCGGGGGCGCGGAAGGTGTGCGTCTTCGCGATCAACGTCGGAGACGGTGACTCGAGCGTGCAGTGCCGGACCGTGAGCGTGAGCTGAGCAGGCAGGGACCTATATGCGCCGCGGGAGCCGCGCGCGCACACGGGCGAGGGCGCGACTTATTCTCCTGGCGATTCGGTAGGCGCGGCTGGCTTCGATGGTCGACAATCGCGTGGACTGGGCCTCACGCGCGGACTCGAGCTCGGCGATCTGCTTCTCGTGCGCCGCGCGCTCGCGCTCGAGTCTTCTGATCGTGATCAGATGGCCGTCACGCAGCGACTCTGCGGACTGAAGGTTCAGGCGTTCACGCGTCGCCCAGACGAGCATTGCGGCACGTTCGCCCCGGCCGCGGGCCCGCTCGATGGCGGTCGCGATAAGCGGCGCGACTTCTTTTGCTCGGCGCTGGAAGGAGTGCCGTTCGGCGACCACTGTCCGAAGCCGTTCAGCCCGCTCTGAGAGAGCGGTCTCGTCACTCAACAGGGAGTGAACGACCGTCGCCAGCGACCCGCCGTCGTGATAGGTGGGCACCTCGCCGAGACCGAGAAAGTCGAGCCCGATAGACGAGTTGGTGATCGGGACCGCGCCGCACGCGATCGACTCGAACAGGCGGCTGTTCTGAGACCCGTACACACGAGCGGGTTCAATGAGGTCGTCGACTACCAGTTTGCTCCGCTGGTACATCGAGGCGATTCCGAAGAAGCTCACACGGTCGGCATGCGTGATGGAGCGTGAAGGCGCAAGGTGCTCGCGATTCGCCCCGAACCACACCACCGGCGTCGTCTCCGACACGGCAGTCAGGGCCGTCTGCACTTGGCGCTGGGCACCCCAGAAGTTCGCGGTCGTGATGACGGGCAACGGACGATACGAGCCGTCCGGGCGGAACAGTTCCGCATCCACCCCGATCGGCACGACGAATACCTCGCCAGAGTAGCGAGCGCGAAGAACCTCGGCCGAATCGGGCGACGAGCACCAAATACCGTCGAACTCTTCCAGATAGGGGAGTGCGGCCCAGGTATCCGTCCAGTTTCGAATCCATGCGACGGTCGCCGTTGCCTGTGGCAGGAGACCTGGTACGAAGCTGTCGATCATCACGATCGCGACCGTCGGCTCGGCATCCGGCGATTCATGCCAGCGGCGGATGGGCCAGAGGGCGGCACCCCAGCCTTCGTCGACGAGATTCTTCGCTAGGCCGAGCGCAACGTAGGGATCTCCCTTGCCCTCTTCCAGGTCATCGGTGGACACGCAGAAGATGATGCGGCCCCGCGGACCGTCCGCGTGCAGGCCGTCGACGATCTCGGCGTATCGGCGTGCCTGGTCTTCGTCAACTCGTACAGGAGGAAGGGCGGCCGTTACTGACTCGGGCATGGCGGTAGTCGTCCTTAAACACTCGCGTAGGTTCGATTAGGTCACTCGCACCGCGTCGTCTGCCTGCTCCAAACGAGTGAAACCGGAGTCAGTTGCCCTACTTTATCGGACCTCCCAGTTGGAGCGCGAGCCATGCCCTCACCGCAGGCTCGCACGGCGCTCCAAACCGGTCGGATACGATCGATCTGACTCGAAGGGCTTTCTGTGCGACGTTTTCGTTCCGGTGTGGTGTCGGTTGTGCTGGTGAACTATAAGGGCACTGACGACACGCTCACCAGCATCAGCGCATTGCGAGACACCGACTGGCCTTCCGACCGGCTCGAGATAATCGTGGTCGAGAACGGCTCAGGGGAGGAGTACGCAATTCCCCTGCGTGAGTCGAGCCTCGATTTTCGCCTCATCGAGACCGGCGAGAACCTCGGCTTCACCGGCGGATGCAATCGGGGGGTTGAGGATGCCACGGGGGAGTACGTCGCGTTTTTGAACAATGACGCGAGGCCCGACCGATCCTGGATCCGGGCAGCGGTCGAAACGTTCGAAGCGGACGCAGCCGTCGGCGCCGTGGCGAGCAAGGTCCTCGACTGGGAGGGCGTCAATGTCGACTTCACCGAAGCGGCCGTCACCTGGTACGGCATGGGATACAAGCCGCACGCAGGCACGCCGGACACCGGTGAGTGGGCTGTGGAGCGCGACGTGCTCTTCGGCACAGGGGCTGCGATGTTCATCAGGGCGGAACTCTTCAACGAACTCGGGGGCTTCGACGACCGGTATTTCATGTTCTACGACGATGTCGACCTGGGATGGCGGCTGAACCTCCTGGGGTGGAAGGTGCGGTACCAGCCGGCCTCGATCGCCTACCACAAGCACCACGCATCCATGAAGGGCTTCGGGCCGTTCCGCGAGACGTATCTGCTGGAACGCAACGCACTCTTCACGCTTTACAAGAACCTCGGCGACAGCGAACTGGATCGCGTGCTGCCGGGGGCCATCGCCCTCGCCGTGCGCAGGGCGGTCGCGCGGGGGGAGCTCGACTCCACACAGCTCGACCTCAGGCGGACAGGTGACGACGCCAACAAAGACACTCCCGTCGACAAGATGACGATGGCAGGGGTGTTCGCCATCGATCAGTTCGTCGAACAGCTTCCTTCCCTGAATCAGTCGCGCCAGTCGATTCAGCGGTCCCGCCGCCGATCGGATCGAGACCTCCGTGAACTGTTCGGGAAGGTGGACGAGCCTGCGTACCCGATCGCAGATTATCTCGACGGCTACGCGCGGATCCTCAACGCACTCGATCCCGCAGCCTTCCATAGGAGGCGGAGGATCCTCCTGATCGCCGACGCGGCGGAAACCGGCGCCGCATCTGACCGCGACCTTCTCATAGCTCGTCGGTTGACGGCGGACCACGATGTGCGGCTCGTCGGCCTTGATTTCGCTCCAGAGCCGAGCGGGGCTTACGCCACGGCGCGAGTTTCGGCTAGCGCGCCAGACGAATTGAGCGCGCACGAGGAGTGGGCGCAGGTCTGCATCGTACCGATCGGGATCATCGACCGATTCCCAGCCCTCACCTCGAGCACGAAGCCCCTCGTGCTGAACATCACTGATGACTATCTTCGGGTCGATGCTCTGCGTGACCTCGACGAGGAGATTCTCGCGCGGCTGGTCGGCGACACCGACTTCGTGATCGTCGACAGCGAGGAGAGACGCCGATGGTGGACGGCGGTGCTGCTGGCATCGGGGCGCACCTCGCGCTCGGTCCTCTCCGGCGACCCGGCCGCCTCTCGCGTGGGGGTGATCCCTCACCCGACATCCCACGGTTCGGTCGATTCGACGCTCCGAATGGCGACCGCGGCCACCATCTCGTGGGACGGCGCGCCCCACAATCCGACCCTGGCCGCCCTCGTTCGTGAAGCGGTCGCGCTCGCCGGGCCTGATCGCGTGTCGCTCACCACCGACGATGCCGTACCGACAGCGCACGCGATGATCGTGGACGCGGCGGACGAGATCGGAAGCGTCGTCGGCGCGACCGATCGCCTGCTCCGCGCCATCGAGAGTCGCGTACCGCTCATCGCGATCGGCTCGGGACCCCTTGCTCGGTTAGTGCGCACTGAGCAGATCGGAGTCGCTGTCGACTCCGCGGAGACGCTGGCACAAGCTTTGGAGTCCACGTTCGACCCGGCGCAACGTGCGAGCTGGGGTGCGAATCTGACCGGACTGCAGGCGGGGCTCGAGGACAGTGCCGGGCTGTCGTCATTGACGCAGTTCTGCTTGCGCCCCACTCGCGCCGGGCGATCCACGGACTCGCCGGTGCTGCCTACGCGACAGGAGGCTGCGACTTCGACTCGGCTGGGATCCGAATCCTCGCCCGCCCCATCCGCCGCCCGATCTATCTACCGACGGTACGTCCCATCCGCCGCGCGCCAGAGGATCAGCCGCTGGCGAAGCAGATGAGCCGGGCCGCCATGGCCACCCCGTCGGCAAACTCCATCCCTCGACGCGTCCTTGGCACCTACACCCGGATGGTCACTCCTCGAGCCTCCGGCCTGCCGAGCAACTCGGTGATTCTGCTGATCCCGGCGGTTTTCACGCTCATGACCGTCGTCCTCGTCGCGCTCGGGATCTCTGGCACCTCCGAGGGCATCTATTGGAGCCTGTTCGGATCGGGCGCTGACCCGGCCCTCCTGGCCGGGACGCCGCGCCCGATCCGTAGCGACGAATGGCTCGTGCAGTCGAGTTGGATCATGTCTCAAGTGCAGCAGGGCTTTCCAATCTCCAACCAGTCGCTCCCGGGGGGCATGGACGCGACGGTGCAGAACGACCTCCCTTCCCGGGACTGGTCGACAGCATTCCGGCCGCACGTCATCGGGTTCCTGCTCCTTTCGCTCGACAGTGCGATGGCGGTGCGATGGTGGTTGCCGGCACTCGGCGTGCTGATCTCCGTCTACCTGTTCGTCGTCAGCCTGCTCCCGCGCGATCCGATAACCGGCGCTGCGCTAGCTGTCAGTGTTCTCCTTTCGCCCCTACTCCAGTGGTGGTTCCTGCCCACCACTCTTTGGCCGATCACGTTTGCCTTTCTCGTGATGACCACCGTCGTGGTGTCCGTCAGGACTCGTCGGGCCTGGCCGAAATGGGTACTCGCGGGCCTGAGCGGTTACGTAGCCGTCACCACCGCGATGAGCATTTATGTTCCGTTCATCGTGCCGGCAATGCTCGTCGTCGCCTTCTTTGTGACCGGCGCCGTGATGTTCGAGTGGAAGGCACGGCAGCGGCCATTGGGGCGGGTGCTCGCAAGCTTGGCGCCACTGGTGATCGCAGCCGCCGCGGCGCTCGCGGTACTCGTGCTGTGGGTGCTCACCCGCGTGGACACCGTGGAGGCGGTCACGTCCACGGTGTACCCCGGCGAGCGGCTGGAGAAGACCGGGGCGGCGGTGTCGATGTCAGCAGTGGCCGCGTTGTTCAGTGGTCCGTTCCAACGATCACTGCTGAGCGGCGCGACCGAAGCGATCGGACCGAATCAGTCAGAAGCAGCCAGCCCTCTCGTGATCGCCGTTTTCCTGCTGGTTGCGCTCCTGTGGGCTGCCCTCGCTCGAGGCTCGCGCTCCGAGGGTGTGGACTTCATGTCGCTGTCCGTCGCCGCAGCCACCCTCGTGGTGCTGGCCTTCAGCTTCGTACCGAATTGGGATGCTGTCGCGCATCTCCTCTTCATCGACCGCACGACCACCGGACGGATCAGATTGGCCTTCGTGATTCTCGGCGTAGTCGGCGTGGTCCTGCTTGTGAGGCGGCTGCGAAGCATCGGTCGCTCGGCGCCGTGGTTGCTGACGATCGCGTCGGTCGCTCCCGTGTTCCTCGCGACGGGAATGGTCTGGCTCTTCCTTCAGCAGAGCGATTCGGAGGTCGCCGGCGGTGTTCGAGCGTGGGTGGTCTGCACCCTCCTGCTGGCGGTCGCGGTCGCGTTCTCGGCGCGAGCGAAGCCGATGCTGGCGAGCACGAGTCTTCTTCTCGCGAGCGTCGTGGTCGGTTGGGGCATCAACCCGCTGTACGCCGGCGTCTTCGATCTGCGCGAAACGGAGATCGGCGAAGAAGTGGCGCAGTTGGAGTCTGAACAACCAGAGTCGGAATGGGTAGGAATTGGTGGATACGCGCCCACGGCCGTCCTGCTGCACAGCGGTGTCACGGCCTTCAACGGCGTTCAGACGTATCCACCCGAACAGATGTGGGAGTCGATCGACCCGAGCGGTCGCTACGAGAACGAGTGGAATCGACTGGCCAATGTCAGCTGGACACTTGGTGAGGGCGAACCCATGGTCTCCAATCCGGTCCGTGATCAGGTCGTGGTCACGTTCGACTCGTGTAGCGACTTCGCTCAGGACAACGTCGAGTTCGTGCTCACCGATATCGAAATCGATCAGCCGTGTCTGAATGAAATCGTGACAGCGGAGGAAGGCGCATCGACGATGCGCATTTACGAAGTCAGGGACTAGAAGTCAGGAACTAGACGGACGAGAGCGGGTCTTTCTCGCCGTCGATCGTGTTTTCAGGGAACGCCCAACGGCTGTATGTCACGTAGCGGAAGACCGTAGCCAGCCCTTGTCCGATGATGGTGCCCGAGATGTTGTCCGCGACGGGATCGGCGAGCCCCAGTACATACCGGGAGAAGCCGAGGCAGCCGAGTTGAAGCAGAATCGCGATGGCGTTGAGCAGCGCAAATATCGCGAATCGCCGGAGCGAAGTGCCAGAGCGCCGATCGCGATAGGTCAGGAAGTGATTTCCGATGAAGGTGCCGACGGTGGCGATCGCGATCGCGAGCATCTTCGCCACAAGCGGCAGTTCGAACAGTGGCCCCCGACCGCCCCAGTACACAAGGACGTTGAAGACGGTCGCGTCGATCACGAATCCGAGCCCGCCGACGATGAGGAAGAGGCTGGCGCGACGAGCATGCGCCTTGGCGTCGAGTCGGCTGATGTTGGGCTCCGATCCAATGGGGGCCGCGCTCGATTGCGTGACCGGTCGAGTAGGCTGTCATGGCCGACCAGGCGTTCCATCCGACGATACAGGTCGAACGCAGTGCACCCACGAGGAGACCGTTGAACCCATCCATTGCCGCGATTGTTCCCTGCCACAACGAGGCCGCGTCCATCGCTCAGGTGGTGAGCGACCTGAAGGTAGCGCAGCCCGACATTGAGGTTTACGTTTACGACAATCTGAGCACGGACGGCACAGCCGAGATCGCGCGCGCTGCTGGCGCGACGGTGCGTTACGAGAACACCAAGGGCAAGGGCAATGTCGTGCGGCGCGCGTTCGCCGACGTGGACGCAGACATCTATGTGCTGATCGATGGCGACGACACGTACGATGCGGCAGCGCTACCCAAGATGATTGCCGCCCTGCGTGAAGGACCTCTCGACCATGTCGTCGGTGTGCGGCGGCAGCTCACGGCAACGGCCTACCGTCCGGGGCACTCCTCGGGGAACAAAGCGTTCAACACTCTGGTCAGTTCGGTGTTCGGCTACCGGGTGAACGACATGCTCAGCGGCTACCGCGTCTTCTCCCGTCGCTTCGTGAAGTCGTTCCCCGCGGTTTCGCGCGAATTCGAAGTCGAGACGGAACTCACCGTGCATTCGATGAATCTGCGTGTGCCACAGGTCGAGATAGAGGTCGGCTTCAAGGATCGCGCGGAGGGCAGCGAAAGCAAGCTGAATACCTACCGTGACGGGTTCAAGATCCTTCGCCTCATCGGCAATCTGGTCCGGCACGAGAGGCCCTGGCTGTTTCACGGGTTGTTGGGCGCGCTCATCCTTGTCGTGTCGCTCCTACTTGGCTTCCCGATCGTGGTGGAATTCGCTCAGACCGGTTTCGTGCCTCGATTCCCGACCGCGGTACTCGCCTCATCTTTGGCCATCATCGCCATGCTCGTGTGGCTGCTCGGGCTGGTGCTTGACGGGATCACCAAATCGCGGCGCGAGGCGTCCAGACTGAGTTACCTCATGTCGTCGGCCCCACCGCCGTTGCCGGACCCACCGCGTGCTGCACGGGTTGCCGAGCGCGTCGAAGTCGCGGAGGCCGTGCCACTCGGGAGTGCTGGAGCCAAGACTCGCGACCTAAGCTAGTCGCACGACAGTCAATGTGCTGCTTGGAGCCGCGCTATCCCGCCAATGAAGCTCTTGTGCCGGCTGCGATCGCTGGCTTTCCAAATGACGTAAACGCTTGAGGAAGTCAATGTCAGAAATGAAAACCGGCGTCGTGTCCGTTGTGCTGGTCAACTACCGTGGCGCGGACGACACCATCGAAGCAGTGGCCAACCTTCGTGGTCTCGACTGGCCGAACGAACGCCTCGAGATTGTCGTCGTCGAGAACGGCTCAGGCGACGACAGCTTGGAGCGCTTGCGTGCGCTTGATGTCGTTCTGGTCGAATCCGAGACAAACCTCGGGTTCGCTGGCGGCTGCAACCTCGGCGTGACACACGCGACCGGCGAGATCATCGCGTTCTTGAATAACGATGCGCGTCCCGACGCCGGATGGGTGCGGGCGGCTATGGTGCGCTTCGCCGAGTCGCCCCGCATCGCCGGGGTGGCGAGCAAGGTGCTCGATTGGGACGGCGAACTCGTCGATTACATCGGCTCGGCAATGACCTGGTACGGCATGGGCTACAAGCCGTTCACGGCCGACCGTGTTCCGAGCAACTACTCCGACCCGGGGCGGGTGCTGTTCGGGACCGGCTCCGCGATGTTCGTGCGACGCTCGGTATTTGATGAACTCGGCGGTTTCGACGAGGACTACTTCATGTTCTTCGAGGACGTGGACCTCGGTTGGCGACTGAACCTGCTCGGCTACGTGTTCGCGTACGAGCCCACGTCCCTCGCCTATCACAAACACCACGCTTCGATGAAGTCTTTCGGGCAATTCAAGGAGCAGTACCTCCTCGAACGCAACGCGTTGTTCACGATGTACAAGAACCTCGAAAGCGACACTCTCAATGAGGCGCTACCGGCCGCCATGGCTCTGTCGGTGCGTCGCGGCGTGTCGAAAGCAGCGATAGATTCGACATCGCTCGATCTGCGGAAATCGGGCGGCGACAGTGAAGACGAGATATCGACGCCGAAGGTGCTGCTCTCGAGCGTCTTCGGGATTGACCAGTTCGTGGAACGACTTCCCGCTTTGTCTGCATCGCGGAAGGCGATCCAGGAAAGTCGAAAGATCAGCGATTCGCAGATCTGGAAGCTGTTCGGATACGCGGACGCTCCGGTGATCCAGAACCCGTCCTTCCTCGACGGCTACGAAAAGATCGTCACCGCCTTCGACGTCACGGAACGTCCCGTCGCAACGAAGGTGCTCATCATCACTGGCGACCCGATCGGTATCAAACTCGCCGGTCCCGCCATTCGCGCTTGGAACATGGCTGCCGCGCTCTCCGCCGACAATGACGTGACTCTCGTGAGTCTTGCCGGCGTCGAGGACATCGCGGCGCCGTTCGAGCTCGCCCATGTGAGGGCTGGAGACGATCGCGCCTTCGCGAAGTTCGAAAAAGATGCCGACGTCATCGTTTTTCAGGGACACGCCATGGCCGTGTTCGAGGTGCTCAGGCGCACCGAGAAGATCCTCGTCATCGATATCTACGACCCCATGCACCTCGAGCAGCTTGAGCAGTCCCGTGAGCTCGCGCCGGAGGTGTGGGCGCGGCAGGTCTCGGACGCGACCGACGTGCTCAACGAGCAACTCGCCCGCGGCGACTTCTTCCTCTGCGCCTCAGAACGGCAGCGACACTTCTATCTCGGCCAACTCGCGGCGCTCGGTCGGATCTCACCCGCGACCTATACCGGCGACCCTCACCTGACCGATCTCGTCAGCGTCGTGCCGTTCGGATTGGACCGAACGCCCCCGCAACATCTGCGACCGGCGATGAAGGGCGTCGTGCCCGGGATCGAGGCGACCGACAAGGTACTGCTCTGGTCCGGCGGGCTGTACAACTGGTTCGACCCCGCAACGCTGATTGAGGCGGTGGCCATCGTGGCCGAACGGCGCCCCGAAGTGAAGCTGTACTTCCAGGGAACCAAGCATCCACATCCCGGCGTTCCGGAAATGCGGGTCGTGGCCGACAGTCGGGCTCTGGCGCGACGTCTCGGCGTTTACGATACGAATGTCTTCTTCAACGACTCCTGGGTCGACTATGCCGAGCGCCAGAACTTCCTGACGGAGGCGGATGCCGGAGTCAGCACGCATCACTCCCACATCGAGACGACTTTCTCTTTCCGCACACGCATCCTTGACTACCTGTGGGCCGGACTGCCGATGGTCGTCACCGAGGGCGACTTCTTCGCCGAACTCATCGAGCGTGAGAACCTGGGCCACGTAGTGCCGGATCGCGACCCGCAGGCTCTTGCCTCAGCGCTCGAGGCCGTGCTCTTCGACATCGATTCACGTGCTGAGATCATCGAGAACCTGCAGAGGGTACGTCAAAACTTCTTCTGGGACGTCGCTGTGCGACCGCTGGTCGAGTTCGTCGCCGATCCGCGCCCTGCAAAGGACCGGGTAGGTCTCGTGGTGGGGGTGGACACTGCGGCACGCCCCAGGCAGCGTGTCAAGCGCTCAGGTGCCCGACACAACGCCGAACTGGTCGTCTTCTATCTGCGCAGTGGCGGTCCTCTGCTTGTTGCGAGGAAAATCCGATCGCGCCTCCGCCGACGTTGAGGGTGATTTCGGCGTGCCCGGCCGACGCGGTTCAACCGGCAAGGCGCGCCGCAACCGGCACGAAGCGCGGCTGAATGTCACTCACGGTGTCTGTCGCGCTGTGCACCTACAACGGGGCGCAGTTTGTGGAACAACAGATCGCAAGCATCCTCGGGCAGCGTCAGCGGCCGACTGAGATAGTGGTCTCTGACGACGCGTCCGACGATGAAACCCTGCCGAGAGTGCGCAAGGCACTCCAATCGGCCGAACGGTCGGGCATCGCGGTGCACATGTTGGGTGACGGGTACCGGCGCGGCGTGACAGCCAATTTCGCACGCGCGATCGCCGCTTGTTCCTCGGACATTGTCATGCTGAGCGACCAGGATGACGTCTGGCATGGTGAGCGGGTCTCCGTGGCAGTGGAGGCATTCGAGCTCAATCCGGGAATGCTTTTTCGGCACGAGAATGCCCGGCTCGTCGATGCGGCGGGTGAACCCCTCGGCATCACGCTTTTCGAAGCCCTCGCCATCACCGATGCCGATCGTGAGCGGATCAACCTGGGTGCCGCGTTCCCGGTGTACCTGCGGCGAAACCTTGCGACGGGAGCGACCGTTTCGTTCCGCAGAGAGCTGTTTGATCTTGCGGCGCCGCTGCCGGATGAATGGGTGCACGACGAATGGCTCGCCATCGTCGCAGCCGCCCTCGGCTCGGTCCAGATCGCCAGGGACGCGAATGTGGACTATCGGCAGCACGGGTCCAACGTGATCGGGGTAGCCGCGCCTACCCTTCGCTACAGGCTTGGCCGGATGCTCGCCACCACGCGACATCGCAACGACGCGCTCGCCGCCCGATCAAGGACCTTGGCAGAGCGACTGCGAAGTATCCCCGGAGTGCCGAGTGAGTTCACCGCGGCGGCGGCGACAAAGGCGCAGTTCGAGTCGGAACGCGCCGCACTTCCGCCATCACGACTACGACGGGCGCCGGGGATCTGGATGGCGAACCGGGGCGCTCGATACGCGAGATTTGCGAGCCAAGGTCGTCTCGACATGCTGCGGGACCTTCTCCTGAGGAGTTGAGGCCGGATCGACGAGGCTAATTCTCGGGGAGCCGAGCCCGCCAACTCAGATTCTGCGACGACTTGACCACGCAGACCACCAGGGTCAGCCAACCGAACTCGACGAGAGCGGAGCTTTCGGCAGCTGACGTCACAAGGAGTGCGACGAGGATCAGCGCCGGCCAGAGAAAGACGATGCTGCGCCTGTTCGAAGCGAGCAGCCACGACCGCACGAATGCCAACCCGACGAGCGCGATGAAGGCCAGCAGGCCGACCAAGCCGAGTTGAAGCCAAACGTCGAGAAACGCGTTGAGCGCCGAGGAGTGCGGACCAGAGAATGGGTCGATGCCGATGAACGGTGGCAGACCCTGCCGCCAATACCCGGTCCAGCCGAACCCCTCGAGGGCGTTGTCCGGCGTGAAGTCGAGGGTGCTCCGCCAAAGGCGATAGCGAAACTCGAACTCACTACCGGCGTTGAGAAGACTGATCACGCGACCGCGCGCGACGAACAGGATGGCAAGCATCATCACCGAGCCGGCGAGCAGCACAAACTGCCACGCGCGCCTTCGTGTGGCGTTCAGGCTGCGCAGTCCGATGATCGATGCGGCTGCAATGGCCACAACGACGAGAGCGCCGAAGGTAACGGGCGATCGGGTGAGAAGGATCGTGAGGACCGCAAGTGCGAGTGACGCGACGGCGAGCGGGCGCGGGACCGATTTTGTGCGCAGTTCAGTGAAGAAGGTCACGAGAGCGACCAGCGCCACAAGACCCAACTGGTTGCGGGTACCGAGGAGCCCTTGAATCGGCCCGCCGTTGTCAAGATTGCCGAGGATGGACAGGAAGAGGAAGGGCGTGTCCAGCAGCAGCCCGGACATGATCTCGAGCACGAGCGAGGCGGCAAGAACGACCCGCAGGATATCGCCGAACGCGCGGACGATCTGGATGAGGTCCCGCGTGAGCGCTACGAAGACTGCGAGGAAGGCGAAGGCGAGCTGGTAGGCGACCGAGCCCAGCGACACCCACTGATAGTCGCTCCAAGCGATCGACAGCGTACTCCAACTCAGGAACACGAGAAGCGAGATGGGCAGTAATCCCCGCCACTCCAACTCAGCCCTCTTGGCAATGAGGCAGAACGCGGCAAGGAAGACCAGCGCTCCGACGACGCCGAGAAGGCCCGGCCATCCGATCGTGCTGCGCGTCGCGAATGCCGAGTAGGCCATGCCGACGATGCCGAGGGTGAGTGCCTGAGTGAATCGCGCAGAAGCACCGAGATCCCAGGCGGCCGTCATCAGTGCTTGGCGTCGGGACGGCGGGCTCATGTCCCAATAAAGCTACGGCATCTCGAGGCGGCGTGATTGCCGTGCCCGATAGACTCCGGTAATCCTGACGCCGCTGACCATGGGGACGCGCGGCCGATTCGTCGGGGATTCGGATCGACTGAGGTACGGGGGCAACGATGAAGCGTGCACTGATCACGGGGATAACCGGACAGGACGGCCTGTATCTCGCGGAGCTCTTGGCCGCGAAGGGGTACGAGATATTCGGGCTTATCCGCGGTCAGGACAACCCGAAATACGATCTCGTGCGCGCCACCGTGCCCGGGATAACCCTGTTGAAGAGCGATCTCACTGATATCTCCAGCCTCGTGCGGGCGCTCAACCGCGCTCAACCGCATGAGGTCTACAACCTCGGAGCAATATCTTTCGTGCCGTACTCGTGGGAGAACCCGGTTCTGACGACTGACGTCACGGCAAAGGGCGTCATGAACCTCCTCGAGGCCATCCGGATGTGGGCGGGCAACGATTTGTCGCGCGTGCGGTTCTACCAGGCATCGAGTTCCGAGATGTTCGGTGAGGTGCGCGAAGTTCCTCAGAACGAATCGACGTTGTTGTGGCCGCGGTCGCCGTATGGGGTGGCGAAGGTGTTCGGCCACCACCTGACGATCAACTACCGAGAATCGTATGGACTGCACGCGTCGAGCGGCATCCTGTTCAATCACGAATCCCCGCGGCGCGGGCCCGAATTCGTCACCAGAAAGGTGACACAAGCGGTCGCTCGAATCGCGCTCGGGCAGCAGAAGTTATTGACTCTCGGAAATCTTGAAGCGCGGCGCGACTGGGGATTCGCGGGCGACTTTGTCCAGGCGATGTGGCTCATGCTTCAGCAGGACGAAGCGCAGGACTTCGTCGTCGCCACGGGTGTCGCGCACTCGGTGCGGGATTTGCTGGACGTCGCTTTCGACGAGGTCGGGATCGACGATTGGGAATCTCACGTTCGCCAGGATGACCGATATCTTCGGCCGGCGGAAGTTCACCACCTCATCGGAGACGCGAGGAAGGCCCGCGACACACTTGGTTGGCAACCGACCGTCACATTCGATGAGTTAATTCGAATGATGGTGCAAGCCGACCTCAAGGAGCAGAGGGTTCTCTCGCTCGTCTGATCGGGCCTGCGGCGGAGCGACGGTCTGAAGTAGCGACCTTCGCAGTCACCGCGAGGATTACGAGCAGGACCCAGCCACCCTCGATCAGGAGCCGGCTTTCGGCGAAGCTCTGCACGAGCAGGGCCGTCAGCAGAAGCGGCGCGAGCAGCGATGTGGCGGAGTCGGGCGAGCTGGGATGCAGTCTCCCGCTGGTCGTCGCAAGGCGCCAGGAGCGCACCGCAGTTACAGCGATGAGCGCTGCGAGGACGAACAACCCGACAAGACCGAGTTGGAGCCAGACATCGAGCCAGGCATTGTGAGCATGCAGCTGCACGACACCGTTTCGGGTGACCAGGTCGCGGAAAGGGTCGACCCATGGCGCCCAGAAGCTGATCCACCCCCACCCGAACAGAGGGCGTTGCTGGACAAGGCCCAGGACAGCCTCCCAGATACCGAGTCGACCGGTGAGGTCCTCGCTCTTGCCGAGCAGCGCAAGGGCTTGGCCGCGGAACAGAGTGGCCGCGACGATGATCGCGACAACCGTGAGAGCGACGGCGGTGTAGGTCGACACGCGCGCGCGCAGCGTCGACGCGCGGCGCATCACGAGAATGATCGCGAGTACGGTGACGACGGCGGCGATTGCGACATAGATCGTTGCAGATCGGGTCAACGCGACCATCGCACCAGCGAACATCAGCCAGAGGACGCCGGGCGCACGACCCACCGCGCCCGCGGCTGATTGCACGCCGAACACTACGAGCGCCAGCAGGGCGACCATGGCCAGAAGGCTCGACGAGCCGACGACGCCCTGGATACGGTCGCCCTCGAGCAGCAGGTTGCGCGACCAGAACAGCAGCAGAGGAGGATCGACGCGATCCTCCTCTGTCACCCACACGGGCAGAACTGGGGCGCGTACGAGGAGTGCGACGACCAGCTCGAAGGCAAGCGACAGGCTGAGGATGATGCGGAGCGCTCGCGCGAGGGCGCGCAGAAGCTCATCTGCGCGAAGTACCAATGCGACGGCGAGTGCTGCGACCGTGGTGATGAGCTGTGCGGAGACGCCGACTGCAGACTCGGCGGGGTAGAACGACCAGGTGATGGAGATGGATGCCAAAGCCAGAAAGGCGAGGAGCGGCCGAGGCAGCGCCCGGGTCCGAATCGAGTGGCGATGTCGAACCAGCACGGCGATCGAGGTCCCGGTGATCGCGGCGACAAGCGCGCCATAGCCATACCAGCTGATCGAGTTGCGCCACGCGTCTGCGGCGAGTCCCGTGAAGAGTACGAGCACCGCGAATCCCACGAGGAACTTGCGATCGTCGAGCACCTTCATGCGGCAAGGCTACCGTCAGTGACGTCGTGTCCTGGATCAGGGCGGGCTGATGAGGGCAAGGATCATGGCGCGAGTTGGAGCGGTGGAAGCGCGGCCGGGCCCGCTATGGCGCTCTCCTCGAGCATGTTCGACCAAATGTGTTCGATTCCCGCTTCGAGGGGGGTGAGCTCCGTGAATCCGAACTCTCGCCGGAAGCGATCGGTGTTCAGTACCGATCGCTGAACGAAGGTGACCGGCGCGTCGAAGGACTCGATGTCGAAATCGATGCCCGTCACCTTTCGGATGCAGGTGAAGACCTCGTTGACGCTGTGGCCGGTTCCGCTTCCGATGTTGTAGGTGTCGTACCTCGTCTGGCGTCCCACCGTCTTTCCGATCATCCGAACGACATCCTGAACGAATGCGTAGTCGCGGATCATGCCCCCGTCGCCGTATCGCTGCACCGGGAGCCCTGCGAGAACGTTCGCGACCGCGATCGGGATCAGTCCCTGCCGACGATTGGGATGCTGGCGCATCCCGTACGGATTCGAGATCCGAAGGACGAGAGATTGCAGTCCGTGTTGCGCACGGTAATACCGCAGATAATTCTCGATCGTCGTTTTGCCGATTCCGTAGGGCGAGACCGGCAACAGCGGGTCGCTCTCGGAGTAATCGGGCTTTCCTTGATCCCCGTAGACGGCGCCTCCCGAGGAGGCGAAGTAGATCCGCTGCGTGCCGGCCGCCACGGCCATGTCGAGCAAGTCCAGTGTCTGTGTCACGTTCGTGCGAATGTCCAGTCGAGGCTCCTGCTCGACGGTCGCAGGGGTTGTGGTCGATAGGAAATGGAACACATAGTCCTGCCCGACGAGGCACTGTTCGAGGTCGGCCTGATTCAGGAAGTCCCCGGCGATGATCGACGCGTTCGCCGACGCGAATGAAGTGAGACCCGAACTGAAACGATCGAAGGCGGTGACTGTGTGGCCGAGGTGCGCGAGCTCGTCGACCAGATAGGACCCCAGAAAACCGTTCGCACCGATGACCAGGCATGTGGCCATATATTCCCCCGCTTCGGCCCGAGCGTGCTCCCGCAACGACAGTTGCACAGGCGCGCGTGCCCATCCGAATATGGGCTCGACTGATAGGTTAGCGGTCGTGAGCCGAGTTGAGCCGAAGCCCGCCGGCCACAGCGACGGCGAGACGCCCCCCGAACTGCACACCGACGCGCCGTCGGCTCCCTCGACGACGTCCGTCCCCCGAGCAGAAGGCCCGGTCGACCTTTCGGTCATCGTGAATATATTTCGCGAGGGGAGGTTGATTCATCCGACCCTTCGAAGCCTGGACGCTGCAATCGAGGACACCGTCGCGAACGGTTGGACGGTCGAGGTAATTCTCGTGCTCGACAACACCGACGCGGTCACTCTTCGCTACCTTGACGCGCACCTTGGCGGACTATTCCGGGACGCCGCGGTCCACCGCCTCTATGTGCGAAACGGAGATCTTGGTCTATCGAGAAATAGCGGGTTCGCCTATGCGCGCGGCCGCTTCATCGCGTTCTCCGACGACGACAACCTGTATTCCCGCAACTGGCTTGTCCGATCGCTTGCCCGACTCGATGCGTCATCAGCTGATGAGATTCTGCACCCCGCGGTGGTCATCCATTTCGGGTCGAAGAACGTGCTCTGGCGAACAATGGACTCGGATGATCCGAACATCGACCTGAGGGCCATCGTCGAGTTCAACTTCTGGGATGCGACCTGCGTCGCGCCGAGACGGGTATTCGAGCAGATCCCCTACGCGCCGTCCCTCGCCGGGCCTGGCTTCGGGCCGGAGGACTGGCACTGGAACTGCCAGGCATTGGACGCGGGATGGAAGCACCGCCTGGTCCCCGAGACGGTGATGTTCTATCGAGTCAAGTCTTCGGGGTCGCTCCTGGCGCTGTTGACCGAGAACAGCGCACTGCTCGCGCCAACCCGGTACCTCTCGACGAACCGGTGGAGTGACCAGAACAAGTTCCCGTCCCTAGTCGAGCCAGACGTGCGCCGTCTGGATGAACGGCCCGATGATCCGGCCATGGCGGTCGAGGGCGCGACAGGCTGGACGTCCAAGCGCAGCGACCGGATGCGGCGCCGCGTACTCCAAATGCTCCGACAATCTGCCCAGCATGCTGCGCGAAGGATGCGTTGGATGGCCCGGGTGCATCCGCGGATCGCCACCTTTGCCGCGCAGATACGGCCCGCCGTCAACGATCTCCTGTCGCCTCCGCGTCGAACGGCCCTGATCGTGACGCCAGCCCCCGAGCCCACTCTGGTCAACCCGTTTCCGCTGCCTTCGGTGGAAGAGTTTCCGGACTGGTTGATGGAAGCCTGGAGGCTCTCGCACCTCCTCGAGCCCGCGCTGTTTCCCGCACGATCGACGGTCGAATCGATCATTCGCTGGGCACCGTCTCCTGGGATATTCACCGACGTCTACTGGCAGCTTCTCGCAAAGTTGACGTCGGGCGGCAAGGGGCCGGATTACCTGTTCCTGATTCCCTGGCTTGCCACCGGCGGTGCAAGCGCGGTGATGAACAACTATCTGCGCGCGATCCGTCGCGCGCGCCCAGAAGCGCGCATCGTGGTGCTGTCGACGATGCAGGCGCGCACAGAATCCGACGTGCCGCTCGATGGGTCCATCGAATATGTCGATGTCCCGACTGCCTTTCACGACCTCAGCGCCGACATGCAGGATCGCCTCGTCGGCACCGTGCTCGTGCAACTTGCGCCGGCGAATGTTCACGTCATCAACTCGCCGGTCGGCTTCAGGGTCCTTGCGAGCTATTCGCGTCAGTTGACCGTCCAGTCGAAACTCTTCGTATCCGTCTTCACCATCGACGTCACGCCAGAGGGTCAGCGCGCACACTACGTGTTGGACGCGATTCGTTCGTACATCGATCACGTCGCCGGGATATTCGCGGACAATGAGCGTCTAGTCGAATTCCTCGTCGACACCTACGCGCTTCCCCGGTCGAAGTTCTTCGTGCACTATCAGCCGCTGAGCGAGAAGGTTCTCGAGTCAGCCGAGCGAGGTCGGCGTGGAGCCGAGGTTCGGAACCTCCGGTCTGATCGACTTGCGGTCCTGTGGGCAGCTCGATTCGACCGTCAGAAGCGACCCGATCTGCTGGTCGCGATCAGCGAACGCAGCAGGGGGATGGGGCTTCCCATTGATTTCTACGCGAGCGGCACGGGTGTACTGGAGGATGCGTCGAAGCTCATCGAGAGGCTCGAGGAATCGGCGGTGACCTACCTCGGGCCGTTCGAGGAGTCTGTCGGATCATTGCCGCGAGAATTCGACGTGCTGCTCATGACCTCCGAGTGGGAGGGGCTACCTCTCACGCTTCTCGACGGAGCGATTCACGAATTGACCATCCTCTCCGCCGCAGTGGGCGGGGTGACCGACTTCGTTGAGGACGGTTCCACCGGTTATCTCGTGGCGAGGTTCGACGACGTCGACGCCTACGTGGCGAAACTCGCCAGTCTCGCCTCGGACCGAGTCCTTCTCGAGGCACCGCGTGCGAGCGCCGCCGACCTGGTGCGTCAGCGTCATGGCTGGAACGAGTTCGCGTTCAGGGTGACGGTGTCTGCCGGATACTTGGGACAGTGATGCATTTTTACGCCGACGACCGCACTCGCAAGCTTCTTTTGAGCCCGCAACCGAAGGTCTATTTGTATGGTGGCTTCGAAGGCTTCGACAACTACGGCGACGTGATCCAACTCAAGGGCGCTATCGAGTTCCATCAGCGCACCACTGGTCGGACTCCGATTGCGATCTTGTCCCTGGCGGCGTGGACCGAAAGCGGGCTGCTCGATCGGCTCGCCGCGACCTACGGGATCGAGGGCTTCGTCTTCGAGGATGCCAATTGGCTCGATGCTTCCGACGTGGGTCTCGCTCCCGTCGAGGCCGTGCAAGCGGGCGCTCTGCTGCATATCTATGGGGGCGGGTACTTCAACACCCATTGGGGAGCCCGTCGAGCGTTCGTATGCGAGCAGATCATTTTCGGATTGCACATAGGCCAGTATGTCGTTTCAGGCGTGCAGGTCGACGCGATCGGCGTCTCCCATCTCGTTCGCCTTTTCGATCTGAAGGTGCCCCTGATTGTCGGCGGGCGCGACGAGTTGAGCGTGCGCCTGCTCTCGGACGTTCTTCCGATGCAGCGCGTTCGATATTCCTTCGATGACGCCGTCGAGTTCATCGAGGCGCTCAACGAGAAGCTGGTGCTGCATGGTGGATCCGACGGATCGGCGGACCGCACTGTCGGGTTCCACATGAACCTCACGTCCGAATACATCGGTTCCGATCAGCGTGACGTCGCGACAGCGATCGTGCGAGCGGTCGTGCAGCGCTACGACTCGCACGGCGCGACCCTTCTGCACGCCTATAACGATCGACGCCGGATTGTTCGGGACACGCTCCAGTCGATCAACGAGATCGGCCTCTCGGCGTTGTTCCCCATGTTCAATGTGGTCGATTTCGCGAGTTTGTCGGTGCGCAGCGAGTTGGACACCGGCACACTTCGGACCCTTCTGCTCGCGATCGACCGGATCGACTTCGTGATCACCGCGTCGTACCACATCGCACTCACCATGAATCTGCTCGGCAAGCCGACTTTCCTTCTGGCCGAAAATGAGTACTACCGGGACAAGCGTGCCGCGCTTGGGCTGGCTGACGACATCGACGCCTTTCTGGCGCAGCCCAGACGATTTCTGCGGGATTTTGCCGATGAACGTCGGCAACGTCGAGACTGGATCGAAGAGCTCACCCGGACGATCGAGGCGACGGAGTGGTGGAGCGAGGAAGCACGGGTACCTGCGCCGATGGAGGCGCCGGCCGAAAGGGTGTCCTCCAGGTACTTCGGTCGGTGACGGCCGCGACCAGAGCTCGCGCCGGATCGGCCCCGCAGCGCTTCAGACAACCGACTTCCGCCAGCGGACTGCGCTCGGATATTCAGGCTCTTCGCGCTGCAGCGGTGCTCGCAGTCGTTGTGAACCACCTGTGGCCGGGCTGGCTTCCGGGCGGATTTCTGGGCGTCGATGTGTTCTTCGCAATAAGCGGGTTCCTCATCACCGCGCACCTCATTTCGTGAACTTGATGGTACCGGAACCCTTCGTCTCGGTCGCTTCTGGTTGCGTCGCGTTCGGCGGCTGATTCCGGCAAGCGTCGTCGTGCTCGCGGTGGTAGCAATCGCGGTTTGGCTTTGGGTGTCCTTGCGGCGGTGACGGTCGCGAGCCTCGGATTCAGTGTGTGGATTTCGCTGACGAATCCGGATGCGGCGTACTTCAACACAATCGCGCGCGCATGGCAGTTTGGAATTGGAGGCTTGTTGGCGCTCCTGATCGGCACGCGACCCCCGCAGGCGGACCTCATAGTTCGCGCAGCGGCGCGCGTCGCAGGATGGGCGACCCTCGGAACGGCGTTCGTCATATTCACAGGGACCCTGGCGCTTCCCGGCGTCCTTTCGGCAGTACCAGTCATGGCGGCCGCGACAATCATCTGGGCGGGGTCTGCTCCCAGTGGCCCGGTCGAGAATCGGCTCGTTTCCGCTTCGCCGATCCAATGGTTGGGCGGGGTCAGCTACTCGCTGTACTTGTGGCATTGGCCGCTGATCGTGCTCTGGCCCTTGTCGTCGGCACAGCGTTGGGCGAGCCGGAACGCCTCGTCGTTCTCGTCGCTTCCACCGCGCTCGCTGCGTTGACGAAGCGGCTTATCGAGGAGCCGCTGCGCGGGGCGCGATACTTGACAGCTGGCCACCCCCGCAGACACCTGTCGATCGCCGCAGCCACGCTCGTCCTCATCGCGGGATGCCTGACGGGAGTGAGCTCCGCAGCGGCTATCGCAAGCGCGGCGGTCGGGGTCGCGGAGAACGCCCGACAGGATTGCTTCGCAGCAGCATCCATGGTGCGCGATTCCGGGTGTGAGGAGATCCACGAGTTGGACTCGATGGACGTCGCCGTGGCCGCTTCCGCCGACATGGCGAACACTGTGACGCATGGCCAGGTATGTGTGCAGGACAGGGACGCGGCGGACGTCCTGGTCTGCGAGTTCGGGGCAGACGAACGCGATGCATCCCTTACGGTCGCTCTCGTCGGCGACTCCCATGCCGCGCACTGGATCGGTGCCCTCGATATAGTGGCAGGGCGAGAAGGGTGGAGGGCCGTCGAATACCTGAAGTCATCGTGTCCTGGGGTTCTCGGAGACGGTGTCCAAGCCGATTGGTATCCCTCAGGCGCGGCCAACTGTCGTGCGTGGACAGCGTCGGTGGTTGCGGAAGTGGCAGCGCGATCAGACATCGATGCAGTGATCACGTCGAGTATCAGCCGCAACTACGTGACGGCGGATCCGGTCGGATCAATTCAGGGTCCCGTATCGGCGAAGGAGTACCGCGATACCTGGGCCACCTGGATCGCAGCGGGCAAGCAAGTCCTTGTCGTGGCAGACACTCCCGCTTGGGGCGTTGGGGACGTTCCTACCCGCGTGAGCGGTGCAGGCACGAGCGATCCGTGTTCTGTTGACGTATCTGTGCGCGCAAACGATCCGATGGCCGCCGCTGCTGAGAATGAGTACGATCCGTCGCTCAGCCTCGTGGACATGAACGACTTCTTCTGCGACGAAGACAGGTGCCATGTTGCGATCGGCGGGGTGGTTGCAATCGGTGATGGCAACCATATGACGACGACGGTCAGTCGTTCCCTGGCGCCATTCCTCGGGGAACGCTTGAGTGATGTTCTGAGGGATGAATGATCGCGTCAGCAGAGCGTGTGGTCGAGGTGCGACAGCACCGCTGCCCTCTCCCATCACGGGTCGCGCCTCGCCCGAGCGTTCGTGCCATTTCGAAGATTGGGCGTCGCCGTGAATAGCGTCCGCGTCGAGAACATCCGAGTCTCTCGGGGTCCGAACCGGACAACGGTGAGTGCGGACGTCGTGCTGGGCGCCGAGGTCAGGGCTGTCTGGTATCACCTGCCCGGCACGAGGCGCATCTCCCGTGCGTCAGCGACTGACGCCTTCTTCGTGCTGGCACTCATTCCGGCGATGGCCCATGGCACCGATCTTGAGATGCGCGCGCGGGTGTCCCCTCGATTGCTGCAGTCCGCTGACACGATTCAGGACCTGCTCACCGCGTGGTACCCGGTCGAGTTGTCTCGTGTCAGGGTGCGGGTTGCGCGTCGCCGAACGCGCATTCTCTCGCGCCGGCCGAGAGGGCGAGTGCTCAGTGCCTTCACCGGCGGTGTCGACTCGTTCTACACGCTGATGAAACAGCGAAGCTCGATCACGCATCTTCTCTTCGTTCACGGGTTTGACATCCCGTTGTCGGAGACCTCATTCCGTGACGTCGTGGGTTCGCGGCTGAGCGATGTGGCGGACGCACACGGCAAAAAGCTGATTCAGGTGGAAACGAACCTCAAAGAGCTCATGGATTCTGTCGTGGACTGGGGGCTGGTCGGCCACGGCGCCGCTCTCGCGAGCGTCGCTCTGCTACTCGGCGATGAATTCTCGACTTTTCACATTCCTTCCACTCACAGCTACGCAGAGCTCGGACCTCGCGGATCCCATGTTGTCCTTGACCACCTGTGGTCTACAGAGAACCTGCGCGTCATTCACGATGGCGCCGAGGCGACGCGCATCGGGAAGGTGCAGACTCTCATCAGAGAAGCCACCGTCCTGAACAGCCTTCGCGTGTGCTGGCGGTCGTTCGACGAGTACAACTGCTCGAAGTGCAGCAAATGCCTACGAACGATGGTCAGTCTGGAGATCCTCGACGCGCTCGATTCCTGTTCGACCTTCAAGGCGCCGCTGGACCTTGCCGCCGTCGCGCGATCGGAGCTGCAGATCCCGAGCGACGCCACCTTCGCGCGAGAGAGCCTGGCTGTCGCCGTGAATCGGCCGGGCAAGGAAGCGATAGCCGAGGCTCTTCGCGAGTCGCTTCGAGCCTACGACGAACGCGCCGGGCAAGCCCGCTAGACGAACGCGGCCTTGCCGGTGATCGCGCGGCCGACAATCAGGGCGTTCATCTCACGCGTGCCCTCGTAGGAGTAGATCGCCTCCGCGTCGGCGAAGAAGCGGATGACGTCGTAGTCGAGCACGATGCCGTTTCCGCCGAAGATCTCACGGCACCAGGCGACTGTCTCGCGCATCCGAGCGGTCGTGAAGAACTTGGCAAGCGAGGAGTGCTCGTCACGCTGAGTGCCCTCGTCGAGCATCGCCGAAACGCGGGTGACCATGCCGATGGAGGAGGTGATGTTGCCGAGGCTCTTCGCGAGGAGGTCCTGCACGAGCTGGTGGCTGCCGATCGGCTTGCCGAACTGCACCCGCTCGCTCGCGTACTTCACGGCGGCGTCGTAGGCGCCGATCGAGTTGCCGACGGCGGCCCAGGCGACCTCTGCACGGGTGAGGCGCAGCACCGCGGCGGTCTCGCGGAACGACTTGGAATGCTGCAGCCGGTTCGACTCCGGAACGACGACGTTCTCGAGGGCGATGTCGGCGTTCTGCACGATGCGCAGCGCCTGCTTGTTCTCGATGCGACTGGCGCGGTAACCGGGCGTGGCGGTCGGCACGACGAAGCCCTTCACCTGCCCGTCGGCGGTGTCCTTCGCCCAGATGATCGTGACATCGCTGATCGAGCCATTACCGATCCAGCGCTTTTCTCCGGTGAGCACCCAGTTGTCACCCTCGCGGGTCGCGGTGGTGTGCAGACCCTGCGCGGAGTCGGAGCCCGAAAGCGGTTCGGTGAGGCCGAACGCGCCGAGCAGCTCGCCCGACGCGAATCTCGGCAGCCATTCCGCGCGCTGAGCGGGGGAGCCTGCCACGGCGATCGAGCCCATCACGAGTCCGTTCTGCATGCCGACGAGAGTTGCGAGGCTCGCGTCAACACGGGCGAGCTCGAGGGCGACCCAACCACGGAACACCGCCGAGTTCTCGAACGCCTTCGTCTCCTCCCACGGCTGCCCGAAGAGTCCGAGGTCGGCCATGCCCTGCAGGATATGGCGGGGGAAGAATTCGGCCTTCGCCCACAGGTCGTTGACGATCGGCCGCACCTCGGTCTCGAGGAACGCGCGCAACTCGATGATGAGTTGCTTCTCCCGGTTGCTGAGAGCGTTTTCGTATCCGTAGAAGTCGCTCGCGAGCGGCTCGAATGCCGTGATGATCTGATCGACGGTCATGACTCTGCTCCGTTGCTTGAGGTGTGTGGCCACGGGCAGGCGGGCACTGCCGATCGACCCGACACGAGGAGCCTACGGCGGTTGTCGGGCGCCTCCAACAGCGTTGGTAGTTTGGTCTAATCGCCGTCGAGTGCGAATGCGGGGCTTTGTAGATCGCGACCAATCGGTGGCAAACCACTAGGGAATCAGTCGGATGTTTGTAGGCATCACCAACACGCCACGGGCGTACGCGTGGGGGTCGCGCACGGCAATCGCGGACCTATTGGGCTGGGACGCCTCCGGCGGGCCCGAGGCGGAGCTGTGGCTCGGCGCACATCCGGGATCCCCGAGTCGACTCGAGGACCCATCGGTCGGAAACGACCTCGTCGAGCTGATCGAGTCGGACCCGGCATCGACCCTCGGGCCGTTCGCCACCTCCGGACGGCTGCCGTTCCTGCTCAAGCTGCTTGCCGCAGACGCGCCGCTCTCGCTACAGGCACACCCGACGACGGAACAGGCTCGCGAGGGCTATCGCCGCGAGAACGAGGCGGGAGTGCCGCTCGAGGCCCCGCACCGCAACTACAAGGACGAGCATCCCAAGCCCGAGCTGATTGTCGCGCTCAGCGACACCTTCGACGCACTCTGCGGATTCCGCTCGCTCGAGTCGTTCCGCCAGATCGTCGGCGAGCTGCGCGGCCGCACCCGCGACACCATTCCTCTCGACGACCTGCTCGAGCGGGCGGCTCCGGAGAACGCGCTGCCCGCCCTCGTCGAATGGCTCAGCAACGGCGGCACCGACGTCGATCGCCTCGTTGCGCTGGTCTCGGAGCTCGCCGCGGCAGAGGTGCGGCAGGACGAGTCGCCCAAGGCGTTCGAGGCCGAGCTCGGCACGGTGAGCGTGCTCGCCGAGCAGTACCCGGGCGACCCCGGCGTGGTCATTTCGCTACTGGCCAATCGGGTCACCCTGCGCAGGGGCGAGGCGCTCTATCTGCCGGCCGGAAACATTCACGCGTATCTGCACGGGCTCGGCGTCGAGCTCATGACCGCGTCGGACAACGTGCTGCGCGGCGGGCTGACCCCGAAGCACGTGGACGTGCCGGAGCTGCTCGACGTGCTCGATTTCACGCCGCAACCCGTGCCGTACCTGGAGCCCGAGCGGCCAGCGCCAGGGGTTGAGGTGTTCCGCCCCGACGTGCCCGACTTCGTGTTGGTGCGCTTTGACGGCTCGGCGCCGGGAAGCTACGAGCTCTCCGGGCCTGCGATCGCGCTGTGCACCTCGGGGTCCGCCGAGCTTGCGGGGGTGTCAAGCGCTCGCCTGAAGCGAGGCTCGGCCGTGTTCATCACCCCTGACGAGGGCGTGGTCTCCGTGAGCGGCGGAGGAGAGGTCTTCCTCGCGACGACGGGCCGCTGAAGCGATTGATATCGCAGCGTTCAGTCAGACCGACGCCTGGGAGCGGATATCGGGAGCGCAGACGAGCATGGCAATACAGTGAACCCATGACCTGGCTTGTTACCGGCGGCGCCGGCTATATCGGATCCCACGTTGTTCGTGCGCTCGTCGAGGCGGACATCGGTGCTGTTGTGCTCGACGACCTATCAAGCGGCAGGGAGCAGTTCCTGCCGAGGGCGGTGCCGTTCCTGCGAGGCAGCATCCTCGACGGCGACCTGCTGACGCGGAGCTTCGATGACCACGGGGTGAGCGGCGTCATCCACATCGCCGGCTTCAAGTACGCGGGAGTCTCGGTGCAGCGGCCCCTGCACACCTACGAACAGAACGTCACCGGCACGGCTGTGCTGCTCGCCGCCATGCAGGATCGCGGCGTCGACAAGATCGTCTTCTCCTCCAGCGCGGCGGTGTACGGCACCCCGGACACCGATCTCGTCACCGAGGCGACGCCCAAGGACCCGCAATCTCCGTACGGTGAGTCCAAGCTCATCGGCGAGTGGCTGCTCCGCGATCAGGCGGTCGCCGTCGGCCTGCGGCACACCTCGCTGCGCTACTTCAACGTCGTCGGTTCGGGCGGTGACGGTGTCTTCGACGTCAGCCCGCACAACCTCTTCCCGCTCGTGTTCGAGGCGCTGCTCGACGGCCGGACCCCGCGAATAAACGGGAAGGACTACCCGACTCCCGACGGCACGAACGTGCGTGACTACATTCACGTGGAGGATCTCGCGCTGTCGCACGTCGCTGCGGCACGCCGACTCGACGCAGGGGAGCCGCTCGAGCGGGCCTACAACCTCGGCAGCGGCGACGGGGTCTCGGTCGGTGAGATCATGACCACGATCGCGGAAGTCACCGGTATCGCGTTCGCCCCGGAGGTCGGACCACGCCGACCCGGCGACCCGGCGAGGATCGTGGCCGGGGGCGAGTTGGCGGCCAGGGACCTGGACTGGCGGATGCGCCACACGCTGCGCGAAATGGTGTCGAGCGCGTGGGAGGCGCGGCGGGCATCCGTATCTTGAACGATTCGGCGCGTCGTCAACCCTCGACAGACAGTTGAGGCTTTACGATTTGCGGCTTGACTCTGGTGTAACTACACGGGTGTAATTATCTCTAACGCGACATGCCTCCGACGGAACGCAGCGCGGAGGGGAGACCGTGATATGGCTATTGCAGGAAATTTCGCTGCAAACAGTGCCTCTGCCAATAGTGCCGGGGGCGCTGGCACGAACCGCAGCGGGGTGCCGGACGACTGGTTCGTCGACCCGGTTCACCTGGGCGTGCCGGGGGTGCGCAAATCCCAGCCCGACGAGGAGAACCCACTCGCGTGGCAGACCGACTCACTCTGCGCTCAGACCGACCCGGAGGCGTTCTTCCCGGAGAAGGGCGGATCCACTCGCGACGCGAAGAAAATCTGCCTGTCCTGTGAGGTTCGCGGCCAGTGTCTCGACTACGCGCTGCAGAACGACGAGCGCTTCGGCATCTGGGGCGGCCTCTCCGAGCGCGAGCGCCGCAAGCTGCGCAAACGCGACTCGGCCTAGGGTTGCGGGAAACTATTGCTGTCCCGCCGAGGACGGGAATGATCGAGAGCGACGACTCGGCTCGCGTTCATCGGTCCGGTTACGAACCTGGCGGCGTCGCGAGCGGCGATCGGGAAAGGAACACGTAGGGGTCGATGGGGGTTCCCGACATCCGAACTTCGAGGTGAAGATGCGCGCCCGTCGAGCCGCCAGTGGAGCCGACGTGGCCGATCACAGCCCCGGCGGCGACGGACGCACCGACCGACAGAGGTGACGGGTCTCGCATGTGCATCGACACGCTTTGGAAACCCCCGTCGTGGCGCACCGTGACAGAGTTTCCGGCACCGCTTGTCGCGTAGGAGACCGTTCGGCTGACGATTGTTCCCGCTCCGATGCTCCTGATCGGTGTGCCGGCGATCTGGTTCCTCGCGTAGTCGGTGCCGTTGTGCATCGTTCGGGTCCCGGTGATCGGATGGATGCGCACACCGAAGTGCGAGGAGACCGGCACGACGGAGTCGAATGGCTTACTGAAACCAGCCGGTGCTAACACCGGAGTCGGCCCGGTCGAGCATTCCGTCAGGTTCTCCACCCCTACGCCCAGCGATGCCGGACCACCCAGCAGCACTCGTGCCGTTGCGCCCAATGCTTTCAGATCTTCGAGCACGTAGGACGGAATGCAATCCCCCGGTACGACGAAGAGAGGCGCGTTCTCGCGCCCTGCGATCGCGGCGCCATACAACGCATCCGCAAAGCCGGTGCCGACGGCGAAGTACACAGTTGGAGCAGAACTGAAGGACAGTCGATTGATCGAACTCGAGGCGGCGTACCTGTCGACCCCGGACATCCGGACGATCTGGCTCGCACCGAGGATGTCCGTGAGGGAATCCTCGAGGTGGGGGGAGACGGAATCGGGTCCGCCCGCGATGTAGGCAGAAGACAGCCCAAGGAACGACATGAGCTCCCGGGTGGGGAGATCTATCGCGGGTGCGCGACCATCGACGAGCACGACCGCTCCGCCGCGTCCACCTGCTGCCGCCGACGCGCTGAGCGCATCAGGGAAGTTGGCTCCGGTTGCGAAGTAGGCGGTCGTGACGCTTCCTGCCGGAAACGCGTTTCGATTGATCGTGCGCGATGCCTCATATCGGTCGGCGCCCCCGTCGCGACGGATCGACGGAGCGAGCGTCGCGAGCTCGTCGTAGACGGCCGCAGACACGGAAGCCTCGCCCCCCGCGACGACAATGAGCCGAGGCGCGAGCCTGACGACTTCGTTCCTCACGACAGCGGGCAGGCCATCGGACGTGGTCAACAGGAGGGGTCCGCCCTGTGCTGCCGCAGCCGGCGCCGCGCTGAGCGCGTCAGGAAAAGTGGCTCCTGACGCTACATACACCACGGGCACGCCCGCAGGGTAGGTTTCAGAGACGGCGACCGCCGTCGTGAATCGATCGGGGCCGTGGATTCGCGAGAAGGATGTGAAGTCCGCAGCCGCCGCAGATTCCGCAGAGGCGGGCTGGGCGGCGGACGCCAGAATCGCAAGCGCCGCAAGCGAGGCAAAGAATGTTGAGGCGAAGCGCATGATGTCCAGTCAGAATGGGCCGAATGTCCTGAGCCTAGGTCGAATCGGGCCAGGGCGATCGTCCCAAAAGGGGGGCCAAGTCGGGCGTGGGCGGCACCGCGGTTTCGACGATCGCGTGTGTCATCCCGCGCGATCGCGCAGGGGCGCTTAGTCTCTCCTAGATGCAACAGCGAGTAACCGCGATTCTCGTCGCCCGCTCGGGCGCCGAGTATCTGGAGCGAACCCTCGCGGCACTCGACGCGCAGACCAGGCGACCCGAGCTCCTGATCGCCGTGGACGCCGGGTCCGGCGATCTCAGCGGCCAACTCCTCGCGGCATCCGTCGCCGACCGGCTGGTAGCGGCGCGCGACAAGTCGACGTTCGGGCAGGCCGTGGCGCTCGCCGTAGAAGCGGCGCCCCTCGCCGGCACCGACAACGAATGGTTGTGGCTGCTCGCCCACGACAACGCGCCCGAACCCGAGGCGCTCGCCCAACTGCTCGCCGCGGTCGAGATCGCACCCTCCGTCTCGGTCGCCGGCCCGAAACTCATGCGCTGGAGCCAGTCCGACGTGATCGCCGAGTTCGGTGAGTCGATGACGGTGTTCGGGCGGTCGCTGCGTCTCGTGGAGGGCGAACTCGACCAGGCGCAACACGACGTGCAGAACGACGCGCTCGCGGTCGCAGCAGGCGGGATGCTGGTGCGCCGCTCGGTCTGGACCATGCTGGGCGGGTTCGACCCCGGTCTTCCCTCCATCGACGCCGCGCTCGACTTCTCCGTCCGTGCCCGCCTTGCCGGTCACCGTGTCATCGTCGTTCCAGGAGCGAGGATCGCGAGCGCCGGCGGACCCGAGCACTTCGGCCGCCCCTCCCTGCGCGAGACGCGACGCACCCGCATAACCCGGGCGGCCCAACTGCACCGGCGGCTCGTGTACTCGCCACCGCTCGCGCTTCCGCTGCACTGGCTATCGCTCGTGCCGCTCGCGATCATCCGTTCTCTCCTCCATCTGCTCGCCAAGCGGCCCGGCGCGATCGGCCCCGAGTTCGCCGCCGCCTTCCGGACGGCATTCGGCGGGCTGTCCGTCGCCCGCGCTCGGCGCAACCTTCGCCGAACGAAGCGGCTGAGCTGGCAGGCGATCGCGCCACTGCGCGTGTCGTGGCACCAGGCCGCTGAGCAACGAGCGCACCGGAACGACCAGCCGTTCGACGCGACCGCGTCGGACGTGCACGAGCGGGTCGGCTTCGTCGGCGGAGGAGGAATCTGGGCCGTCGTCGCGGTGGGCTTGATCGGCCTCATCGCGTTCGGCGGGCTTCTCGGGTCGTCCGCGCTCACCGGCGGAGGGTTGCTGCCGCTGAGCGCCGACTTGGGTTCGCTGTGGGAGAAAGTCGGATACGGCTGGCGCGGTATCGGTGCCGGATTCGTCGGTGCGGCCGACCCCTTCGCCCACGTGCTCGCCGTCCTCGGATCGATGACCTTCTGGCAGCCGTCGGTGTCGATCGTGGTGTTCTACTTCCTGGCGTTGCCGGTTGCGGCGCTCGGCGCCTGGTACTGCGCCAGGCGGATCGGCTCGCATGCCTGGTCGCCCGCGCTCGCCGCGGTGCTTTGGGCTGTCGCTCCGCCGCTGCTCGAGTCGCTGAACGGCGGGCACCTCGGCGCGACGATCGCGCACGTGGCCTTGCCGTGGCTCGTGCTGCTCGCCCTGAACGGCAAGCGGTCATGGGCGGCGGCGGCGGGAGCGGCCCTCGCCTTCGCGGGCGTCGCCGCGTCAGCCCCCGTCCTCGTGCCCGCACTGCTCGTGCTGTGGGCGGCCTGGCTCGTCGCGAGCCCCAGGGGAGCGCACCGGCTGCTCGCCATCCCGCTTCCCGCCGCCGCCCTGTTCGCCCCGCTCGTCTTCGACCAGATCGGGCGTGGCAACCTCCTCGCGCTTATCGCCGACCCGGGCGTCCCGACGGCGGGGGCGACCGCATCCGGTATCCAGCTGGTGCTGGGCGCACCCGAGGGTGGTTCGAACGGCTGGACGTTGCTGCTCGAGCGCCTGACCCTGCCATCGGCGGCCGGCCCGTTCGTCGTCGCCGCGCTGCTGCTTCCTCTCGCGGCGCTCGCGCTGATCGGCCTCTTCCTGCGCGGCAACGCCAGGGCGATTCCCGCTCTCGCCGTGGCACTGCTCGGGTACGTCACCGCGGTGCTCGCCTCGCGCATCGACGTCAGCTCGATCGGTGCAGAGCCGGTCGGCGTCTGGGCCGGTTCCGGCATCAGCCTCTTCTGGCTCGGCCTGATCAGCGCGGCGCTCGTCGCGCTGAGCTCGATCGGTCGAGCGGCGAACGGCTCCGCGGTGCTGGTGGGCGTCGCATCCGTCCTCGTCTCGATTCCCCTCATCTCCGCCGGCCTTCTCGGCGCCTCCGACGTGCGGCCCGCGCCGGAGCGGCTGCTCCCCGCCTTCGTCGACGCCGAGGCGGAGGCGCGGCCGGATGTCGGCACACTCTTCCTGACCCCGCAGACCCAAGACGCGATCGAGGTCGACCTGCAGCGCGGGCGCGGCACGGGACTCGACGACCAGTCGACGCTCGACGCGACGGCGACCACCCTGAACCAGTCCGATGCCCAGCTCGCGACCCTCGCCGGCAATCTCGCCTCGCGCGGAGGATACGATTCCGCCCGCGACCTCGACGAACTCGCGATCGGCTTCGTCGTCCTCGTGGAAGCACGAGGCGAAGAAGCCGACGCGATGTTCACGCGCGCTCGTGAGGCGCTCGACGGCAACCCGCTGTTCGTGCCGGTGGGGGAGACCACTAGTGGACTGCTCTGGCGCTACGTCCAGGGCGACGACTCTCCGGCGCCGAGCGGACCGGGCAACACCGACACGGTGTACGGGGCGGTCATCCTCGCCGTGCAGGGGCTCATCGTCGGGCTGACCGTGCTGCTCGCGATACCGACAACGCGTCCGCGCCGACACTCACCGGCGGGTTCCGGCGAGCCGGCCAAGACATTCGATGAGGAATCTGATGACTGAGCCCGAGGACACCACGGCAGCGACGCCGGTCGAGCCCGCGCCTTCGGCCGACCCGCCGATGGCAGCGGAACGGGACGTCGAGCATGCCGAGACGAAGGTCTTTCCGCCGCCCTCCAGGAGCCGTTTCGCCGCGAGGGCCGCGATCGGGGCGGGCGCGAGGGGCGCCGCGGGAATCATCGGTACCGCCATCGCGGTCGCGGCTGTCGTCGGCGGCGCCGCTCTGCCCGGTGACCTGCACAGGATCACCCCGCCCGCGGTATCCGTGACTCCCGTTCCCGCAGCGCAACAGCGCGTCTGCCCCGGCCCCCTGCTCCGCCCCGGCGACGAGTCCGGGCAGGCCGCGTCGACCGTGTCGTCCCTCGGCCGAGCATCGGTTCAATCCCAGGCAGTGGGGGGCACGGTGCAATCGTCCGACCTCGCGTCGACCGACAACGCGGCAGCGGTCCCGCCGCAGGTGCTCACCCTTCCACCCGAAGCGGACAGCCCACGCGACGCCTTCGCGCTTGCGGGCAGCCAGTCCGAGTTGATCGATGCGGACAACCTCGTCGGGTTCGCCGTCGCGGAATGCGCTGAGGCCGGCGGCGACAGTTGGCTCGTCGGAGGTGCGACGAGTGTCGGACGCACAACCCTCATCACGCTCAGTAATCCGAGCGCCGTTCTCGCCACCGTCGACCTGACCGTGTTCGGGGAATCCGGACCGGTTGCGGCACCTGGCGGAACCGGCATCGTCGTGCCGCCCGGGGTGCAGCGCATCATGTCCCTCGCCGGGTTCGCCCCGGGGCTCAGCGCACCCGTCATCCGGGTGCAGAGCAGAGGCGGGCTCGTGGTCGCGAACCTCCAGCAGACGACAACGCGCACCCTCGATCCTGGCGGCGTCGACATCGTCGGCGGCACCGCTGCGCCATCCACCACGACCGTTATTCCCGGGCTCGTCATCGCCGGCGCGGACGCGCTCACGGCGGCCCGCGCGGAGCCCGGCTTCGAAGACCTCGATACGACGCTGCGCATGCTCCTTCCCGGCGCGGAGGACGCCGACGTCACGATCACGATCGAGCGGGAGAGTCAGGCGGATGCCGCGCAGGATGCCGGGGCCGTTGCGGACTCCGGCGCCTCGGGCGACACAACCTTCGAATTCCGCCTCGCCGCCGGCCGCGTCAGCGACGTGCCGCTCGCCGGCCTCGTCGACGGGCGGTACACGGTGACGATCGATTCAGAGGCCCCCGTCGTCGCCGGAGTCAGGGCGAGCACCCTCGGTGCGGAGAACGCCATCGACTTCGCCTGGCTCGCGGCCGGTATTCCACTCGAGGGGTCCGCGCTCGTGAGCGTCGCGCCCGGTCCGTCCCCCTTGCTGCATCTCGTGAACCCCGGCGACGACGACGCCACCGTGACGCTCGAGTCGGCCACGGGGGCCGTCGACATCGAGATCGCGGCCGGCAGGGCCATCTCGACGCCCGTCGACGCCGGCGCGGCACTCGCGCTAGCCGGGCTCGACGGCGTGCTCGCATCGGTGAGCTACTTCGGTGCCGGCCAGGCGGCCGCCTTCACGATCACGACCCCGGAACCGGCTTCCCGGGACATCATGGTGTATCGCTAGCGGAGCCCACCGGCTCAGTGCAGGTGGTCGTAGCGATCGGGCGCGAGCTCCCACGGGTCCTTGCCCAGTAGCTCCGCGACAGCGCGGAACACGCAGCTCTCGATCAGCATCCTGCGGTGCAGTTCGTCAACCCGATGCAGCCGGGCGAGACGCTCGATCGGCAGGCGGAACAGGACGACGCGGCGCTCCTTGCGGTTCGCGAGCCAACGATCCACGCCCCCCCGGGGTCCAACTTCGCTCGGAAGGCCGGCGATCTCGAAGCTCACCTCGTGCAGCTCGTCGGGCCACAGGTCCTTCAAATACTCGGCAGTGGCCACGACCGTCGACTCGAACACGTCCGCCCGCGTGCGCAGCGGGGGAAGGTGGGGGCCGGTGACCGCGGCGCGAATGCCCCGACCGTGCCGGTCGCGCCAACCGCCCCGCGCCGAGGCGCGACGTGAGACACGGCGGGAGCGAACCATGCGTCAAGTGTAGGCGGCGGCTGCCTCTGGCGGAGGGTCGCGCACCTCCGGGGGTGCGCCCGGCATAGTCTGGGACAAATGGATGGACGGCCCTGCAGCAGAGTCGCCTGCGTCAGCGACGCGGTGTCGACGCTCACCTATGACTACGCCGACTCGATGGCGGTCCTCGGACCGTTGAGCTACACTGCCGAGCCGCACAGCTACGACCTCTGCCCGAAGCATTCCGGGCGACTGTCCGTTCCGCAAGGCTGGCAGGTTGTGCGCCACGTGGTCATGCGCGACCTGGATCACGCCTGAGGCGCACGCCTGTGACCTAGGCTTTCCGGCATGAGAGACCTCCCCGCCGCGGCAGCCCCGATCGATCTCGCACCCTTCATCAAGGCGTACGACGTGCGCGGCCTCGTCGGCTCGCAACTCACCCCCGAGGTGGTGCGGGCGCTCGGCGCCGCATTCGCCGACGAGGTCGGCCCCACAGACGACACGGTCGTCGTCGGCCACGACATGCGCGATTCCTCACCCGGGTTCGCCGCCGCATTCGCGGAGGGCGCGCAGGCTCGCGGAACCGACGTCGTCTCAATCGGATTGTGTTCCACCGATGAAAACTACTTCGCCTCCGGCAGGCTCGATCTGCCCGCGGCCATGTTCACTGCGAGCCACAACCCGGCCAGCTACAACGGCATCAAATTCTCCCGCGCCGGTGCGCAGGGCATCAGCTTCGACACGGGACTGCGCGCGATCCGCGACCGAGCCGCCCGGTTCCTCGCTGAAGGCATCGACCGGGCGCCGAGGACCGGCACGGTCCGCGAGCTGGACGTGCTGGCCGACTACGCCGGATATCTGCGAAGCCTCGTCGACCTCGCCGGCATTCGCCCCCTCCGCGTTGTCGTCGACGCGGGCAACGGGATGGGCGGGCTCACCGTGCCTGCCGTGCTGGGCGAGGCCGCGGGGCTGCCCGCGCTGCCGCTCGAGGTCATCCCGCTCTACTTCGAGCTCGACGGCGACTTTCCGAACCACGAGGCGAACCCGCTCGACCCGGCGAACATCGTCGACCTGCAGAAGGCGGTCGTCGAACACAACGCCGACCTCGGGCTCGCGTTCGACGGCGACGCAGACCGCTGCTTCGTCGTCGACGAGAACGGCGACGCCGTCACCCCCTCAGCGATAGCGGCGATAGTGGCGCTGCGGGCGATCGAGCGCGCCAGGGTGAGCGATCCCGATGCGGAGGTCGTCGTACTGCACAACCTGATCACCTCTCGCATCGTCGCCGAGACGATAGAAGCGGCGGGTGCAACGGCGGTTCGCACGAAGGTCGGGCACTCGCTCATCAAGGACGAGATGGCGGCGACCGGCGCCGTTTTCGGCGGGGAGCATTCGGCGCACTACTACTTCCGCGAGTTCTGGGGAGCAGACAACGGCATGCTCGCCGCCATGTACGTGCTCTACGAGCTCGGACACCAGCCGGCGTCGATGTCGGCGATCTCCCGCGAGTACACGCCGTACGCGATCAGCGGCGAGATCAACTCGACGGTCACCGACATCCCAGCCGCCTACACGCGTATCGTGGAGGCGTACGTCGGGCGCGCGGACTTCGATGAGCTCGACGGCCTCACCGTTGACGGCACCTCGGTGGACGACCCGTTCTGGTGGTTCAACGTGCGCCCCTCGAACACCGAGCCGCTGCTGCGCCTCAACGTTGAGGCGGGGAGCGAGCAGATGATGGTTCGGATCCGGGATCACGTGCTCGGACTCATCCGCGGGTAGCCCGAGCGCGCCGTTCGCACCGACGTCGCACCCAGCCGGGCCTGCGAGAATGAGGCAATGACTTCCACAGCGCCCGCTCGCTCCACGTCGACCCCGCTCCCGTTCAAGGTCGCCGACCTCTCCCTGGCCGAGGCCGGACGCCACCAGCTACGCCTCGCCGAAAATGAGATGCCCGGGCTGATGGCGCTGCGCGAGGAGTTCGCCGAGACGAAGCCGCTAGCAGGAGCCCGCATCGCCGGCAGCCTGCACATGACGGTGCAGACGGCGGTGCTGATCGAGACGCTCGTCGCGCTGGGTGCGCAAGTGCGCTGGGCGAGCTGCAACATCTTCTCCACCCAGGACGAGGCGGCCGCGGCAGTCGCGGTCGGCCCGAGCGGCACGCCCGATGCCCCCGCCGGCGTGCCCGTGTTCGCCTGGAAGGGCGAGACGCTCGAGGAGTACTGGTGGTGCACCAACCAGATTTTCGACTGGTCGGTAGAAGCGGATGCCGCCGGGGACGACTTCGTCGGACCGAACATGATCCTCGACGACGGCGGTGACGCGACGATCCTCGTACACAAGGGACGCGAATTCGAGGCGGCCGGCGCGGTGCCAGAGCCCGCAGCATCCGATTCTCAGGAATGGCGGATCATTCTCGACACGCTGCGGGCGTCGCTCTCGACCAGCGCCGATCGGTGGACCAGGATCGGAGACGGCATTATGGGCGTCACCGAGGAGACCACCACCGGGGTGCACCGCCTGTACGAGCTGTCGAAGGCCGGGAAGCTGCTCTTCGCCGCGATCAATGTCAACGACTCGGTGACGAAGTCCAAGTTCGACAACAAGTACGGCATTCGGCACTCGCTGCCGGACGGGCTCAACCGCGCGACCGATGTGCTCATCGGCGGAAAGGTCGCCTTCGTGGCCGGCTACGGCGACGTCGGGAAGGGTGCGGCGGAGGCTCTTCGCGGGCAGGGCGCCCGCGTGATCGTTTCCGAGGTGGACCCGATTTGCGCGCTGCAGGCGGCGATGGACGGGTACCAGGTGACGACGATCGAGGACGTTCTGGATCAGGTTGACATCTTCGTCACCGGAACCGGCAACGCGAACGTCATCACCGTCGACCACCTGCTCGGCATGAAGCATCTCGCGATCGTCGCAAACGTCGGACACTTCGATAACGAGATCGACATCGCCGGGCTCGAGAAGCTCGCCGGCGCCGAGCGCGTGGAGATCAAGCCGCAGGTGCACGAGTGGCGGCTGCCGTCGCGCCGCTCGGTGCTCGTGCTGTCCGAGGGACGGCTGATGAACCTCGGCAATGCGACGGGACACCCGTCGTTCGTGATGAGCAATTCGTTCACGAATCAGGTGCTCGCCCAAATCGAGCTTTACGCGCACGGCTCACGCTATGAGAAGCAGGTGTACGTGCTTCCGAAGTACCTCGACGAGAAGGTCGCCCGCCTGCACCTCGACGCGCTCGGGGTGAAGCTTACGAAGCTCACGGCAGAGCAGGCGGCGTACATCGGGGTGGAGCAGGCCGGCCCGTACAAGGTTGACCACTACCGGTATTAGGCGACCCGGTCGGGTAGCCCCGGCGAAGGAGCAGGCGGGCTGCGCTGCTGGTGAGCTGAGTTCGCGAGCTCCCTCGGCGCTGGCGTCGCGATCGCCGTAGCTCCAGCGCGGCTACGAACGGTCGGGGAACCGGTGAGGCAGACCGCCGAGAACAGGCTCGAGCTGCTGCATCCGCTGCCCCGCCAGTTGCAGGGCGTTGTATTCCCGGTCGCGCCGGATCGCGGTGATCGCAAGCAGGAATGCCTCCGGGTGCGCCGCCGGGACCGCGTTCACGTAGCGGGCCGCCTCGTTCGCGAGTTCGGATGCCAGCCGGGCGCGGGCATCCGGGACGAGGCCGCCGGCCTGGACGAGGAACGCGGCGATCCGTCGCGAGAGCGGGTCGGGCATCCGGGCCACATCCGCGGTCCTCGCCCACTCGGTGAGCCCGGAAGGCACGATGAAGACCGGGTCGACTATCGCGCCCACCCGCTCGTTCTGGCTGTAGGTTCCCGCGAGCAGGTCGCCGAGCCGCTTCGAGCGGCTGTTGAGCAGCGCGACGAGGGCGGCGAGTCCGCCGAGCGTGGCGAAGATCTCGAGGAAGCCGGTGAGTGAGCGGATGAACGCATGCCGGAACCCGATCGCCCCGCCGTCGTCCCGCACGATCCGGGCACCGACGGCGAGCTTGCCGAGCGACTTGCCGCGGGTCAGGGTCTCGACGCCGGCCGGAACCGCGATGGTGAAGACGACCAGGAAGACGATGCTGATGGCCTGCAGGGCGGCACCGTCAATCACGAGCCCGACGTCGGGGCTGGTAAGCAAGTAGATGAGGGCGATCATCACGAGAACGGTGGCGGCGAAGTCGATCATGGCACCGGCGGCACGCAGCACGAAGCTCGCGGGACGAAGGTCGAGCGCGACTGCCTCGCCAGTGATGAGCTCATCGCCCTCGTAATCGTGGCCCTCGACGTCGAATGCATGGGCTGCAGGGTGGGCCATGTCTAGTATTTAAGCAGATGGACCTCGACGCCTACTCCGCCGCGCACCGCGATGAATGGGATCGGCTTGCTCAGCTCGGACGGCAGCGCACGTTCACCGGTGCCGAATCCGACGAGCTCATCGAGCGCTATCAGTCCGGAACGGCCCAGCTCTCAGCGATCAAGACGAGCGCCGGGCAATCGAAGCAGGGCGATCGGCTGTCGTTGCACCTGAGTCGGGCCAGGCTCCGTTTCACCGGTGCCGGTACCAACATGCTCAGCCAGCTGCCCGTGTTCTTTCTGCTGCAACTGCCGGCGGCGCTCTACCGCATTCGCTGGGTGACTCTCTCCGTCGCGCTCGCGACGAGCATCATCGCCCTGATGACCGCGCTCTGGTTCATTCAGTATCCGTCCCTCCTCGCCGCGCTCGGCCCCGAATCGGTGCGCCGACAGTACGCCGAGGAGGAGTTCGTCGGGTACTACTCGAACAACCCGGAGGGCTCGTTCGCCGGGCAGGTGTGGACGAACAACGCTTTCATCGCGGCGCAGTGCGTCGCATTCGGCATCACCGGTTTGTGGGTTCCCAACGTGATCGTGCAGAACGCTATGGCGCTCGGGCAGTCCGCGGCCGTGATGAACGAGTTCGGGCGGCTGGGTGATTTCTTCCTCTACATCTCCCCGCACGGCCAGCTCGAGCTGTACAGCGTCTTCGTCGCGGCGGCCGCCGGCCTGATGATCTTCTGGGCCTGGGTCGCGCCGGGCGCCCGCACGCGGGCTGAGGCGCTCGCCGAGGACGGGCGGGCGCTGTTCACCGTGGCGATCGGGCTCATCCTGGCGTTGCTTGTGTCGGGCGTCATCGAGGGCTACGTGACCCGACAGGACTGGCCGTGGCCGCTCAAGATCGGCATCGGCACGGTGGCGTTCGGCGCGTTCCTCTGCTACCAGTGGTTCGTCGGGGGCCGGGCATGGCGGTCGGGCGAGACGGGGGATCTCGACGAGTTCGAGGCGGGGGCGCGGCGCATCATCGCGGCGTGAGGGCGGGGCATGCGGCGCCCGGCGGGGCGTGCGGCGGTTCGGCGGTGTGCGGGGCGGATGCTGCCGTTCCGGGGCGCGGGCGCCGCTCGCAGAGTGATCGGATTCGCGAACGGCCTGTCCGGGTCACCGGGGGAATCGTTGAGCAGGGTGCGGATACACGAGTTGCGATTCCCGGCGCCCATCCTGCAGCAGGGGTTCATTGACGCGAGGGGGAGAATCATCGTTGACTTCTGGTGGCCAGGCTTCAACCTCGCGGGGGAGTTCGACGGCCTCGTGAAATATCATCGTGCGGAATACATGTCGGGGCAGACGATCGAGGATGTGGTCGTCAAGGAGAAGCTCCGCGAGGATCGCCTCCGACGAGTCGGCCCGTCCGTTTCCCGGTGGATTTGGGCTGAGGCGAGCCGCGTGCGCCCTCTTGACGCAATCCTCACCCAGGCGGGGCTGCCGCGGCATTCTGCGGGAGCTCCAGACGCCGTGGGTAGGCGGGCTCGGACGGGCGGCGATGTGGGCCGGCTCTTGAAGCCTGGGCTGGGCGGGCGGGGCGGGCTGAGCTACGCGGTGCGGTGCGGCAACCGAGCGGTCGGCCGCTCGCCCGGGACGGACCGCGAAGGCAGAAGGCGGGTAGGCAGCGTCAAAGGCGCCCGGCCCGCTTGAGCGCGATGTACCGGTCGGCGACGGCGGGCGGCAGCAGTTCGGGGGTTCCCGTGACGACATCCGCGCCCAACTGACGGATGGCGGATGAGACGCGCGAAGTGTCGAGCAGGGCACGCTCCGCCGCCGCCGCCCGATACACCTCGCTGCGGTTCGCCCGCGAGCGTGTGGCCGCGACGATGTCGGGGTCGGTGACGGATGCTACGACCACGAGGTGCTTGCGGGTGAGCTGGGGCAACACGGAGAGGAGTCCGCGCGAGGCGCCTGGCGCGTCGACCGACGTCATCAGCACGACGAGCGCACGGTGAGACGTCACCGAGCTCACGAGCGCGGGCACGACGGACCAGTCCATCTCGATCAGTTCCGGCTGGACGGGCGCCATCGAGTTCACCATCAGGGTGAGCATCTCCGCGCCCGTCGCGCCCTGCACGCGCCCTCGGATGCGGCGGTCATAGATCAGAGTGTCCACGCGGTCGCCGGCGCGGGTCGCGAGGGCGGCGAGCAGCAGCGATGACTCGAACGCCGTGTCGATGCGCGGCTCGTTCGCGATGCGGGCGGCGGAGGTGCGCCCGCTGTCGATCACGATCACGACCCGCCGGTCCCGCTCCGGCCGCCAGGTCTTGACCATCAGGTGCTGGCCGTTGCCGCCGGAAGGACGCCGCGCGGTGGCCCGCCAGTCGATCGACCGCACGTCGTCACCGCGCACGTATTCGCGCAGGCTGTCGAACTCGGTGCCGGCTCCGCGCAGTTGCACGCTCGTGGCGCCGTCGAGCTCACGCAGCCGAGCAAGGCGGGATGGCAGGTGCTTGCGGGCGTTGAACGGGGGGAGCACCCGAATCACGCTCGGCTCGGCGATCGTCGCCTGCCGCGCGAGGAGCCCGAGCGGTCCGAACGACCGGATAGTGACGTGCGCGGCGCGGCGCTCGCCGCGACGGAAGGGAGTGAGGGTCGTCGTGATGGCACGGCGTTCCGCGGCGGGGACCGAGACCGGCGCTCTGGTGGGGAGGGCGCCGGCGGACGGCTGCCAGCCGTCGCGCACGATTCCACGGATGTCACGGCGACCCTTGTTCGTGATCGTCAGGACGCTCTGCACGCTTTCTCCGAGCCGCACCCGATGAGGCACCTCTCGGGACAACGTCACTGACCGCGGGGAACCGGCAAGCGCGAGATCCAGGACGGCGAGCGCGATGACCAGGACGAGCCACCCGGTGAGGGCCCGCGCGTCGGCGAAGACTACGATCGGCGCGATCCCGATCGCGACGAGGGCGACGAACCATCCGGAGACCGCCACTATGTTGTTCTCCTCGGTGACGAACCCTCTCGACGCTCGGATCGCCGAAGCGCTGGTGCGAGTCTCACAGATTCACGGCGCGCACTAGATCGGCACCTGCACCTGCTGCAGGATCGAGCGCAGGATCGTGTCGGCTGATACGCCCTCGAGTTCCGCCTCTGGGCGAAGCTGGATGCGGTGCCTCAGCACGGGCAGAGCCATCGCCTGGATGTGGTCGGGGGTCACGCCATCCGATCCGTTCAGCCATGCCCACGCCCTCGACGCGGCGAGCAACGCCGTCGAGCCGCGAGGAGAGACGCCGAGTCGCACCGACGGGCTGCTGCGGGAGGCGCGAGCGAGGTCGACGGCGTAGCCGATCACGTCGGGCGCGGCGACGACACGTCCGACGAGTGCCTGCGCCTCGGCGAGCTGCCCGGCGGACAGCACGGGCCTGACCCCCGCCGCGGCGAGGTCGCGCGGGTTGAACCCGTGAGCGTGCCGCCGCAGCACCTCCACCTCTTCGGAACGCTCCGGCAGGTCGAGTACGAGCTTGAGCAGAAAGCGGTCCAGCTGCGCCTCCGGAAGCGAGTACGTGCCCTCGTACTCGATCGGGTTCTGGGTGGCGGCCACCATGAACGGCACCGGGAGCAGGCGGGAGACGCCGTCGACCGACACTTGGCGCTCCTCCATCGCCTCGAGCAGCGCAGACTGCGTCTTGGGCGGAGTGCGATTGATCTCGTCGGCGAGCATGATGTTCGTGAACACCGGACCGGCCCTGAAGTCGAACTCACCCGCCTTCGCGTCGTAGACGAGCGATCCCGTCACGTCTCCCGGCATGAGGTCGGGCGTGAACTGCACACGTTTCGTGTCGAGGCTGAGCGCGTGGCTGAGCGAGCGCACGAGCAGCGTCTTCGCGACACCGGGCACGCCCTCGAGCAGCACGTGCCCGCCGGAGAGCAGGGCAATGAGCAGCCCGGTGACCGCCCCATCCTGCCCCACCACGGCCTTGCCCACTTCGGTGCGCACCTGGCTGAAGGCGTTTCTCAGTTCGATAGTCATTCGGCGGTGTCTCCTGCTGATCAAATGTGATGGATGCGGATGCGGTGGTGCGGATGGGCGGGTCGGTTGCCCGGTCAGGTCCGCGCCGCCGCAGACGCTGCGGCTTCGAGTTCGAGGAGCCGGTCGCTGAAGTGCACCAGTTCGGAGTCGGATGCGGGTGTCGCGTCGACGAGCAGTGTGCGGATCTCGGGCGGGTTCCGGCCGAGCAGCCCGGCGACGCCCAGCACGACCTCCTCGACGCTCGCCGACGTCGGCAGCCCGCACACGGTCGCGAGGCGCATGATCGCACCGATCCGGAGCGCATCGAGGGCGCGCAGACGCGCGGATCCCTTCTGGTACAGGCGCGCCCTGCCCTCCATTGTCTCGCTCGCGCGCACCATGACCGGCAGGTTCTCGATGATGAGCGGACCGAACCGTCGGCCGCGCCAGAGCGCCGCCGCGCTGGCCGTGATCGCGAGCAACAGGATCGCCGGGGTGAGCCAGCCGGGGGTCAGCGCGGCCGAGTCGCCGGCCCCATCGAGGTCCGTGACCGATGGCAGGTACCAGACGAGCGACTCGTCCTCGCCGAGCAGGCCGAGTGCGAACGCGGCGTTCCCGCGAGCGGTGATCTCGCCGTTCGTGAGCGCCTCGGTCGCGCCCAGCACCGACACGGTGACACCGTCGACGTCGAGCCGCACGAGGGAGAACGTGTCGTTGTCGTTGTCGTTGTCGTCGTCGTGGCGCAGGCAGGTCTCCGCCCTGGCGTCCGCGTCGACCCGGTACGCGGACCCTCCGGAGGAGACCTCGCCGCCGCGCACCGCCGCCGGCAGCGCACAACCGGCCACGAGCACGTCCGGCTCGGGGGCGCCCGCCGCGTGGACATCCGGTGCGAGCGATTGGAGCGCGATGAATCCCGGGTCGAGCAGCACGAGGTTGTCAGCGGACTCCAGCAGCCGCGCGTGCTGCCCTTCGGCGAGCAGCTGGTCCGGGTCGTGCAACACGACCGTCGTGGAGGCCGGGTCGGTGATCGCCGAGCCCGTCTCGGCGAGGCTCGTCGTGACCGTGACATCCACCCCCTGCTGGTTCAGTACCTCGACCACCGCCATGGTGCCGTCCGCCGCCGGATTCGACGGCGAGAGCGTCACGTTGTCGCTGGACGCCCCCACCAGCAGCAGTGACCCGATCGCGGCGAGAATCACGAAGACGAGCGTGGCGAGCCAAAACAGTGAACTTCTCGTGCCCTGGCGCACGGTCGGGGTGAGAACTGTCATCCGGCGTCCTCGAGAACCGGCGTCCTGCTGCGCAGTTCCCGCTCCAGCCCGGCGACCTGCGCAAACTGCGCCGCGGATCCGGGCCGGTCGAGGTAGCGCACGTCGTCGAAGACGGCGGCGGATGACCGAAGCTCCCGGTCGAGGGCGGGGAAGTAGTCGCGCGCACGCAGCGCGAACCCGCTTGCCGTCGTGCCAGGGGTCGTGCTGAGCACGGCCCGCTCGGCTAGGCCGCGGGCGATCGCGCGAAACATCTCCTCGATGGCGAGCGGCCACTCTTCCGCGGCCGCCGCGCCCTCCGCCGCGCTCCTGATCGTGGCGGCGTCCCGGTCGTCGTCGTTCCCGAACAGGGCGCCCGGGACGCGGCTGCGGCGGTTCCTGCGCGGGGGCCCGTAGACGAGGTACGCGGCGACGAGCCCGGCGACGAGAACGAGCAGCACGAACCCCCAGATCAGCGACTGCGATGCGCCGATGCCCGACCCGAGCAGGTTCGTCAGCCAGTCCCAGAAAAGCGACGCGAGCCGGTCGAACCAGCTCGGCTCGGCGGCGCGGTACGGCGGCCGGGCGAGCTCACGCAGGAGCCATTCGCGCGCCTCGTCGATCTCCGGATCGACGGGAACTGCCCGGATCATGCCCAGGGGGAAGCCGCGGAACCCGCGCTGCCGCCCCCGGGCAGGGCGACATACGGGTCGGCGACGTCGGTCGCACCGGTCTGGCGCGCCTCGACGTATCGGGCGAGTTCGAGGTCGAGGCCTTCCTTGCGCATCCGCTGGTCGATGTAGAGCAACGCGGTGGTGGCGGACTGGATGACGAGGGCGATGGCCGAGATGACGAGGCTCACCATGATCAGCACGAGGTAGAGCACCGCCGCGGTCGCGATCATCGCACCCACGTCCCCGGTCGGCGCCAGCAGCGCCGGCAGGAGTGATCCGATGACCTGCACGGGCGCGGTGACGATCGACGACGCGACGTTGATGATGACCGTGACGAGCAGCAGGGTGCCGAGCATCTTCCAGAAGACCTGATCGGTGAGGCCCCAGGAACGCCGGATCGCCTGCGCGATGGACGTGCGCTCGAGCATGATGACACTGGGGACGAACGCGAGCTTGGTACCGATCCACGCGCCGACGACAATCAGGCCGAGGCCCAGCAGCACGGCGAGGGCGACGGCGATACCGGCGTCGCCGAGCAGCGCCGGCACGGCCACGGCGCCGACGATCAGCGCGATCGCGAGCAGGAGCGCGATCGACAGCGCGACGGCATAGCCGGCGACGGCCCAGACGCGTCCTTTCGCGAGCGCCCACAGCTGCGCGAAGCGGAGCTTCTCTCCCACCGATTGCCGTGCGGCCTCGAGCACGAGCATCCCCTGCATCACGCCCGTGGCGACGACGGACAGTGCGATCGGCACGAGCGAAGTGAGCAGCGTTACGCCGAAGGCCCCCGCGATCAATTGATCGGTCTCCGTCGATGGCGCCTCGAAATCGATGCGGCTGAAGCTCAGGTAGGCGGCGACGCCGACGACGAGGAAGGTGATGAACAGGACGCTGCCTTGGATGAGCAGACTGACACCGAACGTCGGCCGGGGGTTGCGGCGTAGCACTCGATAAGGCGCGCCGAGGATGGTGCCGAACTCGAGGGGCCGCAACGGAATCAGCCCCGGCTTCGGCGGGGGAGTCCACCCCGACTGGTGCTGCGGATAATTCGGCTGCGGCGGACCGACCGGCGCGGAGTGCGCTGGTTGCTCGGGCGGTGTGCCGCTTCCCGACGGCGACTGCCAACGGTCGTTGTCGGTCACTCGGGTCCCCTCGACAGCCTCAGGCATCGGATCTTATCTCACGATGCTTTCACACTCGGCTACTCTTGTCCGAAAGCTCCATGCACGCACTTCCGCTGGGCGTGTCGAATTCGAAGACGGGGACGATGACTGCGCGCATCCTGGTGGTTGACGACGACACCGCTCTGGCCGAGATGATCGGCATCGTGCTGCGCACCGAGGGGTTCGAGCCGATCTTCTGCGCCGATGGTTCCGGCGCATTCGCGGCGTTCATGGACTCGAAGCCCGACCTCGTGCTGCTCGACCTCATGCTGCCGGGCAAGGATGGCATCCAGGTGTGCGCGGAAATCCGAGCCGAGTCCGGTGTTCCCGTGATCATGCTCACCGCGAAGTCCGACACCTCCGACGTCGTCCGCGGTCTCGAGAGCGGGGCGGACGACTACGTGGTCAAACCGTTCAATCCGAAGGAACTGGTGGCGCGCATCCGCACGCGGCTCCGACCGACGCCGAGCGGCGTCACCGACACGCTGCAGATCGGCGACCTGGACGTCGACGTGCCCGGTCACGAGGTGCGACGCGGAAGCGCGAAGATCAACCTCACGCCGCTCGAGTTCGAACTGCTGCTCGCCCTCGCCCTCAAACCCCAACAGGTGTTCACCCGGGAGATGCTGCTCGAGCAGGTCTGGGGCTACCACTACAAGGCCGACACCCGCCTGGTGAATGTGCACGTGCAGCGCCTGCGCGCAAAGGTCGAGGAAGACCCGGACAACCCTCGCATCGTGATGACGGTGCGCGGCGTCGGCTACCGCGCCGGTTCGTCCGGCTGAGAACCCGCTGGTACGCGGCATGATCTGGCGCAACTACCTGCCCCGGCTCCGGCGGTTCTGGCGTGTGTCTCTCCAGTTTCGAACCGTCGCGATCACGGTCATCCTTTCGAGCCTCGCCGTCGGCGTGATCGGCGCGTACATGTCGGTGAGCATCGGCAGCAACCTGTTCAGTTCGCGTCGAGACCAGATCAACGCCGAGGCGGCGCGGGCGAACCTGATCGCCCAGCAGCTGTTCGACGCGGCGCCGACGACGGACGACACCAACCCGGTCGAACTGCAGACCCTCGGAGTCAACGTGCAGAACGCCGTGAGCAGCTCGACGACGAGCCCGGGCGGCACCGACATCGCGTTGCTGCGCACCCAGGGGCAGCCGCTCACCCCGCAGTCGCTTCAGCCGACGAGCAGCCGCAACTTCCCCGACGAGGTCGTTACGCCGGAGATGCGCGAACAGGTTGCCGGGAGCCCCGGCCGGGTGCTGCTGCAGTCGGTGGAGCTTCCGAATGCCGCACCGGGGATCGTCGCCGGATCGCAGTTGACCGTCTCGAACGCCGGCTCGTACGAGCTGTACCTTGTCTACGACCTCAGTGACGCCCAGCGCACCTTGGGCTTCGTGCAGCAGACCCTGTTTCTGGGCGGTCTCGCGCTCGTTGCGCTCATCGGCGGGGTGACCTACATCGTCGTGCGTCTCGTCGTCGGGCCGGTGCGCCTCGCCGCTGCCACGAGCGAGAAGCTCGCAGCCGGGGAACTCGAGGTGCGAATTCCGGAGAAGGGGGAGGACGTTATCGCGACCCTTGCGCGTTCCTTCAACGGCATGGCGGACAGCCTTCAGCAGCAGATCACGAAGCTCGCGGAACTCTCCCGGCTCCAGCAGCGTTTCGTCTCCGACGTCTCGCACGAGCTGCGCACCCCACTGACCACTATCCGCCTTGCCGGGGATGTGCTCTACGACCAGCGGGAGAACTTCCCGCCCGCGACGGCGCGCACCGCCGAGTTGCTGCACACGCAGGTTCAACGGTTCGAGGTGCTGCTCGCCGACCTTCTGGAGGTGAGTCGCTACGACGCTGGCGCCGTCGAGCTCGAAGTGGAGCCCACCAACCTCGTCCGCCTCGTCGAGGACGCCGTCGACTCGATGAGTGCCCTCGCCGACGAGCGCGGCAACAACCTGCGGGTCGTGGCCCCCGGCGGTTATTTCGAGGCGGAGGTCGACGCCCGCCGCATCCGCCGCATTCTTCGCAATCTGCTCGGCAACGCCGTCGAGCACGGTGAGGGTCGGCCGATCGTCGTGACGGTTGACAGCAACGCCACCGCCATCGCCATCGCCGTGCGCGACTACGGCATAGGCATGACGGCGGCCGATGCCCTCAAGGTCTTCGACCGGTTCTGGCGCGCAGACCCGTCCCGGCAGCGCACTATCGGCGGCACCGGCCTCGGGCTCGCGATATCGCTCGAGGATGCGGTGTTGCACGAGGGCTGGCTCGAGGTGTGGTCGGAGTCGGGCAGGGGCACCTGCTTCCGGCTCACCCTCCCGCGCGTACGCGGCGTGCCGATTGCGACATCCCCGATCGACCTTCCGCCCGCGGAGCCGGTCGTCGAGCTGGAGGATGCCGATGCGTAGGCGATCATCCGCGGTCCTGCTCGTGCTGTTCCTGATCTCCGCGCTCACCGCCTGTGTCGGCATCCCTACAAGCGGCTCGGTGATCGTAGGCCAGGCGCTCGACGAGGAGGGAACCGGCGACTTCGAGTTCCTCCCCTTCGAGCCCGTCGCGGGTGCCAGCCAGGAGGAGATCCTGCGCGGATTCGTCGCGGCGTTCACCGGCTCCGCTGACGACTACGAGGTGGCCCGGCAATTCCTGAGCACCGGGTTCTCGGACGAGTGGAATCCGCGCAGCAACGTGACGGTGCGCACCGCCGCGGAACGCCTCGTCACGATCGACGACGACTCGATGGAGTACGCGATCAACGCCGACGCGACGGTCGACGCGTCCGGTGTGTACCAGCGCAACAACGGCCCGGAGCCGCAAGCGCTCTCGTTCGATTTCGTTCAGGAGAACGGCGAGTGGCGGATCAGCCAGGCGAACGACGGGATCGTGCTGTCGGATGCCACCTTCCGGCAGATCTTCCACACCCATGTTCTGTACTTCCTCGACCCGACGAACGAGCACCTCGTTCCGGACCTCCGCTGGTTCGCAGGGGGAACCGCCGCCCTCCGCATCGCGTCCGAGCTTCTCGACGGTCCACCGGAGTGGTTGCAGGGCGCGATCCGCACGGCGTTCCCCGAGGGCACCGAACTCGCCGTGCCGGGCGTCGATGTCGAGTCCGGCGTCGCGATCATCGACCTGTCCACCGAGGCGCTCGCCGCGGGCGCTAGGGATCGACAACTCATGCAGCTGCAACTAGCCGCGAGCCTGGCGAATGTGTCGAACATCCGCGGCGTGAATTTCACGGTAGCGGGCACCCCTCTCGTCGTGCCGGAGTCGGCCGTGCCGTTGCCGCAGCTGAACGCGCAGGTGGACGCACGGCTGGTCGGCCTGAGCGACGGCGAGTTCGGATATGTCGCTCGTGACGTGACCCAGTTCGGTCAGCTCAGCGCCAAGGTGGTCGAGACCCAGCCGCGCGGCGCGACCCTGACCGCCGGCGTCGATGCGGCGGCCGTGCTCGGCGTGGCGGGGGTATCGATCGTGCAATCCGGGGACGCGGCCACGACGTTGCTAGACACCCGCCCCGACCTCATCACGCCGTCGCTGGACGGGTACGGATACGTCTGGTCGGCGGCCCGATCTAGCCCGGGGAGCATTCGGGCGTACGGCTACGGCGGGGCGTTCGTCGACGTCGCCACCGGACTTCCGCCGAACACCGAGATCGTATCGGTCGACGTGTCGCGGGACGGCGCCCGTATCGCGATCTTCCTGTCGACGACGTCGGGACCGCGGATCGTTGTGAAGGCGATCAACCGGGACGCGAACGCGGCGCAGGTTCCGGTGAGCGTGAGCCTGTCCGCGCTGGACGCCAACCTTCCGGCCGGCACAGCGGTAGACGCCACCTGGGTGGACGAGCTCTCCGTGGCGACCCTGTCGGACGTGGGTGGACAATCGACGGTTACCCGGTACGAGGTCGGCGGAGACCGTGCCTCCCTCGGGCAACCGGGAAACTCTGTCTCCCTCGTGGGGGGCAACGGGGTGGCGGGACTCCGAGCGCTCAGCGCGGACGGAACGGTCCTCGCCCGCAGCGGCAACGGTTGGACGGACACGCGGATCCCGGTGGCATTCATCGCGACGCAGCGTTAGCGCCACGCTCCCTGAGGAGGTCGCTTCGCGACCGGCCCGAAGGCCGCGCCCCCGACGGGTCCTCCACAAAGGGCGGGCGAGCGCCCCAGCTCACGGGTACGACCCACGGGGCGCCGGAACCGATTCCGAACATGCAGGATCGGCTCGTGCTGATCCTTCCGGCCGTCCTCGACGCGTGGGCGGTGCTGTCTCCGGTCTCCTGCGCCGGTTGCGGGATCGCCGACCGGGCGCTCTGCGGTGACTGCCGCGGCTCGCTGACTCCGCGACTCGAAACGACCGCCCTCGACGACGGGCTCGAGGTGACGAGCGCGCTGCGCTACGAGCACGCCGTCCGCCGGGTGGTCCTCGCGATGAAGGAGCAGGGGAGGACGGATGTCGTTCGTCCACTGGCTCCGGCCCTCGCCGCCGCCCTCGCCGCGGCCATGGTCCCGGACGACGCGGAGGTCGTGACGGTGCCGACGAGTCGTGCAGCCTGGCGACGCCGCGGCTATGACCCCGTGCCGTTGTTGCTGCGCTGGGCTGGAGTTCCGCGCCCCGCGCGCGTGCTGGTACACACACGCAGCACGGAACGGCAGAAGACGCTCGACAGGGAGGCGCGCGGAGTGAATGTCGAGGGGTCGTTGCGCCCGCGGCATCCGCTCACCGGGCGTCGATTCATCCTCGTCGACGACGTGCTGACGACGGGTGCGACTCTCTTGGAAGCGGCCCGTGCACTGCGCGACGGCGGCGGCGAAGTGGTCTCGGCGGCGACTCTCGCCTTCACTCCACGGCGGCGCCCCCCAGACCCGTCGACTTCGCTGTGAATGGGAGGCGGCGTGCGTGCGGGTGGTGACATAGGCCGGAGCGGAGACTAGGTTGGGGGCGAAGACGGCGCGGATCATCGCCTATTCACGGGTTCATGGGGAACCCGGCTGGTCGACGATCGTGCCATGAGAAGTGGGAGGACGTCATGGACATCTCAGTCAACGGGCTCGGGGTCGGGATCACCGATCGATTCAAGGACTACGCGACGGAAAAGTCGGAGCGAGCCGCGCATCTGGCGGATCGAGCGCTCAGGCTCGAGGTCAAGGTCACTCGGCACAGCGAGCGAAATGGGGTCACCGGCTCCGGCGACGACCGAGTGGAACTCACCCTGATCTGCCCGGGTCAGCCGGTGCGAGCGGAGTCGAACGGGTCCGACAAGTACGTGGCGTTCGATCTCGCGCTCGACAAGCTCCTCGAACGATTGCGGCGGGCGAAGGACCGGAGGAAGGTGCACCGGGGGCAGCATCGCCCGACGTCGCTGCGAGAGGCAGCGACGGACGGCTTCAGCGAGGTCGACATCACCCCGGCCGACCCGGAGTTGATCGAGCGGGTGGCGACGGGCGCCGTTCCGATCGTGACGGGGGACGAGACAGTCGAGGAGGAGTGGAGCCCCGTCGTCATCCGGAAGAAAGTTTTCGCGGCGGTGCCGATGACGGTAGATGACGCGCTCTACTACATGGAGCTCGTCGGCCACGACTTCTATCTCTTCATGGATGCCGAGACGGACCGGCCGAGCGTCGTGTACCGACGCAAAGGGTGGGACTACGGCGTGATCGGGCTCGATGACCAGTCGGACGACCTGCAGGAGGTCGCGACCGCGTCGAGGGCCTCCCGCCGCTGAGCGCCGGACACGGGCCACTTCAGACAGAGCGGGCTGTATCGCCGGCCCGCACGGTCTGAAGTGGCCCATCGTCCCTGGCGCGGTGCCCGCAGGCTTCACCGAGCGCCACCTCGCTAGGATTACTGGCATCACGGATCGGCCTCAGGGTCGTCCGTCCGCGACAGCAATGGGAGTTTTTCGGTGGCTAATGTTCTTGAGCGCGTCCTTCGCGTCGGTGAAGGACGCACTCTGCGGCGATTGCAGCGGTACGCGCAAGCCATCAACGAGCTCGAAGACGACTTCACCGGGCTCACCGACGAGGAGCTGAAGAACGAGACGGTCGAGTTGCGGGAACGCTACTCGAGCGGCGAATCGCTCGACGACCTGCTCCCGGAGGCATTCGCCGCCGTGCGTGAGGCCGCTAAGCGCACCCTCGGGCTGCGGCACTTCGATGTGCAGCTGATGGGTGGCGCGGCGCTTCACATCGGAAACATCGCCGAGATGAAGACCGGAGAGGGCAAGACGCTCGTCGCGACGACGGCAGCGTACCTCAACGCGATCGCCTCGCGCGGCGTGCACGTCATCACCGTCAACGACTATCTCGCGAGCTACCAGTCCGAGCTGATGGGGCGCGTGTACCGCGCCCTGGGAATGACGACCGGCTGCATCCTCAGCGGCCAGACCCCGGTGCAGCGGCGCGAGCAGTACGCGGCGGACATCACCTACGGCACGAACAACGAGTTCGGCTTCGACTACCTACGCGACAACATGGCCTGGCAGCGCCAGGACATGGTGCAGCGCGGCCACTTCTTCGCAATCGTCGACGAGGTCGACTCGATCCTGATCGACGAGGCGCGCACGCCGCTGATCATCTCCGGCCCGTCCTCCGGAGAGGCCAACCGCTGGTTCAGCGAATTCGCCTCTCTCGCGAAGCGTCTCGTGCCGGACGAGGACTACGAGGTCGACGAGAAGAAGCGAACCGTCGGCGTGCTCGAGCCCGGCATCGAGAAGGTCGAGGACTACCTTGGCATCGACAATCTCTACGAGTCGGCCAATACTCCGCTGATCTCGTTCCTCAACAACGCCATCAAGGCGAGCGCCCTGTTCAAGAAGGACAAGGACTACGTCGTCATGAACGGCGAGGTGCTCATCGTCGACGAGCACACCGGCCGTATTCTGATGGGTCGCCGCTACAACGAGGGCATTCATCAGGC
>JAODME010000015.1 GCA_025465095.1 Microbacteriaceae bacterium | reverse complement strand
TTCGTCGAGATTGTGTACGCCTCGGTGATCGGCTGCAGCACGGAGGGCGGGTCGACGGCGTAACCTTTGAACGCGAGGTCGTTGCCGAGCGGTTCCACGCCCGCGGCGAATTCGGTCCAGGCGCGTCGGCCAGGGAGACGTCGCCCGTGCGTGATGCGACGTACCTTATGTGTCGTCGACACCGTTGCCGTCGGGGTCGAGCTCGGTGAAGGCCTTCGCCACTTCGTACAGGTCGTCGGTGGTCTTGGGAATCTCGAGCCCGAGCTTGTCGAGCCAGTCCTTACGCAGGTTCACGGCTGTGCGCATGGCGTCGCGAGCGCGGTAGACGCCGAACTCGCGACGGTAGACGGTGCAGAACTCGGCGAGCAGACGCACCTTCTCACCGCTGAAGCGCTTGCGAACCAGAGTGCTCGCCGCGACCGCCGCCGGGGCGAGCCCGAACACCACACCACCTAGGAGCGTGAAGAGCAGCCACACCGCATTGAGGTCGGTGATCCAGACGAGCTCGTCGAACGCGTGGCACGCGACGGCCGCGACGTTCCCGCGGTTCACCGTTCGCCCCGTGGGGGAGCGGTGACCGCGCTGGAACGGCCCAGCGCGGCGGGCGGGGCGCGTGGTCGCTCGCCCGCGTCGCCCAGCGCCCCGCGCCCCGCTAGACTCGCTACCGAACACGGGAGTCCGGTGAACCGGGCTGAGAGGAAGCTGAATAGGGCTTCGACCGTCGAACCTGATCTGGATCATGCCAGCGCAGGGAGGCATCTCTCCGGGTCGCGGCATCCGTCGCTACCCGCACCCGCGTCCCATTCAGATTTGAGAGGGCACGCCAGTGCACAACATCAACGCAACACAGGACAGTCCGATCGAGAATTCGCCCGTTGCGACACCGCGAGACAAGCGGCGCATCAACTACCGTTGGCGGGTCGTCGACATAGTGGTGGCGAGCGTGCTCGGCGTCGCCGCCGCGCTCATCTTCTTCGCCTGGAACCAGCTCTATCAGCCGGTGACGGCGCCCCTCGAGGCCGGTCTTCCCGGCTCGCAGGCCCTCATGTACGGGGTGTGGCTGTTTGCCGCCGTCCTCGGTGGGCTCATAATCCGCAAGCCGGGTGCAGCGCTGTTCACCGAACTCGTCGCGGCGACGGTGTCCGCGTTGCTCGGAGCGCAGTGGGGCGGCTTCCTCACGATCGAGGCAGGGCTCGTTCAGGGTCTCGGGGCAGAGCTGGTCTTCCTGCTCTTCTTCTACTCCTATTGGAGGCTACCGGTCGCGCTCCTTGCCGGCGCCGGCGCCGGCCTCGCGATGGGGGTCAACGACCTTGCCCTCTGGTATGCGGGGGCGGATGTCGCCTTCCAGGTGATTTACGCGGTCTCCGCAGTGATCTCGGGAACGGTAATCGCCGGCCTCGGCTCGTGGCTACTCGCTCGCGGACTCGCGAAGACCGGAGTGCTCAGCCGATTCGCGTCCGGTCGAGAGGGGCGCACCGAGAGCGTCGCCCGACCAGCGCGCTGACATTGTCTCCTGGGACCATCTCGAGTGTGGGCTCCGCCGCCGCGTCCGTCGTGGCGCGCGGCTGGGGCTGGCGGCACCACGGCCGCGCGGGCTGGGCCGTCCGAGAGCTGGACCTGCGGATCGAGCCCGGCGAGCGTGTGCTGCTGCTCGGTGCATCCGGTGCAGGCAAGTCGACGCTGCTCCACGCGCTCGCTGGCGTGCTCGGCGGGGACGACGAAGGTGAGCAGATCGGGCAACTCCTGATCGACGGCGCGGCGGCCGAAAGTGCCCGCGGCAGTGCCGGGCTCGTGCTGCAGGACCCGGATTCGCAGGTCGTGCTCGCGCGAGTCGGCGACGACGTGGCATTCGGCTGTGAGAATCTCGGCGTTCCCCGCGACGAAATCTGGCGCCGGGTGCGAAACGCGCTGGACGCCGTCGGCCTCGCTCTGCCGCTGGACCATCCCACGAGCGAGCTTTCCGGCGGCCAGAAGCAGCGACTCGCCCTCGCTGGAGTGCTTGCCATGCGTCCCGGCCTGCTGTTGCTCGACGAGCCGACCGCGAACCTCGACCCGGACGGTGTGATCGAGGTGCGGGATGCCGTGGCACGCGTCCTGCGGGGCACCGATGCCACTCTCGTCGTTGTCGAGCACCGAGTGGACGTGTGGTGGAAGGTCGTCGATCGGGTGATCGTGCTCGCCCCCGGCGGCGGAGTACTCGCCGATGGTGCCCCCGACGACGTGCTCGCCGCCGCAGGCGATGCGCTGTCGGCGGCGGGCGTCTGGGTGCCCGGTCACGTCCCGGAGGCACCGGCCCGCGCCCGGGAAGCAGGCGCCGGGCTGCTCGCGACGGAGGATCTCGCGGTCGCCCGGGTGAAGGGCAGCGTCGTGCGCGAGGGGATCACGCTCACCGTCGATGCAGGCCGCTGCCTCGCGGTCACCGGACCGAACGGTGCCGGCAAGTCCACGCTCGGCCTGACCCTCGCCGGCCTTCTTCGCCCGGCAAGCGGACGCGTGCTCGCCCACGGGCTGTCCGGCGGCCTCGCGCCGGACCCGATCTCCTGGAAATCCCGCGAGCTGCTCACCCGGATCGGAACGGTGTTTCAGGATCCGGAGCATCAGTTCATCACCGGCACGGTGCGGAACGAGCTCGCCGTCGGGGCACGCACCCTGGGATTGTCGGAAATCGAGACGGCACGACGGATCGACCCGCTGATGGAGCGGCTGCGTCTCGAATCCCTCGCGGAGGCGAATCCGTTCACCCTTTCCGGCGGTGAGAAGCGGCGCCTGTCGGTAGCCACGGTGCTCGTCACGCGTCCGCGGCTGCTCGTATTGGACGAGCCGACGTTCGGACAGGATGCCCGCACCTGGCGTGAGCTCGTAGCATTCCTTGCCGAGTTACTCGAGGAGGGCAGCGGAATCGTCGCCGTCACGCACGACCGTGCGCTCGTCTCCGTGCTCGCGGACACGGAGTTCCGAATGTCGCGGCGGCGCCTTGAGACGGAATCGGTAGTGCGGCCATGAGCATCCTCACCCCGACCGCGGGCAGGCAGGCCATCTACCGTGTCAACCCCGTCGCGAAGCTCGCCGCGGCGGGCATCATCAGCGTCGCGCTGGTGTTGAGCATCGATTGGGCGTCGGCGTCGGTCGCGCTCGCCCTCGAAGCGGTGCTCTTCCTTTTCGCGGGGCTGACGCCCCGACAGTTCTTCCTCCGCACGGCACCCATCTGGATCGCCGCGCCGCTCGGCGCAGTGACGATCCTCCTGTACGGTCAGGCGTCCGGAAGGAGCCACTTCACCTTCCTGCTCGTCAATGTCACCGACGGCTCGATCGAGCTCGCGATCGCCACACTGCTTCGCGTGCTCGCGATCGGGCTGCCCGCGGTCGTGCTCTTTGTCACGGTCGATCCCACCGACCTCGCCGACGGGCTCGCCCAAGTGCTCCGGCTGCCGTCTCGATTCGTGCTGGGCGCCCTCGCCGGGCTCCGACTCGTGGCACTGTTTCTCGAGGACTGGAGGTCCCTCGAGCTCGCTCGTCGGGCAAGGGGAGTGGGCGATCGCGGCAAGCTGAAGCGGTTTGCGGGTCAGGCGTTCGCGCTGCTCGTGCTGTCGATACGCCGCGGAAGCAAACTCGCGACCGCCATGGAGGCCCGAGGGTTCGGCGCGTCGAACAAGCGCAGCTGGGCACGGGAATCACGACTCGGTGCGCGGGACCTGGTGCTTGTGCTCGCGGCGTCAGCGATCGCGGGGGCAGCCGTCACGGTTTCGGTCGCGACCGGAAACTGGAACTTCATTGCCGGCCGATGAGGTGCCGGCGGCGGATCGCAGGGCAGCACCGGACGGCGCCACGCGTGCCCGCCCCGTCGGTTCAGGCGAGGTCCAGCGCACCGTCATCCTCATCGACGGTCGTTCCGGTTCAGGTAAAAGCACACTGGCGCCCTTAGTGGCCGCCGCGCTGGAAACGCCCGCCCAGCTGATCCGCCTCGACGATATCTACCCGGGTTGGGGTGGCCTCGCCGCCGGAAGTCGTCACGTGCTCGAGAATGTGCTCGTTCCGCTCGCGGAGGGCAGGCCCTCGCGGTGGCGGCGTTGGGACTGGACAGCGGATGCTGCTGCCGAATGGCATGCCGTCGACCCGACGGCGGCGCTCGTCATCGAAGGTGCCGGCATCCTCACTCGGGCCAATCGCGCGCTCGCGACATTCGGCATCTGGGTCGAACTGGACGATGAGACGCGCAAGCGCCGGGCGCTCGCAAGGGACGGGGATCTCTACGCGCCCCATTGGCATCGGTGGGCTGCCCAGGAGGAGGCATTTCTGGCGAGGGAGCGTCCACGGCTCTCGGCGGATCTGCTCATCGACGGGCACCGCATCTCCGGGTGACGCTCCCCGAGACCTCCAACCGGCGGTGGATGAACCAGGCCGCAGCGAGGTGGCGATTCCGCGCCCTGTTGAACCGAATGCTTGTGCAGGCATATGGTGCGGCCCTACGCTGAGGCAACTCAAGACCCGAAGACCTGAGGAGGCGAACATGCCGAGCGCAGAATCTGAGCGGGTTCCCGGGCGGATATTCGAGGGCGCGCGACGCCGCCGCTACCCGGAGGGTGACGACAGGCGTGCAGGCGACCTCGGCGGGCTCGCCGGCCCGCCGAAGCAGTTCAGGATCACCCTGACCACCCTCGTCGTTCTCGACGGGCTGCTCCTGCTGGCCAGCGTCATCCACTTCTTCGCCAAAAGGGCGGCGGGACCGGGAGACCCGATATTCGTGAACTCCGTCTGGAACGGAGGCTCGGACGCGTCGTACATAGAAATGCTCGGTCACATCCAGCTCGTCGCGGCGGTGGTGATGCTGTTCTTCCTGTGGAGCGGTAACCGCGTCACGGTGTACCTCGCGTGGGCGCTGGTGTTCTCCGTCCTGGTGGCAGATGATCTCTTGAGATTGCACGAGCGCGGCGGCGTAGCGCTCGTCGGATCGATCGGATTGCCGTCGATCGCCGGGCTGCGGGCTCAAGACCTGGGCGAGTTGGTGATCTGGGCGATGATCGCGGCCCCATTGGGCGTTCTGCTGGTCATGGCCCACTTCCGTGCTCGTCGGACGGATCGATCGAACTCGTCGATTCTCTTCTTATCGGTCGTTCTGCTTGCCGTTTTCGCGGTGGTGCTGGACATGATCGACAGCGCGGTCGGTGATTTCGTTCCGGGTGCGGTGAAGTCTCTGTTGACCTTCACCGAGACCGCCGGCGAGTTGGGTGTCATGTCGCTCATGCTCCTGCTGGTGCAACGCATGACACTGGATCTGCCGGTATCGCTGCCCCGTTCTCTGAGTCGATCCGCAAATCGCTGACCTGGAGGGCCCGCGAGAAGTAGGCAAGGACGCTCCGACTGAATCAGCGCGAAACATCTCGATAGTCTGGAGCGCGGACCGATTGGCCCGCGGACGTCGGAAGGATACCGGTGAAGGACAGCAACAGCCCGGAGCCGGGTGAGGTCGGGCGTGACTCGGACGCGCCGGTTCCGAAGGCCGGCGGGAAGGCGAAAGCGTCGAAAGGCAAGGGACGGGCGCCCGCGGTGAAGGGGCAGCCGCGTCCGGGCAAGCGGCGCCAATCGCGCTAGGGATTCGTGGTGGTCGGGGGTGCACGGATCGCTCCGCTCCAACTCGTGCCCGGTCCCGTCGTCGGTCACACCTCGAACTCAGTCGAAGAGGTCGCTGATCCAGCTTTCCTTCTTCTTGCGGCGGTAGCCGCCGTCGGTGCGATCTCGGTCACCGTAGCCGCGATCACGGTCGTCACGCTCGCCGTACTGAGGCGCCCGGAACCGGGGGTCCTGGTACTGCGCGGACGCTGGCATCGACGGCGCCGCGGCGGGCGGCGGGTTCGACGTGAGCTCGGCCTCCGCGCGGTCGATGATCTTGTCGAGCTCGCCGCGGTCGAGCCACACGCCGCGACACTGAGGGCAGTAGTCGATCTCGACTCCGCCGCGCTCGCTCATCACAAGCGTCGTTGAGTCAGTCGGGCACTTCATGGGAGCCTCCTACGGCTGTGTTGCCTCGGTCAGTCTATTGAGCGCCGGGTGAGAGTTCGGTGGGAGATGTCATCAGGCCCAGCCGAGCTCGTGCAGCTGCTCGTCGTTGATCCCGTAGAAGTGCGCGATCTCGTGAACGAGCGTCACGTGGATCTGATCCTTGAGTTCACCCAGGGTGTCGCAGGCGGCGAGCAGTGGTTCGCGGTACAGGATGATCCGGTCGGGCAGTTCTCCGAACCCGTAGTTGCCGCGATCGGTCAGCGCTGTGCCGTCATACAGCCCAAGCAGGTCAAGGGAGCCGTCCTCCGGCCTGTCCTCGGTGACGAACACGATGTTCTCGAGCCCATCGACCATGTCATCGGGCAGCTCGTCGAGTTCGTGGGTGACGAGTCGCTCGAACTCGTGCGCGTCGATCTCGGTCGGATTGATTCCGGTTTGTTCGGCGTCACCCATCGAGATCCAGCGCGCTCAGGAGTGATTCCTGCATCCAGCCGAGCCAGTCGTACACGTCGCCCAGGATAAGGGCCTGTTCATCGGCGCGTATCTCATCGTCGTCCTCCTCGATTCCGAGGCGGGCCGCGAGCACGAGACGGATGTCGGTGAGCGCACGCAGCCATGCCTGCGCGGCGACGCCATCGAGCAGCACCTCCACGGACTCCGAGGCGGTCGTCGCCGATTCGACAGAGGCGACGATCATGAGCGCGTTGCGCACCTTGCGTTCGGTGAGGTCGGCCGAAGTGAACCGACGGAATTCCGCCGACGCCTCCGGATCGTCGGTGTACGCGTCGGGAAGCAGCCGAGCAATTACGGGATCGGGAGCCGCATCATCCGCTTGCGCCCCACGCAGGAGCGCGGCGACTTGACCAGCAAGCTGGCTGAGAAGCGCCGCCTCGACTCGATCGAACTCCGCGCTCAGGTTCTCGCCAGCCGCCCGGAACCCTCTCACCGGTCTTCCCGCTCGAGGGTGGCCCACAGGCCGAAATCGTGCATCGCCTCGACGTGCCGCTCCATCTCTTCGCGGGTTCCCAGGGCTACGATCGCACGGCCGTCGTTATGGACCTGGAGCATGCGGAGCTGAGCCTCTTCCCGGTCGAATCCGAAGTAACTGCGGAAGACCCAAGCGACATACGACATGAGGTTGACGGGGTCGTTCCACACCGTTGTCGTCCACGCAGAACTGAGGGCGAAGCTGATGTCCGTATCGCGGGACGTGTCGACGGCTTCTGCGGTCTGCGGCACTGTCCACCTCGTCACGAGCGAATACTGATCCTCAATGCGGAATGGCCCCACCGCGGTGAGGCCATTCCTTGGGGTGAACGACGGGGCTCGAACCCGCGACATCCGGCTCCACAAGCCAGCGCTCTACCAACTGAGCTACGCCCACCATGCTCCGGATCGCTCGCGCGGTCCGGCAACTCAAGAATCTTATTACACCTTACGGCTCAGGTGTGAACGGGCGGCGATGCGAGCCGCGGAGCGAAGGCCTCGACGACCGAGGCGGAGATCGTCTGCACGTACTCCGTCGAGGGGCCAGGCTCGCTCACGAACGCCGCGAGGCGGTAATACTGCAACTCGCGAATCGACTCGAGAATGTCGGCGAGTGCCCGGTGACCGCCGTTCTTCACCGGTGCGTTGAAGTAGATCCGCGGGAACCAACGCCTGGCTAGTTCCTTGATCGAGGACACATCGATGCTGCGGTAATGCAGGTGCCCGTCGACACGCGGCATGAACTTGGCGAGGAAGGCACGATCGGTGCCGATCGTGTTGCCGGCGAGGGGCGCCTGCTGCCCGGTCGGCACGAACTTCAGGATGTATTCGAGCACCGCGAACTCTGCGTCGGCGAGGCTCACCCCGTTGGGCACCTCGGCGGCGAGCCCCGACTCGTCGTGCATTTTCCGCACGAAGTCGCCCATGTTCTCCCAAGCGGAGTTGTCGGGACGGATGACGACGGAAAAGCCCGGATCGACGGGAATGAGGTCGAAGTCGGTGATCACGACCGCGACCTCGACCAGCTCATCGACTGCGAGGTCGAGTCCGGTCATTTCGCAATCGATCCAGACAAGACGATCCGAGACTGAAGGCATTCGAGAATTGTACTGCCGCGTGCCGACGCTCCTTGCGGCAGGCGGCTGGCGGTGGTCTTTATCGCGGCTCCCACCCTCCCGTGGTAGTAAGGACGCATGACTGACGACACCCCCACTCTTGCCCATGGCGACGAATATGTCGTGCTCTACACCGGCGGTCCGAATGACGGGCAGTCGGATCGGCGCATCAGCACCGACGGAGGCTGGGACGAAGAGCTTACGGTGCTCGCCCTCGTCAGCGGCAAGGAGACGATGGAGAACTACAACGCCGTGTCCTGGACTGAGGTCGGCGGCGTCTACCACGTCACCTACGCTTACGACGAGGCGGAGAGCGAACCGGGCAAGGAACAGGGAGCGCTCGGCTTCAACGACTAGCGCGAGGGATCGGCCGCAACGTGAAGCTCCTGTTCTTTTCCTCGGCGTTCTGCGATCCCTGCATCCAGACACGCGCAGTGCTGAAGCTTGCGGCTGCGGTCGTGCCTGCATTGAAGATCGCCGAGCTCGACGTCGCTCGTGATGTTGTCGAAGCGGAGCGCGCGGGCATCCGGAACACGCCCACGATTATCGTGCTGGGGGCGGACGATTCCGAGGTGTTTCGCGCCGAGGGTGTGCCGACCCTCAATCAGGTGCTCGTGGCACTGGCGAAAGCGGTCTGACGACGCCCTGCGGTATCGTTAAGCGCCCAACGCGCCTCCGTAGCTCAGGGGATAGAGCAGGAGCCTTCTAATCTCTTGGTCGCAGGTTCGAATCCTGCCGGGGGCACTTGTCACGCCAGTTCGAAAATTCTGGAATTTCAGGGTTTCTTTGTGAACCATCCGATATCGAGAGGGCCGCGAGTGCGCAGTCTTCGATCAATTCAAACTGCAGCGCACGCTTGGTCGCGACACAAAGGCAACTTGCCCCCAGTTCCGGCTTTCCGCATGTGTCATTTCGCCACCACACCAGCGCGGGAGTTGAACGCTCAAGGCGAAGGGCGTCACTGAATTCGGGCTGGACATTTCCGAGCACCTTGCCGAGCGACCGAACTGACGCTCAGGCCCGCGTTCTTGCTTCGGTCTGTCCCGGCCGCCGCTTCAGACCGATTCCCGGATCTTCTGGGACCGCGCGCGGTCCACGGGCGCGGTCACATACTGGCCGGCTGTGCTCTCGTGAGAGACCCGGCTGACGTAACCGTTGACGTCGGCAACGCGCCCTCGCGGGGACGTGACATACCCGGTCGGCAGATTGTCGTGGCGGAACGGGATGGAGACGTAGGAATTCATGGTCCTTCTTTCTTTCTTGGCAGGTTTGCCTGAGGGCGATAGCACCGTATGAGTGCAGTTCGTTTCGCGTGAACGGCATGGTTCGGAGAGGAAGAGGGGTGCCGAGTTCGGACCGGCGCCCCTTCTGGCGCCGCCGCGCAGAGATGAACTCCCCCTGTGGTGCGACGGGCCGTCTGGTGACTGGCGGGCGTCAGTGGCCGCCGCCGAGATTGCCGGCGAGGCGGGTGTGCATATCGGTGCTGGCTTCGTTCATGCCTTCGATGATGACCCGCTTGCCGAGGTGTTTGTACTTGTTGGTTATGGCGTCCAGGGCGGCCACGGTGGACGCGTCCCACACGTGCGATCCCGCCATGTCGATGATGACCCGATCCGGATCTTCGGTGTATGCGAACTGCGTGGTCAGGTCGTGGCTCGAGGCGAAGAACAGGGCGCCATCGACGGTGTAGACGGCGGTCGGCACCGCCTGATCTTCTGGGAGGGTTCGTTCCACGGTTACGAGGTGGGCGACGCGGCGCGCGAAGGCGACCATGGCGATGAGCACGCCGACACCGACGCCGATGGCGAGGTTGTGGGTGGCGACGATGGCGATGACCGTCGCGACCATGACGGTCGTCTCACTCTTCGGCATCCGCTTGAGCGTGCTCCATCGGATGCTGTGCCAATCGAAGGTGAGCACGGAGACGATGATCATCACCGCCACGAGTGCCGCCATCGGCACGACCGCGAGCAGGTCACCCACGCCGAGCACGAGCACGAGCAGGAAGGCGCCGGAGAGGAAGGTCGAGATGCGGGTTCGGGCACCTGAGGCCTTGACGTTGATCATGGTCTGGCCGATCAGTGCGCAACCGCCCATTCCTCCGAAGAAGCCGGAAAGGACGTTGGCAACGCCCTGGCCGAAGGTCTCCTGCGTCTTGCGCGAGTGGGTGTCGGTGATCTCGTCGACGAGCTTGGCCGCCATGAGGGATTCGAGGATGCCCACTACTGCCACACCGAGTGCATAAGGCGCGATGATTGCGAGGGTCTCCAGGTTCCAGGGAACATCCGGAAAGAACAACTGCGGCAGGCTCTCCGGCAGGTCGCCCTGGTCGCCGATGGTGGGAACGTTGATCGCGACGAGGACGGTGACCGCCGTGAGCACGATGATCGCGACGAGCGGCGCCGGGACGGCCTTGGTGAAGCGCGGCATCACGACCATGATGGCGATGCCTACGGCGACGAGCGGGTAGACCATGAATGGCACGCCGAGCAGTTGCGGAAGCTGTGCGGTGAAGATCAGGATCGCCAGCGCATTCACGAAGCCGACCATGACGCTTCGCGGGATGAAACGCATGAGCTTCGCGACACCGACGGCCGCCAGGATGAGCTGGAAGATTCCGCCCAGTATGACGGTGGCGATGAGGTAGTCCAAGCCGTACTCGCGCGCGACGGGGGCTACGACGAGCGCCACGGCAGCGGTGGCGCCGGTGATCATCGCCGGTCGGCCGCCGATGAACGAGATCACGACTGCCATTACAAAAGTGGAGAACAACCCCACGCGCGGGTCGACGCCGGCGATGATCGAGAACGCTATGGCCTCGGGAATGAGCGCGAGCGCCACCACCAGCCCGGCCAGGATCTCGCGGATCAGGATGCGGGGTGTGCGCAAAGCGGTCATGACCGAGGGATTTGGTTTGTAACGGCTGGGCGCGTCGGGCTTCAGGTCGATGGCCATGGCTGACTCCAGATGCTGGGGCTCTCGGCGAGAAACCGCGGGTGAATGGGAAATGGTTGAGCGCCCCATTGCGCAGGCCAGCACGGTCTTAGTGGACAATGGTGGGATTCGGCTCACACGGGAAGGCCAGCCGTCAGCGAAGACTACCCTAACGTTAGGGTTAGGTGGTAGTCGAGATGGAGGATGAGCGATGGTGACGGACGCGCCGACGGTGACGATGCACATAGGCGAACTCGCCGACAAGACGTGTCTGTCGTTGCGAACGATCCGTCACTACGACGAAATCGGGCTCCTGAAGGCATCCGGTCGCACCGATGGTGGATTCCGGATCTACACCCAAGATGACCTTTCCCGGCTGATGTTAATCCGACGGATGAAACCACTGGGCTTCTCCCTCGAGGAGATGATGGACCTTCTGCGCATCATTGACACTCTGCAGAGCGGCGGCCCTGGCTCGGACAATCCCTCCGTCCGTGAAGAGCTGGGGGAGTTCGTAGTTCAAGCTGTCGAACGACGAAAGAAATTGCACGAACAGCTGCAAATGGCAGATGAGTTTCTGGATCTGCTTCGACGCCAGTAGCTAAACCGCAGTGCCGAGAAAGCGCTCACGGTCGAAGCATCCACAGACCGTGGACGCGGGGCAGACGCACTACTCGGTCGCGGTGACCAGATTCAAGCTCCCACGTTGCGCGTCAACGCTTCGCCGATGACGCGTGCCCCTTCGGGGAACGCGCCGGGGTCGGGCCCTGCATAATTGAGGCGGATGAAGGGGCCGGTGGGCTCGGCGGGGAACCATTCGGTGCCGGGCGCGATGAGGACGCCTGAGGATTCGCAGTCCCGGATGAGTTGCGGAAGGTTGGTCGCGTCGGGGAGGCGTGCCCACAGGTTCAGGCCGCCTTTGGGTACGTTGCGCAGGTCGGCTTGCGGGGCATGCTCTCGCAAACTGGTCACGAGCAGGTCGCGACGGGCGCGCAGTTGTTGGCGGAGGTTGCGCCGGTGGGTCTGCCATGCGGGCTGGGTGACGACGTCGAGGGCTGCGGTTTGGAGTATCCCGCTGACATACATCGACGCGGCTGCCCGGTCGGCGAGGATGCGTTCTCTGGCCGGGCCACGTGCGATGAGCGCTGCGACGCGAACGGACGGTGACACGCTCTTCGTTAGGGACCGAAGGTAGACGACGTGGCCGGTGCTGTCCTGCGCAGCCACCGGGGTGGGGCTGGAGTCGATACCGAAGTCGTGAGCCCAGTCGTCTTCGACGAGGAACGCACCGTGGTCGCGGACGACGTCCAGGATCTGCTGAGTCAACGCTTGGGACCATTGGGTGCCAGTGGGATTGGCGTAGTTCGGTTGCGCATAGAACACCCGCGCGCCCGTCTCTTCAAAGGCTCGAGCCAACTCGCCCGGGTCGGGACCATCCACGCCGCTCGGTACGGGAACGACGGTGACGCCGGCCTGCGCCGCGGCAAGGATTGCCCCCCAGTAGGTCGGCGACTCCATCAGCAGCGGCTGGCTGGTCCCGACGAGGGCCCGGAAGATCGAGCTGAGCCCGCTCTGGCTTCCCGGGAGCACGATGACATCGCTTGCTCGGGGTGGTGTCACGCCGACCGGCGTGAAGCTGCCCAGTTCACTGGCGAACCAGGACTGCAGTTCGGGCAGCCCTGAAATGGGAGAGCGCGATAGCGCGGCGTCGCTTCGCGCCGCTCGGGCGAGCGCGGCTCTGACCAGACGCTCCGGCAGGAGTTCCCGGTCGGGGTAGCCGGCGTGCAATGCGATCGCGTCGACTGGTGCGCTGCGCACAGCGCTGGGCAGCAGTGTGACGCGATTCAGGGGTGAGCGCAGGGCGGCGGTCTGCCATCCATAGTCGAGTGGCCGCACGGTGCGGACCGCTCGAACAAACGTTCCTACGCCCGGCTTGCTCTCGATCAGGCCCTGGGCAGCCAATGCGCGCATCGCCTTCTGGACAGTCAGCGGGCTCGCCGCGTAGCTGGCGACCAGCGCCCGAGTCGGGGGCAGACGCGCCCCAGCCGGCGCGTTCGCTATCCATATCCGGAGCGCGGCCGCAATCGCCGAACTGCTATCGTTGCCCATGCCGATATATAGTAGCGCTACTCGGGTTCGCCCGGCCGCGATATCGCCTTCTCGAGCCGGATTGTTTTGGGGCCTGTTCGGGATCCTCGCGTTCTCGTTCACGGTTCCGTTCACACGCGTGGCGGTCGCCGGCCTCTCGCCGCTGTTCATCGGGTCTGGCCGAGCAGTTGTTGCCGCTCTGCTCGCTACCGCCGCACTCGCATTGACCCGACAGCGACTGCCCCACGGCGACCAGTGGGTGCGCTTGGGGGTTGTGGCAGGTGGCGTCGTGGTCGGCTTTCCGCTTCTGACGTCGTTCGCACTCGCTGCGGTGCCGGCCACTCACGGAGCCGTCGTCATTGCGTTGCTGCCGGCAGCAACGGCCGTGATGGCAACGATCCGAGGCAACGAACGTCCACCGCTCTGGTTCTGGATCATGGCCGGGATCGGCTCGATGGTGGCCGTCGGGTTCGCGTCTTCGCAAGGCGGGGGGATTGATCAGCTGGGCTGGCCGGATCTGCTCCTTTTCGGGGCAGTCGTGGCCGCCGCAGTGGGATACGCCGAAGGTGGTTCTCTCGCCCGCGAACTGGGTTCCTGGCAGACCGTCTCTTGGGCGCTGGTGCTGTCGTCACCGCTGACGATCGGGTTGACCGCTCTGTCGGTAAGTCAGCAGGCACCCACGGCGACTCCGGTCGAGTGGGCCGCATTCGGGTATCTCGCGGTGGTCAGCATGTTCCTCGGGTTTTTTGCGTGGTATCGCGGCCTCGCGATCGGACCGATGGCGCAGGTGAGCCAGGTGCAACTCGTCCAACCGGTGCTGAGCATCGGCTGGGCCGCGCTCTTCTTGCACGAACAGCTCACCTGGCCCACGATCCTCGGCGGCCTGGCCGTCGTCCTCTGTGCCGGTATTGCCGTACGGGGGCGGCGCGGGAAAGGCGTCCGCGAACGAGCAGGCGAAGTCGCTGCCCCCCTCGACGCCGGAGCCCGCTCACGGGAATGACCGAGACGACAAACTCGGCTGTTTCCACCCACGATCCAGCGTCGCCTTCTACCGCAAACACGCCGCGGCGGGGGCGTGAGCATTTCGAAGCTGCCCGACCTGCCGGGTGAAGTTCGCCCGAAGCCGTGTGAGCCGTCTGCTCGGAGCTCAGTACTGGCGGTCGTCGCTGTATTCCGGCGGATTGACTCGCTTCGTCACGGCGTTGGCGGTGACAGGTGGTGAGTATGAGAACCCTTTGGTCTGTCCGTCCGAGTCGTCATCTGCGGCGTCGTACCCGGGGGCAACCGGTGCCGTCTCGTCGCTTGAAGCCGGGCGAGACCCGTCATCGACGCGCACGTCCTCGTCCGCCCGATCCTCGTTGGTGGGAGCGTCGTTCGCGAGAGCCTGGCGCAACTCACGCCGGGCCGCATCGTGATCGTCTCGCGGTTCCACGAGCACCGCCGTCCCGGCGTTCGCCGTGCTCGTTGCCTCCTGGGGGGCTGAAGCGTAGGCCGGCGCTGCAACCACCCGAGGAGCGACGTGCACGCGTTCGGACGGCCTCTCGGCCGAATCCTTCGCGCTCGGCTTGACCACGGGGGTCGACACTGTCTCAGCGGCGACCTGGCTCGCCGCCCACGCCTGTTGCTGGCTGACGAGGTCGTTCGCGTTCTGCGAATCCTCGTACGCCCACAGTTCGAGGTCGCCCTTGAACAGCTTTCGAGCTCGGCTCGGCCTCGCCTGCCAGGCGACCATCCGCTCACGGAACTCGATGAGCGACTGCTCGGCCTGAAAGCTGAACGACACAGAGTGCTTCTTCATGGCGGCGATCTCGTGGGCAGCCCAGTCAGCGGCGAGCCCGGCCCCCGAGACGGCGAGCAGCCGCACGCGCACGTCGGCTTCGCTCGCGACATGGTCGCCGTGCTGCTGCTCCGGCGCGCTGAGCGTGTTCCAGACGGATGCCCGGCGTGCGGCCGCAATCAAGGTCGCCACCGCGGACACCCGGTTCTCCCGGTCGTGAATCGTGAGCAGCCTTCTCGTCGCCCCGCGACCGATCGCGGCGGCGACGGCACCGGCGACGAGGATTGCGAGAAACGGCAGGATCACGTTCAAAGAGACGTTCCGCCCGTCTTCGGAGTTGAACCAGTCCATAGAGTCATTCCACCACTGCATGTCGGCACCATAACCCGGCGCGGCGACTCGGGCGACGAAATCGGGCGAGTGTCACCGAATTCCTCGAGCGGAACTGCTTGCTGCGAGGGCGCCGACTCAGCGCAGGCCGGTGCCGTGCACGGCGAGGGGCTCGATCGCGGCCAGCTCGTCGGCGGTCAGCGGGGCGCCCTCGACGGCCTGCACGTTGTTCTCCAGCTGAGCGACGCTCGACGCACCGATAAGCGCCGACGTCACCTGCGGCTGGCGCAGAACCCAGGTCAGGGCGAGCTGGGCGAGGCTCTGGCCGCGCTGCTTCGCTATCTCGTTGAGCCCCTTGGCCCGCTCGAGGTAGGTGTCGCTGATGTTGTCGGCGTTCATCCAACGACCCTCGGCCGCCCGTGAGTCCGAGGGGATTCCCGCAAGATAACGGTCGGTGAGCAGCCCCTGTGCGAGCGGCGAGAACACGATGCTGCCCATGCCGAGGTCATCCAGCACGGGGAAGAGGCCGTCTTCGATGTGACGATCGAACATGCTGTACCTCGGCTGGTGGATCAGCAGGGGGATCTTGTGCTCGGCGAGGGCGCCATAAGCTGCCGCCGTCTGCGCAGGGTCGTAGTTCGAGATGCCGGCGTACAGCGCCCGCCCGGACTGCACCGCGGTGGCAAGCGCCCCCATCGTCTCCTCGATCGGCGTCTGGGGGTCGGGACGGTGTGAATAGAAGATGTCGACGTAGTCGAGCCCCATCCGTTCCAGGCTCTGGTCGAGCGACGCCAGCAGGTACTTCCGTGAGCCGAACTCGCCGTACGGGCCGGGCCACATGTCGTATCCGGCCTTCGACGAGATGATCAGCTCGTCGCGGTGCGGGCGGAAGTCGTCGGCGAAGATCCGGCCGAAATTCGTCTCGGCGGATCCTGCGGGCGGACCGTAGTTGTTCGCCAGATCGAAGTGGGTCACTCCGAGATCGAACGCCCGCCTGAGGATGGCGCGCTGAACCTCGATCGGGCGGTCGAAGCCGAAGTTGTTCCACAGTCCAAGCGACACGGCCGGCAGTTTGAGGCCGCTGCGTCCCACCCGGTGGTACTCGAGGGATTCGTAGCGATTTTCGGCGGCACGGTAGCTCATCCGGCAAGCCTAGGGCTCGCGGGGCGGGAATGACCCGCGGGTTGCCGCGGTTGACGCTCTCGGGCCCAAACGAATTTCAGCCCAAGAAAGTAGGCTCCTCTCATGCAGACATTCGTGCTCGCCGGTGGTTGTTTCTGGTGCCTCGATGCGGTCTATCGGGTTCTGAAGGGCGTCGACTCGGTCGTCTCCGGATACACAGGGGGAGAAACGGTCGCTCCGAGCTACGAGGCGGTGTGCACGGGCGCCACTGGGCATGCAGAGGCGGTCGCGGTCAGTTTCGATCCCGAGGTCATCCCCGCCGAGGTAATCCTCGACGTGTTCTTCACCCTTCACGACCCGCGCCAACTCAACCGGCAAGGGGCCGACGTCGGCACGCAGTACCGTTCGGCGATGTTCTACGCGGATGATGCCCAGCGTGAGCTCTTTGAGGCGGCCCGCGAACGAGCATCCGAGATCTGGGACGGCGGCCTCGTCACCGAGATCAGCGCCCTCGGGGAATGGTTCGAAGCGGAGGAGTACCACCAGGACTTTTTCGCGAAGAATCCGGGCCAGGGATATTGCATGGCGGTGGCGCTTCCGAAGGTCAACAAGGTACGAAAGTCGTACGCTGGGTACGTGCTCGCTTCATAGTCGACGAGCGCAGGAAAGGGGCTCAACGATGAGTAACACCAACCTCACGCTCACGGGACAGACGTGGGTCGCCTTCGGCCCGGCGGGAGCAGTCGGGTCAATCCACCGGGTGGATGACGGATACACGTTCAAGCTCATGAGTGATGAGAACTTCCGTGCCGTGTACCCCACCCTCGAGGTGACGAAGAGCGCTCTGCACGCGAGCCTGCTGCCGGGCTCGGATTGGCCGGAGTTTCGGGAGCACTGATAGCGCACGGTCACCGAGTCGCTGGTCCTGCACAGCTGTCCGACCCGTCGGTGACTGCACCGACGGGTCGCCGCGCTCCCGAGTGACCTTCGGCGCGCCGACCATTGCTGCATGACAGACACCATCACTCTCACCGGACTCATCGCTACACCGCCCCGTCAATTCACCACCGGGTCGGGGCTGCCCATCACCAGCTTTCGGCTGGCTTCCACCCAGCGCCGGTTCGACCGTGCGCAGAACAAGTGGATCGACGGTGAGACCAACTGGTACACCGTCAGTGCGTTCCGTCAACTCGCCCTCAACACCGGCGTGTCGCTCAACAAAGGTGACCGGGTAGTGGTGAGCGGGAGACTTCGTATTCGGAACTGGCAAAGCGGCGAGAAGTCGGGCACGAACATCGAAGTCGAGGCGGATGCCCTCGGCCACGATCTCAGCTGGGGAACCGCGAGGTGGGTTCGCGCGGCCTCCCCCTCGTCCGCCCAGACGGACGGGCCGCCCGACCAGGTTCCATCGACCGTCAACCTGCAGCCCTTCGGGGCGGCGAGTGAACCTGGCGACTACGGAACCAGTTTCGGGGCGGAGAGGTCCGAGCCGGCGGGGGATGGCGAGTCGCCCGGGGATTCGGCCGATGTCGAGCCCGGAGGGCAGTACGACGATAATCAGGCGGCTTCGGCGAGGCGCGCTGTCGACATCTCGACACCCTTCTAACCGCCGCCCCGTTTCATGCACGGCTCTCGCCCGACACCGATACAATCGGAGCGCCCGATCGCGGGGCCGGCAGGGGAGAGGTGCGGAAGATGTTTGCAGCGCGACTCTTCTCGGTCCGCCTGATGATCCGGGGCACCTCTGCCGTGGCCGGCGTTATTCTCGGTGCCACCCTGCTCGCCGGTTGCGGCGAGGAAGCGCCGCGAGAGCCGCGGCCGGATCCGTCGGATGCCCCGAGTGCATCTGCCGAACCGACGGATGATCCGTCCCTCATCGTCGACGGTACGGCGAGCGAGAACCTGCCGTACTTCGATCTCGTCAATTCCCGTCTTCTCGCCGAGGGGGTGCACCCCGGCGGTCGAGAGATCATTGACAATCTTGTAGCTTCCGGCTTCGACAGGGCGGCCATGCAGGTGACTCCGGACAAGACCTCGATCGGACGGGATGTCGACTCGCTCCAGTTCGCCGTGAAATGGGGCGAGGACTGCCTCATCGGACAGACGAGCGATGCAGGCTACGTCGGCATTGTCGGTCCGGCGACCGGAGCCACGGGCTGCCTGATCGGCACTACTCGCACGATCGACTGGTAGGCGGTCGGTGCTCGTGCCCCGACGTCGCAAATAGACTGGGGACATGGCCGAATACATTTACTCGATGGTGCGCGCCCGCAAGGCGGTCGGCGACAAGCTCATTTTGGACGACGTCACGATGTCGTTCCTGCCCGGCGCGAAGATCGGGGTTGTCGGCCCGAACGGGGCAGGCAAGTCGACGATCCTCAAGATCATGGCCGGACTGGACACTCCCAGTAACGGTGAGGCCAGACTCAGTCCCGGCTACAGCGTAGGCATCCTGATGCAGGAGCCGGAGTTGGATGAGACCAAGACCGTGCTCGAGAACGTGCAGGAAGGTGTCGGCCCGATCAAGGCGAAGGTCGACCGATTCAACGAGGTTTCCGCTGCGATGGCCGACCCCGACGCCGACTTCGACGCGCTGCTCGCCGAAATGGGCACACTCCAAGAAGACATCGACGCGGCCGACGCCTGGGACCTCGACTCCCAGCTCGAGCAGGCGATGGATGCTCTGCGCACGCCGCCGGGGGACTCCGAGGTCGCCAACCTCTCGGGCGGTGAGAAGCGTCGCGTGGCGCTCACCAAACTCCTGCTGCAGAAGCCCGACCTTTTGTTGCTCGACGAACCGACCAACCACCTCGACGCGGAGAGTGTGCTCTGGCTCGAGCAGTTCCTCTCCAAGTACCCCGGCGCCGTGCTCGCCGTGACACACGACAGGTACTTCCTCGACAACGTCGCCGAGTGGATCGCCGAGGTGGACCGCGGCCACCTGTATCCGTATGAGGGCAACTACTCGACCTATCTGGAGAAGAAGGGCGCTCGCCTCGAAGTTCAGGGCAAGAAAGACGCGAAGCTCGCCAAGAGGCTGGCGTCCGAGCTCGAATGGGTGCGTAGCAACGCGAAGGGACGCCAGGTCAAGTCGAAGTCACGTCTGGCGCGCTACGAGGAGATGGCGAACGAAGCCGAGAAGACCCGCAAACTCGACTTCGAGGAGCTTGTCATTCCCGTCGGTCCGCGCCTCGGCGCCCAGGTCATCGACGCTAAGAAGCTGCACAAGTCGTTCGGCGAACGCGTCCTCATCGACAACCTCACCTTCACGCTGCCCCGCAACGGGATCGTCGGCGTGATCGGCCCGAACGGTGTCGGAAAGACCACGCTCTTCAAGACCATCACCGGCATCGAGCCGCTCGACGGTGGCGACCTGAAGATCGGCGAAACGGTCGATATCTCCTACGTCGACCAGGACCGCGGCGGCATCGACCCGAACAAGACCCTATGGGAGGTCGTTTCGGATGGCCAGGACTTCATTCAAGTCGGCAAGACCGAAATTCCCTCCCGCGGATACGTCTCTCAGTTCGGGTTCAAGGGACCAGACCAGCAGAAGAAGGCCGGCGTGCTGTCGGGGGGTGAGCGCAACCGGTTGAACCTCGCGCTCACGCTCAAGCAGGGTGGAAATCTCCTCCTACTCGACGAGCCGACGAACGACCTCGACGTCGAAACACTCGGCAGCCTCGAGAACGCGCTGCTCGAGTTCCCCGGTTGTGCTGTGGTCATCACTCACGACCGGTGGTTCCTCGACCGGATCGCGACCCACATCCTCGCCTACGAGGGCACGGCTGAGGACCCGGCGAACTGGTACTGGTACGAGGGCAACTTCGAGGCCTACGAGCAGAACAAGATCGAACGGCTCGGACCGGACGCCGCGAAGCCGCACCGCTCCACTTACCGGAAGCTGACCCGCGACTAGGTTGCGGCAGTCGTGGCCGCGGGGTGGAGCTGGGGCAATCGCGTGCTGGTCGGACTTTGACGGCTACGCCTTCTTGACCCGTACCATGCCCTCTTGCGCAATGCTCGCGAGCAGGCGGCCGTCGCGGTCGTAGATGCGGCCGGTCGAGAGTCCGCGGCCGCCGATCGCGTTCGGAGATTCCTGCAGATACAGCATCCACTCGTCCACACGCCCGAACCGGTGCCACCACATCGCGTGGTCGAGACTCGCAGCTTTCAGCCCAGGGGTCACCCAGGCGACACCGTGACGGCGGAAGATCGACTCCAGAATGGAGTAGTCGCTCGCGTAGGCGAGGGCTGCCCGGTGCAGGTTCGGGTCATCCGGCAGGGTTCCGACCGCCTTGATCCAGACCGCCTGATGCGCCACATGGGGCCCTTCGACGCTCAGGAACACCGGCGACGGCACGTGACGCATATCGAACGGCCGCTCTCGAGCCCAATACTGGGCTACGGGGTGGTCAACCTGGCCGAGAGCCTCAGCGGCGCTCGGCAGATCTTCCGGCGCAGGGATGCCTGTCGGCATCTCCACCTGATGTTCGAGGCCGTCATCCTCGTCCTGGAAGGATGCGATCATCGACAGTATCGGGCGCCCCTCCTGGTACGCCTGAGTGCGCCTGGTGGAGAAGGATCGGCCGTCGTGAATCCGGTCGACCGAAAAAGTGATCGGCAGGTTCACGTCGCCCGGCCGCAGGAAGTAACCGTGCATCGAGTGCACGAACCGGTCGTGGGGGATGGTGCGCATGGCGGCGACGAGGGACTGCGCGAGTACCTGCCCGCCGAACACACGCCCGAGGGGCATCCATTGGCTGGGACCTGTGAAAATGTCCTCGTTCGTCCGCGCGCCCGTGTCGGTGAGATCGAGCGCTGCCAGCAGGCCCGCGAGGGGTTCGGTCATGCGCTCTCCGGTCAATTGTGTCGCCGCGGTACATTGCGCTCCGCCGATGTAGGTATTTTAGAGGGCACATGAGCCGCGAATTCTCCCTCCCCGATTCCCTTTCCCTAGGCGACCTGCAGGTCTTCCTCGCGCGCGCGGGGCGCGTCGAGGACGGTTCCGTGCGCCTCATCGCCCAGGGCAAGGTGCTCGCCGTCTACGTCGCGGTGCTGTATCCGTCCGGGCTGCTCGACGAGAACCCGACCGTGCTGGGGCTGCGCACGTTCGCGCTCACCGACGCCGCGACGATCGACGCGGTCGTGCCCGTCCGGTCACTCGTCGAGCGGGTGGTGCGCCTGCAGAACGAGGTGACTGATGCGACGGCGCCCGTCTCCGTGACCCTGCCCATGGAGGTGTACACGGCAACCTGGGCGGCGATCTCGCCCCCGAAGGGCGGCTGGGTCGAACACGAGTCGGTCGATCCGGGCGTGCTGGAGCGAGTGGCCAAGGCCGGAATCGATGAGGTTGCCGAGGCGATCCCCTCCGGTACCGGTGAACAGATCGTGCAGCGCGTGCGCAGCGAGGTGTGGGGACGACCGATCGGCGGACTCGAACATCTTCCTGCCGGCGGAGCATTCGCGGCCCTCTCGCTGGGGTTCCTGTCCGACGACGCCGTGCAGATCTACGAGACCGGACCTTGGACGCGGCTCTCGACGCCTCGCGGGCACGTACTGATCAAGCGTCGGGCCTGGTCTCTGCTCGGCTGACCCCGCCCGGTCAGGTCGACGGCAGCGAGCGGCTGCGCCCGAAGAGGAACAGGATGTGGGCCTCGGCGGGCGCGACGAGCTCTGGACCGTGCCCGACAGACCAGCCGGCGTCGCTGGCAACAAGCGTGCGTCCTCGAACGGCAGCCTTGATGGCCGTGGGTGCCGCCGGTGTTCTCGCGAACGCCACCGCGCCCGTCGCTGCTCGGGCGAACGAGATCGGTCGCCCGAGCGCGTGCGCGATGTCATAACCGTGCACGATTACCTCGGTGAGTTCGTGCACCCCTTTGCGGCCGCGGTTCGCGAGCCGGGCATCCGCGATCCCTCGCAGCTGCATGACGAGGTCGTCCGGGGTTGACAGCGCTGCGCGCCTCGACACCCAGTCGATCACCCGCCACGGTGGCACCCGCTCGCAGAACACGGCGTCCCTGGCGCTGGCAAGGAGTTCGGGAGTGCTGCTTCCGAGGCGCCAGACGAGGTGCCCGGCGACGTCGCGCACTCGCCAGCCCGAGCAGAGGCTTGCCGCTTCCCACTCGGGTGCTGGAAGGGATTCGAGCAGGTCCGCGATCCTGCAGAGGGCATCGCCGATCATCGGTCGCCGGTCGTTCGTGACACCCGACTCGTCGCCATTCGGGCGCTGGCTCAGCGGCAGGTGACGTGCGAAGTCGCTCATCTGTGCCCTCCGAAGTATCAGGCAGAACTCGATCGGTAGACTCCAGCGTAATGCTTGATATTCAGCCCCTCCCGCTGTGGGCCGGTCGCGCGACGGCGCTTGTAGGCATCGTGCTCGTCGCCCTCAACCTGCGAACGGCCGTCGCCGCGGTTTCGCCGATCGTCGAAGCGATCCGCGTCGACATCGCCCTCGACGGTGTCGGCCTGGGCGTGATAGGGGCGCTTCCGCCTGTTGCATTCGCGGTCTCCGGGCTCATCGGGGCGTTGCTCGCACGGCGAATCGGGCTCGAGCGCACCGTCGTGCTCTCGATCCTCGTCATGGCGGCCGGCCATCTTGTGCGGGCTCTCGCAGGTTCGTACGTCGGGCTGCTGGTCGGCACGGTCGTCGTGTTCGCGGGCATCGGTGTGGCGAATATCCTGCTCCCGCCGCTCGTCAAGCGCTACTTTCCCGACCGGATCGGGCTGGTCACCACCGTGTACGCCTCGGTGATGGCGATCAGCACCGCCGTGCCGGCCGCCCTCGCCGCGCCCGTCGCCGGTTCGGCAGGATGGCGCCTGTCCCTGGGTATCTGGTCGGTGCTTGCCTTCGCCAGCCTCCTTCCCTGGCTCGTCGTGTTGGTGCAACACCGCAGGGAGCGCGGACTCGCCGCTTCGGCCCTGGAGTACGACGAGGCGCCAGAGCTGCCTGAGCCGGAAGCCCGACTCCTCGGCAGCATCTGGCACTCCCGCACGGCGTGGGCGCTCACTCTGATCTTCGCGCTTAGCGGATTCCACGCGTACACGGCGTTCGCGTGGCTGCCCCAGATGCTCATCGATGTCGCGGGAGTCACGCCCGTGCAGGCGGGCGCGCTGCTAGCGCTCTTCGGAATCGTCGGGCTGCCCTGTGCGCTGATCGTCCCGGTGTTGGCAAGCCGGATGCGCAACGTCGGCGTGCTCGTGCAGATCGGCATCGCGGCGTTCGTGGCCGGATACCTCGGGCTCATGCTCGTGCCCGGGACCTGGACGGCGCTCTGGGTTGTGCTGGCCGGGCTGGGCACAATGCTGTTTCCGGCAGCCCTCGTGCTCATCAACCTCCGTACGAGGACGGCCGACGGGTCCGTTGCGCTGAGTGGTTTCGTGCAGGGCGTCGGCTACACGATCGCGCTCGTCGGTCCCATCCTGGTGGGCCTCCTGCACGAGACGAGCGGCGGATGGTCGATTCCGCTGATGCTGCTCATCGGCACGGCGCTGGCCTGCACTGTCCCGGGGCTGATGCTGCGCCGACCCGCGTTCGTGGAAGACGAGGTCGAGCTCGACGACCGCCGGCCGGAACGGTTATCCGACGCGCTCTGAGCGGTGCACGAGCGCGGCGGCGCCGATGAGGGGTCCGTCGCTCGAGAGACCGCTCGGCTCCACCCTGACCTTGGTGACGAAGCCGAACTGCTCGCGCCGCGCGACGGCGGCGCGGATGTGCCCGAAGAGGTCCGGAGTGACCTGTGAGAAGCCACCACCGATCGTGACGACCTCCAGATCGACGAGCGCCGTCGCCGAGGCTATCGCCTGACCGATGGCTCGTCCCGATCGCTCGATCGCCGCCAGTGCCGTAGGATCGCCCTCGCGGTAGCTGACACCCAGATCCTCCCCGGTGAACCCCTGCCAGCCGTGCCGTCTCGCCCAGGCGACAGTCTTCGGCCCCGACGCGACGGCCTCGACGCAGCCGATGCCCCCGCACGCGCAGGGGTCGTCAAACCCGGCTACTTCAACGTGGCCGATGTGTCCGGCGTTGCCCGTCGGGCCGGAGACCGTGTTGCCGTGCAACACGAGCCCACCGCCGATTCCGGTCGAGACGATCATCCCCATGACATTGTCGTACCCGCGGCCTGCCCCCACCCAGTGCTCCGCGAGGGCGATGCAGAGCCCGTCCATGCGGAGGGTGACCGACGCTCCTGGCACGCTGGCCTCGACGAGGGCCTTCAGGGGGTAGTCGCGCCACACGGGAAGGTTGAGGGGGGAGACGAGTCCTCTGCTCTCGTTGATCGGGCCTGCGCTGCCGACACCGACGCCGAGCAGCTGCCGTTCATCCGGCAACTGGGCGAGACTCCTGGTGATCACGGATCGCACGGCCGTGGCGAGGTCATCCGAGTCCGCGACCGGCCCGGTCGGGTGGCGGAAGCGGCTTCCAGGGAGCACGGTGCCGTCCGCGTCGACGAGTGCCGCCTCAGCCTTGGTGCCGCCGAGATCGACGGCGAGCGCAACCGGGCGGCTCATGCGAGACGCAGCCGGGGCCGGAGCAGAAGGGTCACCCGTCGAGCATAGGGGGAACCCCGGCGGTGCGCGGGGGAGGGTCGGATCCCGCGCCTACAGTGGCTCTGTGACCCTGCGTCTACTCGTTCTAGAGCGCGACTACGACTTGCCCACGTCCATCGTTTGGGACGCGTTCGTCGACCCAGTGCTCGTAAGCGGCTGGCTGGGCGGAGCGCACATCGACGCGGTGCTCGACGGCAGGTATGACCTCGACTGGCTCGGGTCGCCGGGGTGCGCGCCGAGCCGCGGCATCATCGTGCATCTGGCGGAGCAGCAGCGTCTCACTGTCGAAACGGAACTCCATGGCAGGCTCGACATCGCTTTCACGGCGGTCGAGGGCGGTTCGCGGGGAACGTCGACGCATGTGCGTCTCGCCGTGAAGCTCGAGATCGATGCGCCGTTCGAGGCGCAGGTCAGGCGGGTCTGGGTCTCGAGCCTCGACCAGCTCGGCGCTTTGCTGCACGGGCACCCGGTTGAATGGGGAGCAGCGATGCGCCGTCATCGTCCCGGCTCCAGTGAGCGCTTCACTCGCCCATAGTGCAGAATTGGTTCTTGCCGCTCTCCCCGGGGATTCTGCCCGGCCGGCGCCCTCGAAAGCCAGAACTCATGAAGAACAGCGCAGTCAATGGGGTCACGCCATGACGGCAATGAAACACACTGCACTCGCTCCCGCCGAACGCGCCGTCGAACTCATCGGCGGCGACCTCACCGAGAAGAGCCTTCGACTGCATCTCGAGGGTCTGCCCGGCGTCGACGCCGTCGGCCTGGAGGCTCGGGCAGGCGCCCTCGGCGCCAGGTCGATCAAGACGACGTCGAAGGCTTGGGCCCTCGACAAGATCATCGAACTCATCGATCTCACCACGCTCGAGGGAGCAGACACGCCGGGCAAGGTTCGCTCGCTCGTCGCGAAGGCGATAACGCCGGACGCCTCCGATCTCACGACTCCACGCGTCGCCGCCGTCTGCGTCTACGGCGACATGGTCGCGGATGCCGTGGCGGCGCTCGGTTCCGCACACAGCGCCGGTGGTGACGACGGTATCAACGTCGCAGCGGTGGCGACCGCCTTCCCGAGCGGGCGTGCTTCGCTGTCGGTGAAAATCGCCGACACCGCAGAAGCGGTGGTCGCCGGCGCCGACGAGATCGACATGGTCATCGACCGCGGTGCCTTCCTGTCCGGACGCTACGGACTCGTCTTCGACCAAATCGTCGCCGTCAAGGAGGCGTGTCGCCGCGAGGACGGCAGTTACGCGCACCTGAAGGTGATCCTCGAGACCGGGGAACTCACCACCTACGACAACGTGCGCCGCGCGTCCTGGCTCTCGATCCTCGCGGGCGGCGACTTCATCAAGACGTCCACGGGAAAGGTCACGCCAGCCGCGACACTTCCCGTCACCCTGCTCATGCTGCAGGTCGTCGGCGACTGGTACCGGCTCACGGGCGAGCGAATCGGCGTCAAACCGGCCGGTGGCATCCGCACCTCGAAGGACGCGATCAAGTACCTCGTGACCGTCGCCGAGACCGTCGGTGAACAGTGGCTGCAGCCGCACCTGTTCCGCTTCGGTGCCTCGAGCCTGCTCAACGATGTGTTACTCCAGCGCCAGAAGCTCCGCACCGGCCGCTACTCCGGCCCCGACTACGTGACGATTGACTGACCGATGACATTTCTCGAATACGCACCCGCGCCTGAGTCGACGGCGATTCTGAATCTGCGAAAGAGCTACGGCCTGTTCATCGACGGCGCATTCGTCGACGGCAGGGGAACGCCGTTCCAGACGATCTCGCCGGCAACCGAGGTGCCGATCGCGGAGATCGCGAACGCCAACGGTGCGGATGTCGACGCTGCCGTCACCGCGGCCCGCCGCGCCTACGAGCGCACCTGGTCGAAGCTGTCAGGAGCCGATCGCGGCAAGTACCTGTTCCGCATCGCCCGGCTCGTGCAGGAACGCGCCCGCGAACTCGCGGTCGCCGAGAGCCTCGATAACGGAAAACCCATCAAGGAGAGCAGGGATGTCGACATCCCGCTCGTCGCCGCCTGGTTTTTCTACTACGCCGGTTGGGCGGACAAGCTCGACTACGCCGGCCTTGGGCCTTCACCGCGCGCGCTCGGCGTCGCCGCGCAGGTCATACCGTGGAACTTTCCCCTGCTGATGCTCGCCTGGAAGATCGCCCCGGCACTCGCCGCGGGCAACACCGTCGTGCTGAAGCCCGCCGAGACGACGCCGCTCACGGCGCTCATCTTCGCTGAGATCCTGCAGCAGGCTGACCTGCCGCCCGGTGTCGTCAATATCATCACCGGCGCCGGCGACACCGGAAAGGCCCTCGTCAACCATGGTGACGTCAACAAGGTTGCGTTCACCGGATCCACGGCAGTCGGCCGCGCCATCGCGAAATCGACCGCGGGCACCGGCAAGAAGCTCACCCTTGAGCTGGGCGGAAAGGCCGCGAACATCGTCTTCGACGACGCGCCGATCGACCAGGCCATCGAAGGGATCGTCAACGGCATCTTCTTCAACCAGGGCCACGTCTGCTGCGCCGGGTCGCGGCTGCTCGTGCAGGAGAACGTGCACGACGAGGTCATCTCCAGACTCAAGCACCGCCTGTCGACGCTCCGTGTCGGCGACCCGCTCGACAAGAACACCGACGTCGGGGCGATCAACTCCAGGCAGCAGCTCGAACGCATCCAGGAACTCTCCGAGGTAGGAGAACAGGAGGGCGCCGAACGGTGGAGCCCCGCGTGCGAACTTCCGACCACCGGGTTCTGGTTCGCGCCTACCATCTTCACCAACGTGTCGACCAGTCACCGAATAGCCCGTGAGGAGATTTTCGGTCCTGTGCTCAGCGTGCTCACGTTCCGCACCCCGGCCGAGGCGATCGCGAAGGCCAACAACACCCCCTACGGTCTCTCCGCAGGAATCTGGAGTGACAAGGGCAGCCGCATCCTCGGAGTCGCCGACAAGCTGCGGGCGGGTGTCGTCTGGGCCAACACATTCAACCAGTTCGATCCCGCGAGCCCGTTCGGTGGGTACAAGGAGTCTGGATACGGCCGCGAGGGTGGCAGGCACGGACTTGCCGCCTATTTGGAAGCACGCGGCTGGAACTCGCCGGTACCGAGCGAGGGAGCCAGAGCGTGAACCGCCTCGTCATACCGAAGACCTACAAGCTCTACATTGGCGGTAAGTTCCCGCGCAGCGAGTCAGGTCGCGTCTACGAGATAGCGACCGCGAAGGGAACGTTCCTCGCCAACGTCGCCAAGGCGTCCAGAAAGGACGCACGCGAGGCCGTCGTCGCCGCACGTGCGGCCGTGACAGGTTGGTCTGGTGCCACCGGTTACAATCGCGGTCAGGTTCTCTACCGCATCGCCGAACTGCTCGAGGGACGTCGTGCCCAGTTCGTCGACGAGATTCGCGCATCAGAGGGCGTAAGCGTCTCAGCAGCCGAGCGGCAGGTGGACGCGGCGATCGACGTCTGGGTCTGGTACGCCGGTTGGGCGGACAAGTATGTGCAGGTGGCCGGCAACGGCAACCCCGTGAGCGGCCCCTTCTTCAACGTCTCGACGCCGGAGTCGACAGGGGTCGTCGCGATCGTCGCGCCGCAGGAGTCGTCCCTGCTCGGACTGGCGAGCGTCGTCGCCCCGGCGCTTGTGAGCGGCAATACCGTCGTCGTGCTTGCCAGCGAGACCGCGCCGCTCAGCGCCATCAGCTTCAGCGAGATCCTCGCGACCAGCGATGTGCCAGGCGGTGTGGTGAACATCCTCACGGGTTCCGCGGCAGAGGTCGCACCCTGGCTCGCGAGCCACGCCGACGTCAATGCGATCGACCTCGCCGGTGCAGGCTCGCTCGAATGGGTCGACCTGCAGATCGCGGCCGCCGAGACACTCAAGCGAGTGCTTGCGCCGGAGGTAGGCGTTCCGGCCCCTTCCCTCGAACGCATCACCTTCTTCACCGAGACCAAGACCGTCTGGCACCCTAAGGGCATCATCTGAGCTGACGAGATTGAGCGTCCCATTTGGCCATTCGCGGTGCCGGCGCGTGATGCGCTCAAGCTCCGCGCTGCGGAGATTGCAGCACGTCATGACCAACAGGGCTCGCCGCTTCCTCCTATGCCTAGAGCGGAGAAAGTGGGTGTTTCGCGCAGAATGAAGGAACAATTCGTGTGCGGAACGCAGATGTTCCGATGTGGACGTTGCGTGCCCCTTGTGCCGATACAGCACCTGGCGTCGAAGAAAGAAAACTAGATCGTCTAGGGTTGACGGATGTCTTTTCGGGGGATACCTTACCGCGCGCTCTCCGCAGCAACGATTGTCGCGGCTCTCGCCATGTTCGGCGTGATCGCCGGGCCTGCGAGCCCGGCCAACGCCGGAGAGCCGGAATCGATTCACGCGCTCGTCAACAAAGACCGGGCGGCGAACGGCCAACCCCCGCTTTCCCGCAACAGCCAGATGGACCGCGTGGCCCTCGACTGGGCGAATCAGATGGCAGCCTCGGGCACGATGAAGCACAATCCCGACTACTCGAACCAGATCTCCGGAGGCTGGAGCTCCGTCGCTGAGAATATCGCCCGCGGCCAGTCGGATGGCGCGTCGATGCACCGGGCATGGATGGACTCCGACGGCCATCGAGGCAACATTCTCGGCAACTACACCGACATCGGGATCGCGTTCGTCTCTGCGGGGGAAACGACGTGGGGCGTCGAGGTCTTCGCGTCGTACCCCGGTTCGGTCAGCTCCGCCGTCCCATCACCCGAGCTGACCCGCTCCCGTTCCGCGGCTCCTGCCCCCGAGCCGGAACCGGAACCGGAGCCGGAGCCCACAACGGCGCCGGCGGAAGCAGACGAGCCCGTCGCCGCCGCGCCGGAGGCCCCGCCAGCAGGCGAGAAGCTCCACGAGAAGGCGGATGCCGCGGCGGAGGAGAAGGCTGATGTCGCAGCCGACAGGCCCGGCACCTCCCGCGATTCCCCGATCATCCGCCCCGGCGTCGGATCTTTCGCGAGCCGCGATCGCGAAAGCGACTCCGCTCCGAGAAGTGTCGCCCCGGAGTCCGAACTGGCTCAGACAATGGTGGCCCTCGCGGCTAGCAAGGAGGCCCCGGCAGGCGGTTTCGTGCTTGCCGTTCTGGTAATCGGCGCCGTCCTGATCATGCGATTCGCTGAGCGTGGCCGCAGGGAGCTGCTGGGAGTTCGGCGCCGATCGAGCTGACGGCGGTGGCCGGAGCCGGTGGAGATTCCCAGCGACCTCCAGCAGAATGGAGGGACGCTGCTCCCACGAGCGACTAACGGGGAGGCCCCACCAATGACGAACTCATCCGCTGTTCCCGACGATTCCACGGCGAGCCACGAACCGGCCGACGACGGCAGGGACAAGGTGGTCTTTCTTGGAGACAGCATCACCCAGGACGGCAATTGGTCCGAATGGTTCGCCGACCAGCGAGTGGTCAACCTCGCTCGCGGTGGCAGCACGACCGACGATCTGCTCGCCCGCCTCGATGAGGTCGTCGCCGAGAAGCCCGACGAGATCGTGCTGCTCATCGGTACGAACGATCTCGGTACGCGTCAGACCGTCGAGCACCTGGTGCGCAACGTCGAGACAATCTGCGTCACGCTCCGACGCGAACTCCCAGGTGCGCGAATGCTCGTTCAGTCGGTCATGCCGCGAGGCAGGGAATACGCCCATCGCATTCAAGAGACGAACATCCACCTGCGGCAGTTCTCCTCGACCGTCAAGGCGCAGTTCCTCGACCTCTGGGCCGTTCTCGCCCTCGAGGACGGTGAACTCAACCCCGCATACACAAACGACCGGCTGCACCTCAACGATGCCGGCTACGAGGCCTGGCTGACCGAGCTTCGCCCCGCTCTCGCGCGGCTGCGCGAGCTGCCGCCGATGACGACGCCGATTCAGATCATCCGCCCCGACCAGTACGCCCGACCGGAGCGCTGAAGCCCGAGCCGGACGAGCGCGAGCCGGCACTGCCCGCCTGAGGAGCACGATGAAGTCGCTGTGGCTGGACAACCCCCGACCGATTCCCACCGACCCCTTCGTGTCCGGTGCCGAATATGACGAAGTCGTCGTCGGCGCGGGGATCACCGGGCTCGTGTCCGCAGTCCTGCTGGCCCGGCGCGGCCGCCGGGTCGGTGTGCTCGAGGCGCGCACCGTCGGCGCGGTCACGACAGGCAACACGACGGCGAAGATCAGCCAGCTGCAAGGCACCCACTTCCAGAGGATCCGGTCGCACGGCTACCAGGGGATGCTGCAGGCCTACGCCGACGGCAACCGTGCCGCGTTCCACTGGCTGATGGAATACACCGAGACGCGCGGCGTGCCCGTGGAGCGCAGGGCCGCATACACCTACGCGAGCACGCGCGAAGCCGTATGGAAGGTCGAGCGGGAGTACGAGCTCGCCCGCTCGGTCGGTCTCGACGCGCGGATACTTCCGGATGCCGGGCTGCCGTTTCCCACCTTCGCCGCCGTCGCGCTACCCGATCAGGCACAGTTCAACCCACTCGACCTCCTCGCGGCGCTCGCCGCAGAGCTGCGCGAGTTGGGCGGCGTCATTCACGAGGGAGCCAGGGTGCTCGCGGTTCGTGCCAGCAATCCGGCACGGGTCGTCACGAGCGGCGGCGAGGTCACCGCGGCTCACGTCGTACTCGCCACCGGAACGCCTGTCCTCGATCGCGGCCTGTATTTCGCGAAGGTCGAGGCGCAGCGCAGCTACGGTCAGGCGTTCGAGGTGCCCGAAGGGTTGCTGCCCGCAGGCATGTATCTGAGCGCCGAGTCCCCGACACGCAGCATCCGCACTCACCGTGGCCTTCTCGTCACGGGCGGCAACGGTCACGTGGTCGGCCGCGATTCATCGCCGCAGCGACAGGTCGACGACCTGACGGCGTGGACGGAACGGTACTGGCCCGGTGCCGTGCGCACACACTCCTGGTCCGCGCAGGACTACAGCCCGGCGCATCACGTTCCCTTCGTCGGTTGGCTTCCACGTGGGAGGGGACGAATCTTCCTCGCCACCGGTTATGACAAGTGGGGGATGACAGGCGGCGTAGCCGCCTCGCTCACCCTCGTCGCCGACATCCTCGGGGAGAACTCCGACTGGCAGAAGGTCCTGCACCATCGCATCACGATGCCGCGCGCACTGGCGACGGGACTCGGCCGTGGCGCCGCAGCAGGCTGGTGGTACGTGAAAGGATACGGACGCGCACTGTCGACGGCGCTGCCCGATGCGTCACCGGTGGAGGGGAACGGGGTGGTCGGCCGCTCGCGGCTGCGCCCGACGGCAGTCTCGACGCTCGGCGGCGTGACGTGCGAACTGTCGGCGATCTGCAGCCACATGGCCGCGATCGTCACCTGGAACGACTCGGAGAAGAGCTGGGACTGCCCGGCGCACGGCTCGCGGTTCGCGGCGGACGGCACCCGACTCGAAGGCCCGGCTAAACGGGACTTGGCGAGCTAACCTTAGGCGGTGACCTCCTACCCCACGCCCGCTCGCCGGCGCACGGCACTCGTCCCGGCGGTTCTCGCCGCGATCGTTCTCCTTGCGGCGTCCGCTCTCGTCGGAACCGACGGGTTCACCTGGGTCCTGTATGTCGTCAGCATCCTCGCGCTCATAGTCGCCGTGTTCGCCTGGCAGGCTCGGCAGTGGTGGTGGCTCGTCGTGCTGGTGCCGATCGCAGTCGCCTGGAACCCCGTCGTCCCGGTGCAATTCGTTGACGAGGTCTGGAAGGCGATGCAATTCGTCGCCGCGCTCGTGTTCATCGTGAGCGGCATTCTGATCACGACCGAGAACCCCGACGACCGGAATCGACGGTAACGAAGCGGACACGAAGCGCGACTGTCGAGCGCAGGTGATAATGGAAGGAGCTGAGGGTTCGAGCCGCAATCGCGGTGTACCGGGCCAGGCTCGAACGATGGGCCTCCCATGAACGAAAATCTCGCACCCGTAGTGGTGCCATCGCTGGCTTCCCCCGGCGTCATCAAGCGAAACGACGTCGTCGTGCGCAAGGGTCTCTTCACCCTCATCAATGGTCACCTGACTCCCCGCGAGTCGATGGTCGAAGACCTGCTCTTCCTGCGCTCCGTGCTCGAGAAGGCAGACATCCGTTACTTCCTCATCCGCGGCAGCGATGACCGGCCGGTGCTCGCGGTGGATTGGGCGTCACGCAAGCCACTGCGCTCAGCCCTCGCGGCCGCGTGCGCAAACGAGCCGTTCTACTCGCGGGCGGAGGGGCTGGAGCGGCAGACGCCTGTGCTCGTCGCCGATGGAAAGCTCGCGACCGCCGCCAAGGCCCGCGCATTCACCCTCTACCGGCCCAGAATCGAACCGCAAGGCCGTCTGCGCTATGGGGCGGCCACGGGAGTGCGGCTCGAACTATGGGAGTGGAAGGATGACGCGATCATCGCTCCTGCCGAGAACGCGCTCATGCGCACCACCCTGCCGGCGACGGAGGCCGTCGAAGGCGAGGTCGACCTGTACGGTCAGACCTGGCCGACCCTCGAAGGCATGTTCGCCGAGCACGCAAGTGACATCTCGTTCGACATCGACATCGTGTTCTCCTGGGTGGACGGTGCCTCGCTCGACTGGCAGCGAGCGCGTGCGAAGCGGATGGAGAGCTACGTAGTCGGCGAGGGCGACAGTGCCGAGGCGCGGTTCCGGCAGATCGATGAACTCAAGTACGCGCTGCGCTCTGTGCACCTGTTCGCGCCCTGGATCAGAAGGATCTTCATCGTCACCGATTCACCGGTGCCGGCCTGGCTCGACGAGCACCCCGGTGTCACGATCGTGCGCAGCGAGGAGTTTTTCGTCGATCCGTCCGTGCTCCCCACCCACAACTCGCACGCGATCGAGAGCCAGCTGCAGCACATTCCCGGTCTCAGCGAACATTTCCTCTACTCCAACGACGACATGTTCTTCGGTCGTCCGGTCGGACCGGAGATGTTCTTCTCGCCGGGCGGGCTGACCAAGTTCATCGAGGCGACCACTCGAATCGGCCTCGGAGACAGCAACCCCAGCCGGAGCGGATTCGAGAACGCCGCACGGGTGAACCGTCGGCTGCTCGAGCAGCGCTTCGGCAAGATCACCACCCGGCATCTCGAGCATGCGGCTACGCCGCTGCGCAAGTCGGTGCTGCTCGAGATGGAACGAGAATTCAGCGACGACTTCCGGCGCACCAGCGCGAGCGCATTCCGCTCCGCCACCGACATCTCGGTGACGAATTCGTTCTACCACTACTACGCACTCATGACGGCCCGCGCGTTCGTGCAGACGCAGGCGCGGGTGAAGTATGTCGACACCACTACCTACGACGGGTTGCGCGAGTTGAAACGGCTGCTCAAGCGTCGCTCACACGACTTCTTCTGCCTCAACGACGGAAGCTTTCCCGAGATCGATGCGGCGGAGCGGGCGAGCGCGGTGCTCTCGTTCCTCGACGACTACTTCCCGATCACGGCTCCGTGGGAGGTGCGCGGCGAACGCGCCTCAGCGGAGCCGGCGGGCGAAATGGGCTGAGCCGCCGCGGGTCAGGAGGCAGCGACGGCGGGAACGGGCAGTACGAGGGGCGATTCCGCCGCGACATGCGGGTTGAGCGCCGGAGGGATGACGACGCCGCGCGCCGCGAGGATCTTCGCGGTCTCCTCCGCGGTGATCCAGGACGACACGACGGGGAAGTCGCCCACAGGAACGACGGAGTGCAGCACCGTCTCGTCGTAGACGTGCACGAGGTTGAAGGCCTGTGCGCCGTCGCGGCCGCGTGTTCCGCCGACCGGGACGTTGAGATCCTGGGTGTAGCAGGTGGCAGAGGCGACCGAAACCGGAATGCCCGCGAACGTCGCCGTCGTGGAGTAGTGCAGATGACCGGCCAGGATACTGCGCACATCGGAGCCCCTGAGCACCTCCGCAAGTCCGTCCTGCTCCCGGAGTTCCACCAGCACGGCGAGATCGAGCACGCTCGGGAGGGGAGGGTGGTGCATCGCGAGGATCGTTCCGTGCGGCGCCGGCACCGACAGCTCTTCCGCGAGCCAGTCCAACTGGTCGTCGCTGACCAGGCCGTGATGATGCCCGGGAACCGTCGAGTCGAGGGCGACGATGCGCAGGCCGTTGATATCGTGAACGCGATCCACCGGGTTGCTCGTCGGCAGCTGCCCGAGCAGTTCGCGGCGGAAAGTCGGCCGATCGTCGTGGTTGCCCATCACCCAGATGATCTCGGACCCGAGCCGCTCCGCTACCGGCTCGATGATGGCCCGCAGCTTCTCGTACGCCTGCGCCTCGCCCCTGTCGGCGAGGTCTCCCGTGAACACGATCGCCTCCGGTCGGGATCCGGATCCCTCCAATTCCCCGACGAGCTGACGGAGACGAGCTTCGGAGTCGACCGAGTCGTGCAGCCGGTCGCCGGCTACGAAATGCGTGTCGCTCAGGTGAAGGATGAAATGGTCTGGCCGTGCGTACTGGGCCGTGTAACCGGTCATGCGTCCATCGAAACACCTGAACCTTGCGGGCAGGTGAACAAATCACGCAGAGTCCTCACCCCAGAAACGGGGGCGCGACTCTCCTCGCCGAGCGTGATCGAGCGCAAATGTGGCGCTACCGGCCCTTCGGCGCGTACTGTTGTAGTAGCGCCCGCCGAATCCGCCTTTCCGTCGCGACCTTGACCCCAAGTTGCTCGCGTCTGGATTCTTCGCCTAACGGCCCCTGATCGGCCCCTCCTTGGAGGGTCGTCCGGAGCCGGCCCCGTACACGGTGTTGCCCACCGGGGCGGGAAGCGTCAGCGCCGAAATCTCAGCGCGCTAAGTACAGGAGGAACATGGCTCGGTCCAGCCAGTCGAAGACCCCACAACGGGGACAGGGTTCGAGGAGAGCGTCGGGGCGGTCTGCCCAGCAGCGGCGACCTCGCTTCGGCGACGAGGCGGGGCTGATTCCAGTCCTGGCCCGCGCGGTGCGCGAGATCGAGTCGGCAGCGGAGCGAGGCAAGGTCGGCCCGACGAACCGCACGAAGTTTCAGGTGGTCGCGCTGCTCGTTCGTGAGGAGCGCGCTCGGGCGAAGTCCGACAGGACCATCCCCGATTCCGACCGGGCCGAACTTCTCAAGCGTCTCGACGGCGTCGCGACGATTCTCGCGAAGACGGCCGCCCGGGACACTTCCCTCATCCAACTCCTCGCCGAAGACGCCGCGGTTTCCGATTCCGCGAAGTCGCTGCGCCGCGACATGCTCATGGCATCCGGCGTCGAGCTCAGCCCGGAGGAGCTCATCATCGCGAAGGAGCCAGAACCGGCTCCCGCTCAGGCGGAGCGGCACGTGGTGCCGCAATCCGTCGTCGCACGCCAGCTCGCCAACCCCTTTCTCGCACCTGACTTCAGCCAGCCGGTGAAGGCGAAGCCCACCACGCGCCGGCTCGCGAACTGGGAGCTGCTCGAACCGCTCTTCCGCGCGTTCGAGTACGGGTCCGGCGGCAACGTGGCCAGCATGGATCTGCCAAACCCGTCACCCATTGACCGCAGGGTGCCGAACGGGCTGGAGTTGTTCACCCATCAGGCCGCCTTCGTGGCGAGCGTTCGCGACGGCCACCGGTCGTACCTTCTCGCGGATGAGCCGGGACTCGGCAAGACCGCTCAGGCGCTGCTCGCGGCATCCGCATCCGGCTCCTACCCGTTGCTCGTCGTCGCCCCGAACGTCGTGAAGATGAACTGGGCGAGGGAGGTGGAACTATGGACACCGCACAAATCGGCGACGGTGATCCACGGGTCCGGCGAGAACCTGGATGCGTTCGCCGACATCGTTATCGTCAACTACGACGTTCTCGACCGGCATGTCGGTTGGCTGCGCACGCTCGGGTTCAAGGGGATGGTCGTCGACGAGGCGCACTTCATCAAGAACCGCGAGTCCCAACGGTCCAAGCACGTGCTCTCCCTCGCGGCGAGCATTCGCGCCAGATCGCCACGGGCACTCATGATCGCGCTGACCGGAACACCACTCATCAACACGATCGAGGACTTCCGCGCGATCTGGCAGTTTCTCGGCTGGATCGACGGCGAGAAGCCGACCGCTGACTTGATGGACAGGCTGGAAGAGAACGGCCTCACACCGGCGGACTTCGGGTTCTTCGCCGAGGCGAGGCAAACGGTCATCGACATGGGAATCGTGCGTCGCAAGAAAATCGACGTTGCGTCCGACCTGCCGTCGAAGCGCATCGCCGACCTGCCGGTCGAACTCGACGACGAGATGGGACGCTCGATTCGTGAGGCGGAGGCCGCACTGTCGAGGCGCCTGCTCGACCGTTACAACCGTGGCCTCGCCCTGGCGAGGAACCCTGACGATGTCGACCGCGCGGCACTCATCCGGCTCGTCGCCCAGGCGGAGCTCGAGGAGTCGAAGGCGGCGAAGACGGGCGAGAACGTCTTCACGATGGTTCGCAAAATTGGGCAGGCGAAGGCCGTGCTCGCCGCGGACTACACCGCCCAGCTCGCGCGGTCGGTGGGCAAGGTCGTGTTTTTCGCCAAGCACATCGACGTCATGGACATCGCCGAGCAGACGCTCGCGAAGCGGGGGCTCAAGACCGTGTCGATCCGTGGCGACCAGACGGCGGCTTTCCGGCAGTCGCAGGTCGACGCGTTCAACAATGATCCTGAGGTCTCCGTTGTCGTCGCATCGCTCACGGCGGCCGGTGTGGGGCTCAACCTGCAGGCGGCATCGAACGTTGTGCTCGCAGAACTGAGCTGGACGAGTGCGGAGCAGACGCAGGCGATCGACCGCGTACACCGCATCGGACAGCTCGAGCCGGTGACGGCCTGGAGAATCATCGCGGCCCAGACCATCGACGCGAAGATCGCCGAGCTCATCGGCAGCAAGGCGGGGCTCGCGGCCAGAGCACTGGACGGCGACGACACCGAAGCCGCCGCAGAGTCGAGCCTGCAGCTCGATGCGCTCATGCATCTGCTCAGGGACGCCATCGCCGGGCGATAGCGGGGGTCTCGCCTGCTGGTCCTGCAATCGTCAAGCGCGGCGAGCCGGCAGCTGCTTCGATGGGAGGTGCTGGCAGCGTTCTGCTGGGTGCACTCAGGCCGTCGCCGTAGCCCGTTCGACCAGTCGCTCGATGGCAGCGGTGGGGATCGAGAGCCAGTTCGGGCGGTTTCGCGCCTCGTACACGGCCTCGTAAAGAGCCTTGTCGATCTCGAAGGCGTCGAGCAGCGAACGGTTTGCCCTCAGGTCGAGCCCCGACCGGGCGATGTACCCGTCGAGGAATGCCCGGCGCGCCGCTGACGCCCAATCCGCCACTGGCACACCCGGTCGCGACCGGCTGACCGAGCCGGCGACGTAATCGAACGAGCGCAGCATCCCGGCAACGTCGCGGAGGGGAGAGTCCTCCATCGACCGCTCGCTCATCGGCCGCATCGGTTCACCCTCGAAGTCGAGCACGACCCAGCCGCGATCGGGAACGGCGAGCACCTGGCCGAGGTGATAGTCGCCATGGATTCGCTGCATCGGCGGCCACACGCTGGCCTCCGCGCGCTCGTAAACCGCCCGCAGCGCCTCTCGATGGTGTTCGATCGACGGTACTTCAGCCGCGGCCTGCTCGAAGCGCTGTCTCATGCTCGCGATTACCCCTGAGATGCCGGCCGCTGTCGCCTCCCGTGTGGGCAGCGCGGCGGCGAGAGTGGTGTGCACGTCGGCCGTCGCTTCCCCTAGCGTCCTCGCCCGGTCCGTGAAGTCCTCGCCGTCCTCGGCAGCCCGAAGCGCCACCCGCCACGCATCCTGCACGCCAGGCAGGAACTCCTGGGCGAAGGCGAGGTGGCCGAAGGCCACGCCCGACGGCTCTCCGTGGTCGCGCCACTGGCCGTCGATGTGGCCGATGGATCGCGGAACGACGGTGGACCCGGCGCCGGTGAGGGCATCCAGCAGCACGACGTCGGGGTTCTCGCCGTTGTGCAGCGTGCGGAACAGCTTGCAGATGACCGGGACGCCGGGATGCCCGTCACGGGTTTCGGTGTCGAAGATGATCGACGTGTTCGACTGCTCCCCGGAAAGCACTCGTGAGGAGCGGATCGAGAGAGGAGGGTCCGCCGACGCGGGGCGTCCCCGGGCCGGAACCCCCAACTCATCGGGGCGCACGCTCCCCTCGTCGAGGATGAGCCGGAGGATAGCGCTCGCACAGGCGGGATCGTGGGGTCCGTCGTACAGGTAGATGACGCCCCGCTCGTCCTCCGTGATTTCGATGAGGGCATGGTCGATTGCGGGGAACCGCGCGGTCCTCTCGGTGAGAGGCACCTGGTAGAGCGCTGCGGGAGCCGATCGGTCGAGGAGCAGGTGGATGGTGATCCGAGCCTCCCCTGTCGGATCATCGAGATCGAAGCCGCCGATACGCTCGAATCGCGGGCTCCGCCCCTTGCCCCCGTACCACCGTTGAGCGGTGATCCAATCGGACAGGTACTCGGGAACCTCGGACACGTGCGCCTCCTTTGCACAACGACAGCAGATTCAACCATACGCAGGAGCGCGGTGCGCTCCTAGGGAGCGGGCTCAGCCCAGTCGCGCCGTGACCTCGGCCAAGGACGGGTTGGTCGCGGACGAGCCATCCGGAAACAGCACAGTGGGCACGGTCCGGTTGCCGCCGTTCACCCGCTCCACTAGCTCTGCCGTTCCCGGCACGTTTTCGATGTTGATGTCCAGGTACCTGACACCGGCCTTGTCGAGTTGCGACTTCAGTCGAGCGCAGTAGCCGCACCAGGTCGTAGAGAACATGGTGATCGAGCCGGGGGAGGGAACGAAATTGTCGGTCATCCCTCGAGATTACGTGCCGTACCTGAGACATCGAGCACCCAGGCGTACTCGAAGGCCCGCTCCCGCCAGGCTTCGTAGCGGCCGCTCACCCCGCCGTGTCCGGCCTTCATCTCGGTCTTAAGCAGCGCCCGCGCACCTACTTCGCGCAGGCGGGCGACCCATTTCGCCGGCTCGACGTAAAGCACTCGGGTGTCGTTGAGGCTCGTGACGGCGAGGATCCGAGGGTACGCGACATCCTCACGCACGTTCTCGTAGGGAGTGTAGGTGCGCATGTACTCGTAGACCGCAGCGTCGTGCAGGGGATTGCCCCACTCGTCCCACTCGATCACTGTGAGGGGAAGCTCGGGATCGAGGATGCTCGTGAGGGCGTCCACGAACGGTACCCCGGCGAGAATTGCGGCGAAAAGGTGGGGCGCGAGGTTCGCGGCGGCGCCGACGAGCAGCCCGCCGGCGCTGCGTCCTTCCGCAACGAGCCTCGACGGTGTCGTGTAACCCTCCGCAATCAGGTGCTCCGCGACGGCGATGAAGTCAGTGAAGGTATTGCGTTTGGTAAGCGTTCTGCCGTTCTCATACCAGGCGCGGCCGAGCTCGCCTCCGCCGCGCACGTGAGCGACGGCGAAGATCATGCCGCGGTCGAGCAGCGACAACCGGGCGATCGAGAAGCTCGGATCCATGCTGGCCTCGTACGACCCGTAGCCGTAGATCAGAGTCGGCGCGGGCTGGGAGCGGTCGACGGCATCCGTCTTCCAGACGAGCGACACCGGGATCCGCGTGCCATCGGTGGCGACGGCCCAGTCGCGGGACTGCTCGTACTGTTCAGGGTCGTATCCTCCGAGAACGGCCTGTCGCTTCAGTATTCGCCGCTCCCCGGAGTTCACGTCGTAGTCCAGCACCGTCATCGGGGTCACGAACGACGTGAACGAGAGCCGCAGGCGCGGCTGCTGCCACTCCGGGTTGCTGCCGACGCTGACGTCGAACAGCGGTTCCTCGAATTCGACCTCTCGCACGGCCCCGTAGCCGATGATCTGGCCCAGCGCGGATCGCCCGGCGATCGTTCCGGTACTGATCTCCGAGCGCAGCGGAATGATCCCGACTCGCGTGAGCGCGCCACTTCGGTAGGACACGGCCAAATGCGTCTCAAACGCGTCGACACCTTCGAGTCGCGAATCCGCCGCGTGCGCGATCACGACGATCCGCTCTCCGAGAGGGTCCACCGCGGCCACGTCGACGAGCTCGAAGTTCTCGGCACCATCGTTGTGCGTGATCAGCAGCCGGTCCTCGCCGGCGACCACAGCGTGCTCGACGTCGTACTCGACGCCCTCCACCCGCGGCCACACGGGGAAGAACTCTCCCTCCGGATCGTCGGCGTCGAGCAGCAGCACCTCGCTCGTGACCTTCGAGCCGACCTCGATCAGCAGGTATCGGCGGCTCCTGGTGCGTCCGACGCCGACCCAGAACCGTTCATCGGGTTCCGTGAACACGCGCACATCGGCTGATGATGGCGTTCCCAACCGATGCCGCCATACCGTGTCGGGGCGCCAGGCGTCATCCATCGTCGCGTAGAACACGAATCGCCCGTCCAGCGCGAACAGGGCCCCGCCGGCCGTGTTCGCCACCTCGTCGACCGCGCTGACCTTGCCAGAGGCGATGTCTTTGATCCGCAGCGTGTAGCGCTCGTCACCTTTCACATCGACCGCCCACGCGAGGAGTGTCCCGTCGGTCGACACGTCGAAGCTGCCGAGGGAGAAGAATTCGTGTCCTTCGGCCTCTGCGTTCGCGTCGAGGAGCACCTCCTCGCCGTTCCCGACGGCTCCGACCTCGGGCGGCGTCCAGTCATCCGGTCCCGTGATCGGCGCCCGGCAGTACACGCCGTACGACTTTCCCTCGACGGTTCGCGTGTAATACCAATGGGACCCTTGGCGCACCGGCACCGAGAGGTCCGTCTCCTGCGTGCGGCCCTTGATCTCCTCGAAGACCTGTTCGGTGAGCGCTTCGAGATGCGCCGTCTCGGCAGCGGTCCATTCGTTTTCAGCCTCGAGGTACGCGAGCACCTCCGGATCGTCCTTGCGGCGAAGCCATTCGTAGTCGTCGACGAACGCGTGTCCATGGTGCGTTCGAACGGCGGGCTTCTTCTGGGGTGTAGGAGGAGTCGAAAACGTCACACTCCACCGTATCGAGCAATCGACATCGGTGACACAGCGCGGGGGCTTGCGACTTCTTCAGGCGGCGCGGGGCGAGGTCCGGTAGACAGGACCCATGAGCATGACGACGCATGAGGAGATCGAACGCAAGTATGAGGTCGACGAGCACACGTCCGTTCCCCGCCTCGACGGCATAGGGACGGTTGAGCTCCGCGGCGAGGTGGAACTGCACGCCGAGTACTTCGATACGCCTGGCGGTGACCTCGCATCCCGGCGCATCGTGCTCCGTCGACGCAGCGGCGGCGACGACGAGGGGTGGCACATCAAGCTGCCCGCGCCGCACGGTCGCACCGAGCTGCATTGGCCGCTCACCGATGGTGACGCCCCCGACAGCGTGCTCGAACCGATCCGCTCCCTCGTCCGCGACCAAGAGGTGCGGGTCGTCGCGCGCATCCACACCCGCCGCACCCTGCTGCACCTCTTAGGGCCGGACGGCGCAGAGTTGCTCGAGTTCGCAGACGACGTCGTGTCGGCGAGCGACGTGAACACGGGCATCCTCCGAATCTGGCGAGAGTGGGAAACCGAGTTGCTCGGTGGGGCGCCCGAGTCGCCGGAGGAGCGCTCGGCGCTTCTCGACGCCGTCGAGCAACAGGTTCTCGCGGCGGGGGCGACGCCCGCGTCGAGCGCATCGAAGCTCGCGAGCGCCCTCGGACGCACAAGCCTCTCGGAGGACCGGGTGGCACCGTCCCTCGACCGCTCGAGCACCGCCGGGGAAGTGCTGGCCGTCGCGATCGAGGCGCTCGTCGAGGAGCTGAAGCAGCTCGACCCGAAGGTACGGGTTGATCAGGCGGACTCGGTGCATCAGATGCGCACGAGGATCCGGCGGCTGCGCAGTCTCTTCGCAAGCTACCGGGAGGTGTTTGATCGCGCGGTCAGCGGACACATCCGGGACGAACTGAAACAGCTCGGCACCGTCCTCGGCCAGGCGCGGGACGCGGAGGTGATGCGAGATCGAAGCCGGGCGATTGCCGCTGACCATGACGGCATCCCCGCGGAGGTCGGTGATCACCTCGCCGATGCTTGGGGCGGCGACTACGGCCAGGCCCATTCGCGCGTGCTGGCCGAGCTGTCGGGGGAGCGCTATTTCCGGCTCCTCGACTCCCTCGACGAGTTCGTGCGCCGCCCTGCCCTCGCCAACGGCGCCTTCGAAAGCGCGGGCGAACTGATTCCGATCGCGCTCGCCCGCGACCTCAAGCGGGTGGTGCGCCGGGCCAGGCGGGCGGATGCGGCGAGCACCGGGCAGGAGCTCATTCCCCTGCTGCACGAGACCCGCAAAGCCGCGAAGCGGCTGCGCTACGCGGCTGAGGCCGTGACCGAGGGCGACGCGGGAGTGTTCGGCAAGCGAGTTCGCCGCATGGCGTTCGCGGCCGAGGCGGTACATGACCTCCTCGGCGAGCACCGCGACAGCGTGCGCATGCAGCAGCATCTTCGCGCTACGCCCAGCACCGGCGATTACGCGTTCCAGTTCGGCGTACTGCACGAGGTCGAGCGTCACGGCGCCGCCCTCTGCCTCGCCGAGTATCCGGCGGCGCTCGCCGCGCTGAGAAGGTTTCGTTGAGCCGAAGCAAGTGACCCGGCTGCCTCGTGCCTCGAATCGCAACCGGCCAACTCACACCGGGTCGGGTACCGCTCTGTACGGCAGCGTTCCTCATTGCGGCTCCGGCCACGCCATCGGTTCGGCGGAGATATCCGGGCGGGCCGTGCCACGCGGATACCTCGGCAGCCAGCGCCGGCCCCGGCAGCGTCGTTCCTGCGCCGCAATGCGGCGAGTGAAGCTAGCTGGTCGTGGTGTCGCCGTCCACGCCGTGTTCCCCGTCGGTCGGCCCCCAGTCGGGAAGAGGCGGGTTCTGGTCGCCTACGGCTCCACCCGCCCGCTCACCCTGCTCGGCCGGCACCTGATCGATGTCGGCCTCGTCGGGGGCGCCACTGTCGCCCGTGAACGGGTTGCCCTTCTCGCCGAGTTGCTCGTACTCCGGTGCGGTGCTGAGGTCGTCGTCGCCCTCTGGGCGCTGAGTGTCGGTCATGCTCCCAAGGGTAAGCACGTCTCCCCCCGATTGGACAGGGCGCCAGGGCAAGTCAATCCCTGCCGCCGGTCGCGAACGGCGCGTAGCGTCGAGGGACCCGTCCATGCACGAGAGAGGTATCGATGACTTCCGCCTCCACCATCTTGCCGGCTCCGATGCACCGGGCCGTGCGGCCGGGCGGGGCGACGCTCACCCGCAACGTGGCCCCCGGCGTCCACAGACTCGAACACGCGTACGTCAACTGCTACCTGATCGAGGACGCGGGGGAGCTGACCCTCGTCGACACGGCCTTCCCGGCAACCTGGTCGCTGCTGTTGCAGGCGATTCAGCAGATTGGCCGGACCCCCTCGGACGTTCGCGCGGTAGTGCTGACACATGCCCACTTCGACCACCTCGGCGCCGCCCGTCGCGCCGGCGAGGAGTGGGGCGTGCCGATCTGGGCGCATCCCAACGAGGAGTACATCGCGCGGCACCCGTATCGATACGAGCACGAGTCTCCTCGCATCCTGTACCCGGTGAAGCATCCCGCTTCCATTCCGGTGCTCACCGCGATGGCAAAAGCCGGCGCGCTCTCGGTCAAGGGGCTCGCCAACCTGCAGTTCTTCGAGGCGGACGACGTGTTGGCCGTTCCAGGTCGTCCCACCGTGATCTTTTGTCCCGGCCACACCTACGGGCATTCCGCGCTGCATCTCGCCGACCGTTCGACGCTGCTGTGCGGCGACGCGCTCGTCACCTTCGACCCGTACACGGGCAGGTCGGGCCCACAGATCGTGTCCGGCGCGGCGACGGCAGACAGCGCTCAGGCCCTCGAATCCCTCGACGCGCTCGCCGAGACGGAAGCCCGCATCGTCCTGCCCGGGCACGGGACGCCCTGGAAGACGGGCATCCGCGGCGCCGTGGCCGAGGCGCGGCAGCGCGGACGCTCCTAGTCGCGCTCGTCGATGTCGCCCAGCTCGTGGTCGTCGGTGTCGTTTCGCAGCGGATGGTCGTTTCGCAGCAGATCGTCGCGCTCCTCGGCCGATGCCTCCCCGTTGCCTGTGCCGCTCACTCCATGTCCTCCACGGTGACCACCCGGTTGCCCTCGATGAGGGCGTCCGGGTTCGGCCGCTGATCGCCCGTTGCGCCCAGCACCTCGTCGCCCGCCGCATCCGAGGCCTCGGACGTCGCCGGCTCGGCGTCCTTGCGCTGATCAGTAATGGCGTTGTGCCCGATCTTTCTCGTCTTCGGTTGCGGGCTCGTTCCCGGGCTCGGGTGCGACGGGGTCGATCGACGGCTCGGCCGCCGAACCGTCCTCGCTCGAGGTGGCCAGGTCGGCGTCCGCAGGCACGGTGCCGTCCTCATACGGGTCGGGTGCATGCTCTGATTTGTCCATGCGTCCAGCCTGACCGGCGACGTCGCTCGGCGCAAGAGGAACGCGGCCTGGAGGTCAGAGCGCCGGAAGACTCACCTGACCGAGCAGCCGCCAGACGGTGCCGGTCAGGTCCGGATGATCCAAACCGATCTGACGGAGGATCCGGTACTCGCGTGCGGCGCTCGGCGCCTGCGAGCCGTCTGCCAGAATCTGTTCGGCGCGGAGCAGGTAGACAACGAGCTCATCAATGCTCGGCAGCTCGTCCATGAAGTCCCACGGGTCCTCGCCGTTTCGGCATCGTTCGAAGATCACGGTGTCGAGCTCATCGCGGGCCTCGGCGCGAAGTACCTCGAGGCTGACCTCGCGGGTCACGACCGGACCCCGATCACCTCGGGCGCACACGACGACATCACGGATCGAGCCTACGTCGGGTCACGGCGGTCAGCGCAAGTCAAGCCGGATTCGCGGCGAGGGTCTCAAGCAGGCCACGTTCCTGCACGGCGTCGAGAGACAGTACCTTGTAGCCCTCGCTCTCGAAGAACACGGTGATCCTGTCGTCGTCGATGCTCATGACCGTGCCTTCTCCCCACTCACCGTGCCGGACGTGGGTATCGGGGAGGAACGGCGAATCCGCGTTCTCCGGCGCCGCCTCGAAGGCGCTGCCGTCGGAGCACGTGTCGCAGTTGCGGCAGGGCTCGGAGAGCTCGTCTCCGAAGTAGCCGAGCAGTACGACGCGGCGACAGGCTCTTGTCTCCGCGTACCCCCGCATCATTGCGAGCCGCGAATGCTCGATCCGCTCGCGCGATTCGGAGGCCTCCACGGCGAGCCGCACTGCGTCTGCCGGGGTAGTGGAGCGCACTGCCTTCAGGCCGCGCGGACGTGATTCGAGGACACCGGCCTCGACGAACAGATTCAATAGCCCGGTGAGCTTTCTGGACGAGATTCCGAGGTCGCGAGCGAGCGCCCCGGGGCGGACCGGCTCCTTCGCGGCCGTGAGCGCCGCGAATGCCTGCGTCAGCGCCGCCTTGTCCGGAGTCCGTGCGGTGAAGAAGGTGCGCAATCCCAAATCCTCCGAGCGATAGTGCAGCGTCACGGTCGCCGCCTCGCCGTCACGGCCGGCGCGGCCGATTTCCTGGTAGTAGCTGTCGATTGAGTCGGTCACGGCCGCGTGCAGCACAAAGCGCACGTTCGGCTTGTCGATCCCCATTCCGAACGCGGAGGTCGCCACGACGACGTCGACCTCGTCGGCGAGGAACGATTCGTGCGCGGTTCTGCGCTCCGCCGCGTTCAGGCCGCCGTGGTACGCCGTCGCCCGGATGCCTCGTTCGTTCAGTTCGGACGCGAAGCGTTCGGTGTCTCTGCGCGTGGCGACGTAGAGCAGCCCCGGTTTGGGAAGGTTGGCGATCTGTCCGACGACCGCATCGCGCTTGGCCGAATCCTCAGAATGGCGCACGACTTCCAGGCGGAGGTTCGGGCGGTCGAAGCCGCGGGTGAGAACCCGCGGTTCGCGCATCTTCAGGCGCTCGAGAATCTCTTCCCGCACGGGGGCGGAACCGGTCGCGGTCAGCGCCAGTACCGTGGGCCGGCCGAGACGGTCGATAACATCGCCGAGGCGGAGGTAGTCGGGCCGGAAGTCGTGACCCCAGGATGAGACACAGTGTGCTTCGTCGACGACGAAGAGCTGCACTCGAAGCTCGCGGAGTCGGTCGACGACGTCGTCCTTCGCCAATTGTTCCGGCGCGAGGAACAGGTACTCGGAGTTGCCCGTCGACAGGGACCGCCAAGCCTCGTCGTTCTGCCGATCGTTCTGAGCGGAGTTGATGGCCGCGGCATCCGGCGCGCGACGGCGGGAGCGGATGCCTGCCACCTGGTCGGCCTGCAGTGCGATGAGCGGCGAAACCACGACCGTCGGGCCGTTCACAAGCGCCCCCGCGAGTTGGTAGACGGCGGACTTCCCATATCCGGTCGGCATGACCACCAACGAGTCGTGACCCTCCAAAACGCCGACAATCGCCTCGAGCTGGCCGGGGCGGAGAGACTCCCAGCCGAAATACTCTCTCGCGACGCGGCGGATGTCGCTGTTCATCTGGCCAGTGGTGAGCGCCTCGTCGGCAGCCTGCGCTCGCGTGGACGCAGTCGTCACGGAACCTGAATGGGTCCGCTCGCCCCGTTCAGGTCGTCCTCCGGCTCCTCGAGCCGGCCGCTACCCGGCAAAGCATCCGCGACCTCTTCAACCGCCTGCTCGTCGCCGTCTTGCCGGCCGGCAGAGTGTCGACCGAGGTCCGGGCCGTTCATCGCGTCATCCATACCCCGACGCTAGGCCCGCCGAGAACGCTGTGCAAGCCCTCGACGGGCGCCCTTGTCCCCCTTAATGCCCACCCCCGATTTGGGGGGGTCGGCGGAACGCCGCTTCTGCCTAGAGTGGACCATGCAACTAGCCGGGGGGCTAGGGATGGCGGCGACCGAAGGTCGACACCGAATCGCGGGGGCGGTTCAGGTGCGGTAACCACGATTTATCGGTCGCCGTCATCACTGCACGTCGCCGGTCGTCGTCGGCCCACCTGTCGCGGTGCTTCCCGGCGACAGCGCCCCATCGGCCAGGTTCGCATTCCCGCCGTTCTCGCCGAGGTTCTGGCCGTCCGAGGCTGTCTCCTCCGGGGTTCCGCCGCTCGTCGCGGCATCGTCTGCCGCCGACCGGCTCGTCACCGCCTCGCTGTCGAGGCCATCGGTATACGGGCCTCCCGCCGACAGGTCGCCTGCGGTGTCGAAGGTGCTCATCGTTTCGTCCTCCCGGGTTCGCCGTCTCCGACACGCTATGCCCGGTCGTCCGAGGACTCAAGGGCTTGCGTCAACCGCCGAGTAGAGTCAACTGAGTCCACTGCCACGAGCGAAGCGACCAACAGCAACGGAGCTACGAAGTGAACGAAACCTCACCCATCCTCCTTCCGGCCACGGCGGGTTTCGAGAACCTTCGGGAAGCGCCTGCCGCCGGCGAGTTCGATCCCGGTCCCCTCGGCCTCGACGACTCGGTGCCGACGAGACTCGAACGCGACTCCCTCGGGTCGATGAGAATACCGGCGAACGCTTACTGGGGCATTCACACGGCGCGGGCACTGGAGAACTTCCCGATCACCCGGCGGCCCATCTCGGTCTATCCCGACCTGATCCGCGCGCTCGCCCGGGTGAAGCAGGCGGCGGCGAGAGCCAACCGGGAGATCGGCGTCCTCGATCCCGCCAAGGCCGACCTGATCGAACGTGTGTGCCTCGAGATTGTCAACGGCGAACTGCACGACCAGTTCGTCGTCGGCGTCATCCAGGGCGGAGCGGGCACCTCGACGAACATGAACACGAACGAGGTCATCGCCAATCGGTGTCTCGAACTGCTCGGGCATGAACTCGGCGACTACAAGCACATGCACCCGCTCGACGACGTGAACCGAAGCCAGAGCACCAACGACGTGTACCCGACCGCGATCAAGCTTGCGATGGTCTTCGGCACGAAACGGCTCCTCGAGGAGCACGCGAGAATGACGAAGTCATTCGCGGCGAAGGGCGTCGAGTTCGCCGGAGTGCTCAAGGTGGGTCGCACCCAGATGCAGGACGCCGTGCCAATGACGCTCGGTCAGGAGTTCAGCGGATTCGCTCACACGCTCGCGGAGGACTTCGACAGGCTCAGCGAAGTGATTCCGTGGCTCAACGAGATCAACATGGGTGCGACCGCGATCGGCACCGGCATCACCGCCGACCCGCGCTACGCCGCCTCGGTGTGTCGTCAGCTCATCGAGGTCACCGGTATTCACATGGTGACCGCCGCGGACCTGATCGAGGCGACCTCGGATGCCGGCATCTTCATGACCCTGAGCGGCACGCTCAAGCGCGCGGCGGTGAAGCTGTCCAAAATCTGCAATGATCTGCGCCTGCTGTCGTCCGGACCCCAGGCGGGCTTGGGCGAAATCAACCTTCCCCCTCGTCAGGCGGGGTCGTCGATCATGCCGGGAAAGGTCAACCCGGTCATTCCGGAGGTTGTCAATCAGGTCGCCTTCAGCGTGATCGGGGCAGATGCGACGGTGACGGCCGCGGCCGAAGCAGGACAGTTGCAGCTCAATGCCTTCGAGCCCGTGATCGCGCACAGCATTCTGCAGTCGCTCGCCTGGATGACCAACGCTTGCCGCACGCTCCGCATCAACTGCATCGACGGCATCACGCCGAACCTCTCACGACTGAGCATGCAGGTAGAGACCTCGGTGGGCGTCGTCACTGCGCTGACGCCCTACATCGGTTACACCGCGTCGGCGAGCCTGGCGCACACGGCGCTCACGACGAACGCGTCGATCGCCGATCTCGTAGTCGCCGCCGGCCTGATGGATCGCGACGAGGTGACACGGATTCTCTCGCCCGAGAGGCTCAGCGGAATCGTGCCTATGACCGGGGTGATCAGCGTCGTATCGCAGGATCGTTTCACGGATGACGACGAGGACTGACGCCGACCACCAGATCGGATCAGAGAGGACGCGGCTCGGTGCTCCCGGCGCGCCCGTCCGTGGAATCCGTGTCGGCAGCATCCGCCGCGTCGTTCCGGTCGGCTCCCGCACTCGCGCCCGCAACCCGGGCGGCGACGGAACGTGCCGCCTCGGCCACCTTCCCGCCCACTTCCCGGGCGGTGCCGGCCACCTTCTCTGCAGCATCCTTTGCGCCGGAAACGGTGACCTTCGTGCCCTCGGAGACGGACGTGCTGGCGATCGTCACGCTTTCCGCGAACTTCTCACTCGCGATCTTTGTGCCCTCAGCCACCTTGTCGGCAATGATCGGGGCGTTCTCCTTCAGGAACTCCTGAGTCTCAGTGACGATCTTCTGCACGCGAGGGACGTTCCACGCCTCGCTGGCGCGAGTCCTTATCTGTTCGTACTTCGACCGCCCGGCGCGGGCCCCCAGAAGATAGCCGGAGACGGTTCCGATCACGAACAACAGCTTGAGGCGCATGATGAGTCCTTAGATTGGGTGCTTCTACGGTACGTGCTGCTCGCGGAGAGCGCGACCGTCCGCCGCGTCGTCGGCGCTCTGGCGGGCGATCATCAGGTTGCGGGTGGAGTCGCGAAGGGGCAACCGGATGACGTCCTCCGCTTCGATTCCCGCCTGCAGCTGACGCACCCGCACGATTTCGGCGTCCACCTCCGCGCCGAGCACGAGCACGAGATTCGTCAGGTACAGCCAGAGCAGCAGTACCACTCCACCGCCGAGCCAGCCGTAGATCTCGTCGTACTGCCCGATCGATGCCACGTACACGGCGAAACCGGCGGTTGCGGTCGCCCAGAGCACTATCGCGAAGGCGGAGCCCCACGATACCCAGCGCAGCCTCGGGCGGAGGACGTTCGGCGTGAAGAAGTAGAGTATCGCGACGATGACAAGGGCGAGAACGAGCAACACGAGCCACTTGCCGATGTTCCACATGGTGAGCCATGGCTCGCCGATGCCGACGTTCTCGCCGATGGCCTGGGCGACAGCTGGCGTCCCGAGCAGAATCGTGAGGATGCCCGCGAATGCGACGGTGGTGACAAGGGTCACCAGGAGCATGTGGCCGCGGAATTTCCAGAACTGACGACCTTCCTGCACCTCGTAGACGGTGTTCACGGCCCGGCCGAACGCGGTCGCGTACCCCGAAGCGGTCCATAGCGTGAGCACCAGTCCGATCGCGAGACCCCAGCCTGGGCTCGGAAGCTCCGTCAGTTGCTGAAGCGGTCCCGCAACCGCCGTGACGGTCGAGTCTCGAACCAGCGTGTCAACGGTGACGAGCAATTCACGAACGGCACCCTCTCGAGTGTCGGAGACGGCGACCGCGGAGACGACGCTCAGTGCTGCGGGAAGCAGGGCGAGTGCCGCGAAGAAGGTGAGGGCGGCGGCGGAGTCGATGCCGCGATGGCGCACGAAACCGTGCCAGCTTCGGCGGGCCACGAGTCTCCAGGCCGTTCTGTCGAGGCCGCGGCTCGTGGGGGTCATCCGGCATCCCTCTCCCGCACCTCGGCGGGTCGGTGCGACGTTGTCATCTGTGCAGCTTAGGACTGGGACCGTTCGATGATGCGCCGACGCCAGCGCATGGGGGCGCAGTCGCGTGCGCCGTGCACCGCGACGGTGTGCAGTCCGCGACGATAGCGCACGACCATCGCGCGCCGGTCGCGGAACGGCCTGGCCGAGATTCCGACGGTGAGGGTGCGGTCGTAAAGCACCGTCGCCGCGGGATGGAAATGGTAGGCAAGGTCGAAGTCGTCGTGCACGTCTGGGTCGTCGCGGTGCACCTGCTCGGCGACGTCGCGCCATGCGGTGGCCCGGAGAGCGAGGTTCGACCCGAACACGGTGCGATTGGCGAGGGCCCCGCGGCCGAACAAGAAGTATGCCCGCATGTAGAGCAAGTCTGCGAGAAAGCGTAGCGGCTGACCCAGATCGTAAAACCGACCCGGCCCACTGACGGCAACGGCGGACGGATGCTCCGAGAGCGCCTCCTCAATCCTCTCGAGCCAGTCAGGGTCGGGTCGTGAGTCGGCGTCGCACCGCGCGATGATGTCTCCCGTCGCCGCATCGAACCCGGTAGCCGCTGCCTGCCAGATGCCCACCCTCGGTTCGGTCACGACGGTAGCGCCGAATCGCGCCGCGACCTGCGCCGAGTCGTCGGAGCTACCGTTGTCGACGACGATCAACTGGTCCGCGGGGCGGATCTGCCGCTTGAGCGAGGCAAGACAGTGTTCGAGCATCGGCGCATCGTCCTTCACCGGCACGACGACGGTGATCCTCGTCACGGGGTCTCTTGCGCGACGTCGGCCGCCGACTTGTCCGGTCGCCACCCCCGCCACGCCGGTTGACGAAGGCGCCCACTTGCCGTCCAATCAGAGAACTCGACCTCCCCGACGAGCCGGGGTGTCACCCAGTGTGCGTCGGAGGCGTCGGCTCTCGGCACGTCGAGGAAGGGGGCGGTCTTTCGCTCCAGTCGGCGCAGCCTCGTCGTGAGTTCGTCGAGGTCGCGTTCACGGAAGCCCGTCCCCACGCGACCGACATAACGCAGCCCCCTACCGTCCGGTATTCCCATGAGCAGCGAGCCCACCTGGCTGAGGCGCCGGCCCTTGCCGGGGCGCCAGCCGCCGATCACCACTTCCTGCGCAAGGTGGTGCTTGATTTTGATCCAGGACCGGGAGCGCCGACCAGGGCTGTACGTCCCGTCGCGTTTCTTCGCCATGATTCCTTCGAGACCGAGTTCGAGACTCGCCCTGATCGCGTCACCGGCGTTTCCGTCGAAGGCCGGCGGCACCTGGACCCGGCCGCGCGCTCTGACGGCCGACTCGAGATGCGCGCGCCGTTCGTCGTAGGAGGACCGCAGTGTCGATCTCCCGTCGCTCTCGAGCAGATCGAAGACGATGAAGTGGGCCGGGGTGGTCTTCGCCGCCGCGTCGATCTCGATTCGTTTCGCCAAGTTCATCCGCGTCTGCAGGAGGCCGAAATCCGGTCGCCCGCGCGAGTTGAAGGCGACGATCTCGCCGTCGAGCACGGCATCCGCGTTCACCGAGTCGATGATCGAAGCGAGGTCCGGGTACCCGGCAGTGAGGTCGTTGCCGTTGCGGCTCACGAGCCGGAGTCGATCACCCTCGACATAGGCGATAGCCCGGATGCCGTCCCACTTCATCTCGAACGCCCAGTCGTCACCGCCGTTGAGGTCCTGTTCCGTCCCGAGCACCGCGAGCATCGGGGCGACCGCCTTTTCGTGGGACCGACGCGGCGAGCCCACCGTCTTGCGGCTCGCGCTTCGACTCCGCAGTGATCGGGCATCGCGACCGGACTCCATCAGGTGAATGAGCCAGTTGTTCTCTGACGCGCTGTCACGGCCACCCGTGTGGATCAGCGCGTAGCGATGGGAACCGTGCCTCTCGCCGTGCACGGTGACGATGACCTCCCTGCCGTCACGCCACTTCTCAAGCTCGTAACTTCCCGAATCCCAGATTGTGACCTCACCGGCGCCATACTCACCTTGGGGAATGCTGCCCTCGAATGTCCCGTATTCGAGCGGGTGATCCTCTGTCTGCACGGCGAGGTGGTTCTGGTTCCCGTCGGTTGGAACGCCCTTCGGCAGCGCCCAGCTCACCAGCACGCCATCGTGCTCAAGGCGGAAGTCCCAGTGCAGACGACGGGCGTGGTGCTCCTGGATGACGAAGCTCTGCCCGGTGGAGGTCGGGGCCGGGTCGCCCGGAACGGGTTCGGGAGTCTTCGACCCATCGCGCATGCTGCGATACTTCGCCAGGCGATCGTCGGCCTGCGGCGAGGTCTCGAACCCGGCCATACGCTCCGGCGTCGGCTCGAGGGACGCGAGGTGCCCCGCGGAGAGCCCGGCGAGCGGGTCCCCCCGGCGAGCGAGGCGAGCGAGCACCTGCCGGTAGTCGAGCTGCTCGAGGTCGGGGGACGCGAGCTCCCGCCAGGTGCGGGGGGCGGCGACCGTCGGACGGATGCGCCCTCGCAGAGAGTACGGCGTGATCGTCGTCTTGTTCTTGTTGTTCTGGCTCCAGTCGACGAGCACCTTGCCGGTGCGTAGATCCTTCTTCATATCGCTGACGATGAGATCCGGGTGATCCGCCTCGAGAGCGCGAGCCAGCTCGTGCGCAATGGAGCTGACGGCCTCCGAATCCTGCCTGCCGTCGAGGGCGGCGTACAGGTGAATGCCCTTGCTGCCGCTCGTCACCGGCATCGGATCGAGCCCCATACCGGTGAGGATGGTTCGTGCGAGCCTCGCGACTTCTGCGCACTCGAGAAGGCCGGCACCTTCACCCGGGTCGAGGTCCAGCACGAGCCGGTCGGGGTTCTTCTGCACCCCGGTGCGCCCGAACTGCCACTGGGGAACGTGGATTTCGAGCGCTGCGATCTGTCCGAGCCAGGTCAGGGTCGCCCCATCGTTCACGAGCGGGTAGTCGCTGGCGTGCTCCCGGTGCTCGATCGATCGGCGCGGAACCCACTCAGGGGTGCTGTCGTCGAGGTTCTTCTGAAAGAACACCGGGCCGGGTTTCTCGGCGGTGCCGACGCCGTGCACCCAGCGTTTGCGAGTGGCGGGCCGGTTCGCCGCGTGGCTGATGAGGGCGTCTGCCACGCGAGCGTAGTAGTCGAGCACGTCGGCCTTCGTCGTGCCCGTCTCCGGGTAGAGCACCTTGTCGAGATTGGTGAGCCGGATGCGACGCCCGTCGACCGAGACGATCGTCGGTTCAGACCCTTCCATGGGTCAAGTTTGGAGCAAGCCGAAGCACCCTGCCACCCCTTGCCCCGCGATTTCGCTGCAGCGCGGGCTTCCCTCTTGCGAGGGGCGGGATCACAATGGAAAACATGAGAGCTATCTGGACCGGCGCGATCACCTTCGGGCTGGTCAACGTCCCCGTCAAGGTGTACAGCGCGACGGAGGACCACGACATCTCACTGCACCAAGTGCACGACAAGGATGGTGGGCGGATCCGCTACCAGCGCCGGTGTGAGATATGCGGCAAAATCGTCGACTACGAACACATCGACAAGGCGTATGACGACGGCGAGAGCACCGTCATCCTGACCAGCGAGGATCTCAAGTCCCTGCCGGAGGAGAAGAGCCGGGAGATCAACGTGGTCGAGTTCGTGCCCACCGAGCAGATCGACCCGATCATGTTCGACCGCAGCTACTTTCTCGAGCCGGCCTCGAAGTCATCGAAGGCGTATGCGCTCCTGCGCCGGACCCTCGAGGAGACCGAACGCACGGCGATCGTGCACTTCGCGCTCCGGCAGAAGACTCGCCTGGGTGCGTTGCGCGTGCGTGGGGACGTGTTGATGCTGCAGGCGCTGCTCTGGGACGACGAGGTGCGTGAAGCATCCTTCCCCTCGCTGGACGAGCGCGTGAAGATATCCGCCAAGGAACTGGAGATGTCGGAGGCGCTTGTGAAGAGCTTCGAATCCGATTTCGAGCCAGAGCAGTTCCGTGACGACTATCAGGAGCAGCTGCGCGAGCTGATCGAGGTCAAGCTCAAGAAGGGTGACGCGGTCGATACGGAGGAGACGTTCGGGCAGTCCGCGAAGGATGACGACGAGGGCGGCGAGGTGCTCGACCTGATGGAGGCACTTCGACGAAGCGTCGAGAAGAGCCGCGCGTCCGGGAAGGCGTCGGCCGGCGGATCGGGGGCGCGGAAACCCGGCAAGGCGACCGCGGAAAAGGCGCAGGGGCAGGCGAAGCCCGCACCGGAGGACGATGCCGACGGCGCGGCGTCCACAAACGGTACGCGGAAGAAGTCAGCGGCCCGCAGAACGAAGAGCGCCTAGCTGCCGAGGATTGGCCCGACCGATCAGGGGCGAGGCGGGGTATCATTGGTATACGCCGACTGACGTCGGCAATGCAGTGTCAACAGCTACCCTCGGGCGGGTCAGCGGATGCCGCGCGATGCGGAGCGGCAATACGGCCGGCAAGCATCGGAACGCCGGTTTCCGGCCCGGGCGCTGCGCACTGAACCCGGTCGGCCTGGTCCGCCGCAGTCCCTCGGGGCCAGGCCCGGCCACTGCGCGTGCTCACTCCGCGACGCCGGTGTCGCGGAAACGCCGCGCGGCGATCGGAAGCACTATGCCCAGCGCGACCGCGACGACGAGCATCGCCGTACCGGCCAATACCCCCGCCTCACGCGACACGACCACGTCGAAGATCAGGAGCACGGTTCCGGCCAGCACCGCGGTCACGCCGACGAGTACGACCTTGAGGAGGCGATTCGCGATGCGCACGAGTTGATCTTTGGCTCGCTGGCGGAACAGCGCGCGATGCAGGCTCACCGGTGCCAGAGCGAGAGCGGTCGTGAAGCCCGCAAGCAGCACGAGCACCAGGTAGGTGCTGACCTGGAATGCGTCGAGATCGAAGAACCGCTGCTGGAACGCCAGCGTGAGCAGAAAGCCCGTGATGATCTGCGTCCCTGTCTGGATGACCCGCAACTCCTGCAGGATCTCGCTCCAGTTGCGGTCCAGACGCTCGTTCTCGCTCTCGTTGCGACCGTCTTCGGACCCGGCCTCACTCTGATCGCCGTCACTGAATGCCCTGGGACTCGGGGATGTGGCCATGCGCTGAATGCTATTCCAGCAATGACGCGATGCACGAGGCACAGGGCGGTTCCGTCCCGCTGCTGGGCCACGGTAAAGGCGAGGAGCCCCCTGACACGGGAGACCCTCGCCTCGCCGTCTTGCGCTGTCGGTCAGCGGCGGTCGTTGCGATCGTCGCGGTCGTAGTTCTCGCGGCTGCCGGACTTGGCCAGGCCCCGGCTGATCATGTATCCGATGGTGAGCCAGGTGGCGTACTGCCATACATGCGCAGCGCCGAAGCCCTGGCCATCGTCACCGTTATCAACCACGGCGGACGCGATGAACATGGCGATAAGGATGACGACGTAGGCGATGAACTCGGTCGTCTTGAATGCAGCCTTCGTCTCAGTCGAGAGACGATCGCGGCGCGCATTGTTGTTAGCTGGTGTATTCGTCATTTCTCTACCTCGTTCCATTCTGAGTGGGGCCAGCAGGGACTCCCCATCGGGGCATCACTACTGTCGCACCGTCGTCCTCGAACTCGAAAAAATGCTCACTGGGGTTGATCTGTCGGTGGGGAAATGGCACCATGATCGTCCACGCCCTAGGGTCGATTCAATGACCACGCATTCCGGAGTCGCCGTAGTAGGCAGCGCCAACATGGACATCCTGTTCACCGTCGACCGCGTTCCCTCTCCGGGTGAGACGCTGCTCGCCGAATCCGTCGCGTTGCATCCGGGCGGCAAAGGACTCAATCAGGCGGTCGCCGCGGCTCGCGCCGGAGCCGTCACCACGTTCGTCGGCGCGCTCGGGCGAGACAGCCACGGGAACCAGCTCGCGGCGGTGCTGACCGAGGACGGCATCGTCGACACGTTGGTCCGAAGGGTCGACGAGGCGACAGGTCAGGCGTTCATCGTTGTCGACGGGAGGGGCGAGAACACGATCATCGTCGCCTCTGGCGCCAATAGCTCGGTTGTCGCGCTCACCGACGACGACCGCGCGGCGATCGCCGCGTCATCCGTTCTGCTTCTGCAGTTGGAGTTGCCGGTCGGCGTCGTCCTGGCCGCCGCGAAGTTCGCGCGCAGCGTGGGAACCACCGTGATGCTCAATGCTGCTCCCGCCCAGCCGCTCGCGCCCGAGTTGCTCGAATCCCTCGACTACCTCATCGTGAACGAACATGAGGCCTGCCTGATCGCCGGATCGGACGATCTCAGCGTCGCCTCCGCGACCCTCGCGTCGCTCGTCGGCCGGGTGATCGTCACCCTCGGCTCGCAGGGATCCGCGTTGTTCGACGGGGGCATCGAGGTCGGCATGGTTCCCGCTCTCAAGGTGACCGCGGTCGACACGACCGGCGCGGGCGACACGTTCTGCGGGGCATTCGCCGCCGCCATCGCGGAGGGCCGGGAGCTGGCTGAAGCCGCGACGTTCGGCACGACCGCCGCCGCGCTGTCGGTACAGCGCGTCGGCGCCGTGCCGTCGATCCCGTCACGGGAGTCGATCGACGCGGTGCTCGAATGAGAGGCACGCTGTCGCACGAGGCTCGGCAGACCGCGGCGCTCGCCGCGCTTCGCAAGTCGCTCGGCGACGCGGTATCGACGGCGGCGAAGCTGCTGCAGGAGGCGCGCGCAGACAAGTCCGGCCACGTCTCCTCGGGCGCCCCGATCGCGATCGTGACGGCGACGTCGATCGAGCAGGTGCAACAGACGATGCGAATCGCGAGTGAGCATCGGATCGGCGTCGTCACCCGTGGGGCCGGCACCGGCCTCGCCGGTGGCAGCATCGCCGGACCGGGCGAGATTGTTCTGTCGACACTCGGGATGAACCGGGTACTCGAGGTCTCCGCCGCCGACGAGCTCGCCGTGCTCGAGCCTGGCATCATCAACTCCGACCTCAACCGGGCGCTCGAGCCGCACGGCCTGTGGTTCGCTCCCGACCCTGCGAGCAAAACCATCTCGACAGTAGGTGGCAACATCGCGACGAACGCCGGCGGGCTGCTGTGCGCGAAGTACGGCGTCACGCGGGAGGCGGTGCTCGGGCTCAAGGTCGTCCGGGCGGATGGAACCCTGCTCACCCTCGGGCATCGGAGCGTCAAGGGGGTAACCGGGCTCGACCTCACCGCGCTGATGATCGGCTCGGAGGGCACCCTCGGAGTCATCGTCGAAGCGACCGTGAAACTCCTCCCGCTGCCGAGCGGAACCGTCGCCACGATCGGCGCCTACTTTGCTGACATCACGGCCGCAGCATCCGCCTCCGCAGCGATCACGGCAGCGCGCATCCGGCCGGCCGCGATGGAACTGCTCGATGCCGATGCGCTCAAACTCATCGGCGTCCACCTGGGGCTCGAGCTGCACGGACGCGGATGCGCCTATCTGCTCGTCCAGACCGATGGTTCCGCGAGCGAGAGGGAGGCGGCGGATGCGCTCGGAATCATCCGTTCGCTCGGCGGCGACGCGGACCTCACCATCGACGAGGCGGAGGGGGAGCGGATGTTGGCGATCCGACGGTCATTCCATCCGGCGATGGAGGCGCACGGCTCGGTACTGATCGAAGACGTCGCCGTGCCACGCAGCGCGCTTCCGCTGATGTTCGCCGCCATCGCGGGAATAGCCGCCCGATACGATCTCGTGATCCCCACGGTCGCCCATGCCGGCGACGGCAATCTGCACCCCAATTTCCTGTTCGACGGTGTGGACGTTCCGCAGGTCGTCTGGGATGCAGCCGGCGAGGTATTCGAAGCGGCCCTCTCGCTCGGCGGTACCCTGACTGGAGAGCACGGCGTCGGACTGCTGAAGAAGCGGTGGCTCGGCACCGAGCTCGGCGAGAACCAGCTCTCCCTTCAGCGAGAGATCAAGGCCCTGTTCGATCCGCTCGGCATCATGAACCCGGGGAAGGTGTTCTGAGGATGAGTTCTGTCACACCGCTGCGCAGGACCGACCCCGTGCTGTTGCTGTCCATTTTCGGGTTCCTCGTGCTCGGACTGCTCACGATCGCCGTCGCGAGCTATCTGCTCTTCGCCGTGGGAACCGTGGCGGCCGCTGTCGCGTTCGTGATGGCGCTCGTGCCGCTCGCTCTCGTGCTCTTCACCCTGCGCTGGATCGATCAGTGGGAACCGGAACCTCGCCCCGCGCTGTTGTTCGCGTTCCTATGGGGTGCGGCGGCCTCGATCGCCATCGCGCTGATCTTCTCGTTCCTCGTGTCGATGGCGCAAGCGATGTCGGGCGTGAACGAGAGCTTCGCCACCATGTTCCTGGCCGCCGTCGTGCAGGCGCCAATCGTCGAGGAGTTCGGCAAGGGCCTAGGCATACTGCTCTTGTTCTGGGCGTTCCGCCGGCACTTCGAGGGGCCGGTCGACGGACTCGTCTACGCGTCGACAATCGCGGTCGGGTTCGCGTTCACCGAGAACATCCAGTACTTCGGTCTTGCGCTGACGAGCGACGGCGTCGCCGGGGTGAGCGAGATATTTTTCCTCCGCGGCATCCTGTCACCGTTTGCGCATGTCATGTTCACAGCCATCCCCGGCATAGTCCTCGGCTTCGCCTCCCACCGCGCCAGCGGATTCGGCGCCGCCGGGTACTTCCTGCTCGGTCTCATCCCCGCCATCCTGTTGCACGCGTTCTGGAACGGAATGAGCCTGATCGTCACCGACTTCTACGTGTACTACGTGGTCGTGCAGGTGCCGTTGTTCCTCATCGCCATCTCGATCGTGCTGTTCCTGCGCAGGCAGGAACAGCGGGTGACCGCCGCGCGACTAGGCGAGTACGCAGCCGTCGGCTGGTTCACACCCGCCGAGGTGAGGATGCTGTCGACCGGAGCCGGTCGCAGTCAGGGCAGGGCGTGGGCGGCAAGGCACGGACTCGGGCCTCAGTTCGGGAGGTTCACGAGGAACGCGACGCGGCTGGCGTTCGCCCGCCAGAGGGTCGTCTCCAGCCGTGACCGGATTGGTGCTCAGCGTGCCGAGTCCGACCTCCTTGCAGAGCTCATGGCGGACCGGCGGGCGCTCTCGGCGCTGCCTCCGCTGCCGGCGCCCATGCCGCGATAGGGAACCTCCGCTGCGGAACATCCGTATCCCGAACTCGAATCTCTCCTGCTTTTCGTGCTCACCGTGGCAACCTTCCGCGTCTGAGGCGTGGCGAGCAGAGCCTCCACGAGCGTGGTCAATCGGCGGCGCGCGCGCCGAGTAAACTTGCATGCCGGAATTTCGAGGGGTGTGAGCGGTGACCAACAACGAACTGAAACGCGAGCAGGACTACGTCGCGGGCCTCTATGCGCGACTCGACCAGCTGCAGGACGCCGCTATCGCGCAGCTCGCGCTGGTGCGCCGGCAAGATGTGGGCGGCGGTCACCAGAGCCGTTCGGAGCGCGACGCCTTCGCCCGCATCTACGAGGACCGGATCGTGCAGCTTCGCGAGGTCAACGAGCGCCTGGCGTTCGGCCGCCTGGACCTGGAGGACGCCGACGGGGGGTCCGTGCACCGCTACATCGGACGCATCGGGCTGCGCGACGAGGACCTCCACCCGCTCCTGCTCGACTGGCGGGTGCCCCAGGCGAGCGCCTTCTACCAGGCCACCGCCGCGAATCCGCTCGGCGCGAGAGCCCGCAGGCACCTCATCTCGCAGGGTCGCAGCATCACCCGCATCGAGGACGAGATTTTCGACGCCGAGCTGTTACGCGACGGCGGCTCGGACCTCCAGGGGGAGGGCGCGCTGTTGTCCGCGCTGACCGCGGAGCGCACCGGGCGGATGGCCGACATCGTCGCCACCATCCAAGCGGAGCAGGACCGCATCATCCGGTCCGATCTCAAGGGGATTCTCGTCGTGCAGGGCGGTCCCGGCACGGGCAAGACGGCCGTGGCGCTGCACCGGGCGGCGTACCTGCTCTATTCGCATCGCGATCGGCTGCGCAACTCCGGCGTGCTCATCGTCGGCCCGTCGAGGTCGTTCCTGCAGTACATCGAGTCGGTGCTGCCGTCGCTCGGGGAGACCGGAGTGGTGCTGTCGAGTGTCGGCCAGCTCTACCCCGGCGTCGACGCGAGCATCGAGGATGCCCCGGCGACCGCCGCGCTCAAGGGCTCTGCGGCAATGGCCGCGCTCATCGCCCGCGCGGTCAAGTCGCGGCAGCGCGTCCCGGCCGCAGCTCAGCAGCTCGACGTCAACGGCGACTCGCTCACTCTCGATCCGCAGCTCGTGGCGAATGCCATCCACCGGGCCCAGCAGACTCGCAAGCCATACAACGAGGCACGCGTTACGTTCGTGAAGACCGCTCTCGGTCAGCTGACCCGCCAGTGGGCCGACCAGTTGCGTGCTCAGGGCAACTCGGTCGACGAATCCGATCATCCAATGCTGCGTGAGGACCTCCGTTCGGCCCACGACGTGCGGGTCGCCCTCAACACCGCCTGGCTGCCATTGACCCCGGCGAAGCTCCTGCAGGACCTCTACGCGCGGCCGCAGTGGCTCGCCGAGCTTACGCCGAGCTGGTCGGCGGACAAGCGAGCCCTGCTGGGTCGGAACCGGGACGCACCGTTCACGATCGCCGACGTTCCCCTGCTCGACGAGGCGGCGGAGTTGCTCGGCGAGCACGACGTCGTCGATGCCGCGCAGAAGCGGGAAGCGAAGCAGCAGCGAAAGCGCGACGTTGAGAACGCGGAGCGGGCCATTGAGAACATGGATGTCGCCGGGCTCGTGAACGCCGAAGAGCTCGCCGACAACTTCGCCGAAGCCGCGGCCCGCGGCACCACGGCCGAACGGGCCGCCGCCGATCGCAGTTGGACGTACGGGCACATCGTCGTCGATGAGGCGCAGGAGTTATCGCCCATGCAGTGGCGCCTCCTGCTGAGGCGCTGCCCGCTGCGTTCGTTCACCGTCGTCGGCGACATCGCGCAGGCGGCGTCCGCCTCGGCCGCATCCAGTTGGAAGGAGGCCCTGCGCACCCTCGTCGGAGACTCCGACGATTCACGCCTGCGGTTGGAAGAGCTCACCGTCAACTACCGCACTCCCAGCCAGATCAGCGCGGCCGCCGAGCGGATGGCCATCGTCCACGGACTCCCGGTCACCCCGTCCAAGGCGGTGCGCGGAAGCGAATGGCCGATCCGCGTAACGGACACGCTCCTGGATGCGGTGCGTCACGACCGGGACATCAGCACGGCGGGCACGCTCGCGGTGATCGCCCCGACCGCCGATGTCGCCTCCGCGTACGAGCAGCTGCGATCGGCATTCGGAGAGGACGTCGGGCTCGGAGGAAACGGTCTTCGAAAGTCCATCGACGTGCTGAGCCCGCAGGACGCGAAGGGCCTCGAGTTCGATGCGGTCGTCGTCGTCGAGCCGGCCGCCATCCTGAGGGAAACCGAGCGCGGAGCGGGGGCGCTCTACGTGTCCATGACGCGTCCGACGCAGCGGCTGTCCATCGTCAGCAGCGACGGGAAACTACCGGAGGGCATCCTCGACGCTTTCGACCAGCATTTCCAGGCGAGGCCCCCGCGATCGGAGGGTTGAGCGTGGCCTTCGTCAGGGATGGGCTTCTCGCCCGCACCCATGACAGGGCGCCGGGGTAGGACGGCGCCGCCCACTCGACCGCCGCGATGCTCGGGCCGGTTCCCGATGCACGAAGATGGGGGAATGTCCCCGATCTCCCTGCCCATCGACGACGCGGCCGTCGTCTGGTCCGTTCCGCCGGATGAGCTCGGCTCTCGACCGCTCGTCGTGCTCATGCACGGTCGCGGTTCGCACGAGAGAGACCTCGTGGCGCTCGTGCCCTCTCTGCCGGCGGAGCCGGTGTACGCCTCCCTTCGCGCCCCGATCATCGACGGTGACGGATGGTCGTGGTTCCTGTCCGGGCAGCCGGGCGCGCCGGATCCCGCATCTGCCGTCGCCGCGGCGCGGGGAGTGCTCGACTGGCTCGACCGGGTCGCACCATCCGGACCCGTCAGCGCGGTCGGCTTCTCCCAGGGTGGCGCGATGGCGACCCAGCTGCTTCGGCACGCCCCGGAACGCTTCGCGAGCTTCGTGAACCTGGCCGGCTTCATCGTCGAGGCTGCCGGAGCGGGCATCGACGAGCGACTCGCAACGGGAAGGAAGCCTGTGTTCTGGGGTCGGGATCCTCGAGATCCGATCATCCCGGCGTCGGCGGTCGAGCGGACGCTAGCATGGCTACCGAGCCACTCGGAGCTGACGGTGCGCGAGTACCACGGCATCGGGCACAGCGTGTCGCGGCAGGAAGTCGACGATGTCGGCGAGTTCCTGGCGGCGACCCTGCTCGCTTGAAATGCGCCTGCCCGCTCTCTGGAGTATTCGAGGGGTGGGCGGGGACCGGCAGCCGATGAGGCAGCCATTTGGAACTGGTGGGATTACAGGGGCTGCACGGGGGTGAACGCGTTGGAGGCTGATGGCGTGAACGTGCGCTCTTCGCTGCGCAGCCGGGTGGCCGCCGAAACCGCCATGAGCAACCTGCTTCTTGCCCGGGCGAGCATGCCGAGGCGCTCGGGCTTCGCCCGCGCGTTCGGGGTCGGCGTTCTGAGCGACGAGGGAAGGCACTGGTACACGGCTGCGCTCAGCGAGATCGCGGTCGGTGACGCGCTCGCGGCACTCGGTGCCGACTGGGTGGTGCTTCATGCCGTGCCATTGGACGATCACGGGACCGGTATCGACCATGTCGTGATCGGACCGACCGGTGTCTTCGCCCTGAGCAGCGGCAACCATTCGGACCAGTTTCCGGACAGGAGCGACCCAGCCGGACTGGTGCGTCGACACATCCGCAACTCCGAGCTGAAGGTGGGTCGGGTCGAACGCGCCCTCGCGGGTGCGCTCGGCACGGCCGTCGAGGCGACGGGAGTCCTCATCGTCGTGAATCCGAAGTCGATCCCGGCCCGCGTGGCACCTCGGGACATCAAGGTGATCGGTTCGCACGAACTCGTCGACTGGCTGGAGTCCGGCGCGCGTGTCCTCTCGGTCAGCGATGTCCAGCAACTAGCGGACTTGGCCGAGAAGCCCGAGACCTGGCTGTCCTCCCCGCTAACGATCCGGGACGGCGAGAGAGTGCGGACGGAGTTCGATGCCGTGCAGCGCGAAGTGCACGCGGCGCGGATACTCCGGCAGGCGTGGTCCGCCGGCGCCGCGAGCGTCCTCGTGGTGGTCGTCTGCCTCGCGGCGTGGGTCGTCGCGACCGTGACCGCCTGAACGAGTTCCCGTCAACCCGCGGCGGCCTTCACTCTCTCGACGAGCTCTCGCCATGGACCGTCAACCTGCTGCTCCTGAAGGGTGATCCTGCGCCGTGACACCCGGATGAGGTAGACGTACCGGTCGGGCTGCGGCGGCGCGGGCCTGCGGTCGTTCCAGGGAAGCCCGTCCACGAGCTTTCGCCAGGATTCGCGGTCCTGCTGGTCTTCCACTCGCACCGTCCAGGTGCGGCGGAGCCCCGCGAAGCCGCCGCTGCGGATGACCGTGATCTTCATGTCGACTCTCAGAACTCGACGCCGACGGTGGCCCAGCCGGAGAGCACGGCCCGGTGCTCACGCGAGTCGCCGCCGAATCTGACAAACGCGGCATCCGCCGTCGCCGAAGCGAATTCGCCGAAGCCGGCGTCCGCCCGTATCGAACCGGCGGTGAGCGTGTCGTACCAGATCTGCCCCGCCCCGTCCCACGCGCTGCCACCGATCGTCGATGCGGCGAGGTAGAAGGCACGGTTCGGGATGCCGGAGTTGAGATGTACACCGCCGTTGTCGTCGTCCGTCTCGATGTAGTCACTCATGCCCGCCGGTTGCGGGTCCTTGCCGAGAACGTCGTCGTCGTACGCCGTGCCGGGCGCCTTCATCGAGCGGAGCGCCATGCCGTCCACCACGGGGGTGAACACTCCGCGGCCGATGAGCCAGTCCGCCTCATCCGCGGTGTGCCCGAGGGCTCGCTGCTCGACGAGCGCGCCGAACACGTCCGACACCGACTCGTTGAGGGCGCCGGACTGCCCCTGGTAGGCGAGGTTCGCCGAATACTGTGTGACACCGTGAGTCAGTTCGTGTCCTACAACGCTGAGCGACGCCGTGAATCGCGTGAACACGAGCCCGTCGCCGTCGCCGAACACCAATCGTTCGCCGTCCCAGAAGGCGTTGTCGTAATCCCTGCCGTAGTGCACCGTAGCGAGGAGCGGCAGGTTCTCGTCATCGACGGATGCCCGACCGTACACATTCCGGAACAGCTCGTGAATGCGCCCCAGCCCGTCGTAGGCCTCGTTTGCGGCCGTATCGCCGACCGGTCCCTCACCCTCCCGCCGCACGGCGACCCCCGGAAGAGCCTCCGCGTTCCCGGCGTCGTACACCGTTCGCTGCGGCCCCTCCGCGGCGAAACCCCTCCTGTGCTCTCGGTCCGGTGCGGGAGCTGCGGTCGGCGGCGTCTCGCCGACCCGCACCTCGCGGAAGGGCGCGTCCATGGCGAGAGACCTGCGTGCCGCATCCGCCACGGCCGCGAGAGCGGGATCCTCCAGGGCGGTGAGACGTCGCAGCAGGTAGGGGGGAACGATTCCACATCGCATGCGTCGATGCTGTCACGGGCCACCCACACGGCGCCATGCCGGTCAGGTGGTGCAAGACTGGGACGATGGACAGCGTTGACGTGGTCGTCGTGGGTTCTGGTCCTAACGGGATGGCCGCGGCCGTCACCATGGCGAGGGCCGGCCTGTCTGTGCGCGTCTACGAGCGCGCAGCGACGATCGGAGGCGGTTCCCGCACCCTCGAGCTGACCCTCCCCGGTTTCCGGCACGACGTGTGCTCCGCCGTGCATCCGATGGCGCTCGCCTCCGGGTTCTTCCGCCGGTTCGAGCTCGAGAAGCGCATCAAGCTGGTCGTCCCCGACATCTCCTACGGGCATCCGCTCGACGGTGGCGCCGCCGGCATCGCATGGCGTGACCTCGACCGCACAGCAGATTCCCTGGGCGTAGACGGCGGGGCCTGGAAGCAGCTGTTCGCGCCACTCGTCGAGCACGCTCACGAGGTCGCGCAATTCAGCGGCTCGCCCATCATGCGGCTGCCGCGTCATCCGCGCACCCTCTTGCGGCTGGGGCTCCGTGTCCTGGAACAGGGAAGCCCGGCCTGGAACTTGCGCTTCGCCGGCGAGCGTGCCCCCGCGATGCTCACCGGGGTGAGCGCCCACTCGATCATGCGGCTGCCGAGCCTGTCCACCGCGGCGGCCGGAATGGTCCTCGCGACGCACGCGCACGCCAGGGGCTGGCCGATTCCGGTCGGCGGCAGCCAGGCGATCATCGAGGCGCTGGCGGCGGACCTGCTCGCGCACGGGGGCGAGATCGTGCCGGGCACCGAGATCACGTCGCTGTCCGAACTGCCGCCAGCCAGAGCGGTGCTCCTCGACACGAGCGCCCGATCTCTCGCGAGGATCGCAGGCGACCGTCTGCCGGACCGCTACCTGCGAGCGCTCCGACGCTTCCGCTACGGCAACGCCGTCGCCAAGGTGGACTTCGCCCTCTCGGCGCCCGTGCCCTGGGCGAACGCACAGTTGCGCGGCGCGGGCACCGTGCACGTCGCCGGCTCCCGCGCCGAGCTTGCCCGGTCGGAGGCGGATGTCGCGGCGGGCCGTCACCCGGACAGCCCCTACGTCCTCGTCTCGCAGCCCAGCGTCTTCGACCCCACGCGGGCGCCGGAGGGGCGGCATGTGTTGTGGGCCTACACGCACGTGCCCGCGGGCTCCCGGCTCGACGCGGCCGAGGCGGTCACAGACCAGCTGGAGCGTTTCGCGCCCGGCTTCCGCGACACCATCCTCGCGGTCGCGAGCCAGACCGCCGTGCAGGTGCAGGAGCACAATCCGAACTACGTGGGCGGCGACATCGCTGCGGGGGAGCCCAGCCTGCGGCAACTGATCGCGCGTCCCGCGCTCTCGAGGGACCCCTGGCGTACGCCTGCCGGGGGAATCTACCTCTGCTCCTCGTCAACCCCGCCCGGCCCCGGTGTGCACGGGCTCGCCGGCTACTACGCTGCGCGCAGCGCCCTGCGCGCCGAGTTCGGGCTCACGCCGCCGCGCCTCGGAAGGGACTGATCTCATGGCCACCAACACCCGTGTGCTCCGCTGCAGCCCGGAGGATGTCTTCGGGGTCCTCGCGGACGGCTGGCTCTACCCGAGCTGGGTGGTTGGGGCATCCAGGATCCGGGACGTTGACGAGTCCTGGCCTGCGCCGCAATCGAGCATCCAGCACTCCTTCGGGGTGTGGCCGGTGCTGCTCGACGACTCGACCTACGTGCTCGAGTGGGACCCGCCGCGGCGGGCGAAGCTGCGCGCGCGCGGCTGGCCGATCGGGGAAGCCTTCGTTCTCATCGAGGTGAAGCGTCGCGGCGACGGTTGCGTGGTGCGTATCGTCGAGGACGCGGTCGTCGGGCCGGGCAAGCTGATCCCGCCCTTTCTCCGCGACATCGGAATTCACTACCGCAACACCGAGACGCTGCGGCGCCTCGGCTACCTCGCCGAGGGGCGAGCCGGGCGGTAGCTGCGGTCTCTGATGCCGGAGTCGCCAGTGCCGCGGGTGCCTAGATAAGATCGCGAAGCAGCTGCTCGACCGTGACGCCGCGGTCGTTTGCCCGCCGGGTGAGTCGCGTGAACTCCTCGGAGTCGAGCGACAGCAGCACGGCGTGGGTGCGCGCGTCGTCGTGAGACTCGTCGTCTAAGGCGAACAATTCGGGATGCCCGGCTGGAGTCGATGTGGGAGCGTTCAGGGGGGCGAGCGGCGCGCTTCGGGGCTTGAAGCCGGTGCCCGTGACCACCACCCCGCCCGCGCCAGCCCAACCCGGGCCCGACGGAACGACAGAGCCGCGCCGGAAGGCCTCGGCGACGGCGCGAGCGCGGGCATCCGCTGCCTCATTGAGCGGATGGTTCGCGTGCCCCTTGACCCACTCGAAGCGGTATCGCCTGCCGATGAGCGCTGCGTCGATCTCCTTCAGCAGGTCCAGGTTCAGGACCGGCTTCCCGTCGCCCTTGCGCCAGCCCTTCTTCTTCCAGCCGGGCATCCACTTCGTCACCGAGTTGATCACGTACTGGCTGTCGCAGAGCACGAGCAGGTCTTCGTCGAGGTGCGCGGTCGAACGGAACAGGTCGAGCACGGCCATCAGCTCACCTTGGTTGTTCGTCGCGTGCTTCCAGCCGCCGGCGGCCCAGCGTGAGTCGTCGACGTACCAGGCCCAGCCTGCTGGTCCGGGGTTGCCGAGAGCGGAACCGTCTGCTGCGGCGGTGATAGTCATGCGTGCCTCTCGGTGATGCGGATGCTGCACCCAGTCTGACATCGCGCGGGACGACTCCCTCGCGGCCCCCGCTGCTCCGGCGCGTGCTGTCGCGGCGGATCACCTTCCCGGCGAAGCAGCTGCACGAAGCGGGAATACAGACGCCGCGGCATCCGTTATGCCCGTTATCTATGCAGACGCATCGAATAGGACGAGTCAGAGCGAGGAACCATGCAGTTCGGAATCTTCACCGTCGGAGACGTCACGACCGACCCCACCAACGCATCGACGCCGACAGAGAACGAACGCATCAAGGCGATTCTGACGATCGCGCAGAAGGCCGAGGAGGTAGGCCTCGACGTCTTCGCGCTGGGGGAGCACCACAACCCGCCGTTCGTCCCCTCGAGCCCGACGACGATGCTCGGCTACATCGCTGCGCGCACCGAGCGTCTGCTGCTCTCCACCGCGACGACGCTCATCACGACGAACGACCCCGTGAAGATCGCCGAGGACTACGCGATGCTGCAGCACGTCGCCGACGGCCGCGTCGACGTCATGATGGGCCGCGGCAACACCGGTCCGGTCTACCCGTGGTTCGGTAAGGACATCCGGGAAGGAATCCCCCTCGCCGTCGAGAACTACGCACTGCTGCACCGCCTGTGGCGCGAGGACTTCGTCGACTGGCAGGGCAAGTACCGCACGCCGTTGCAGGGGTTCCAGTCCACACCCCGCCCGCTCGATGGCGTTCCGCCGTTCGTCTGGCACGGCAGCATCCGCTCTCCGGAGATCGCCGAACAGGCCGCCTACTACGGCGACGGCTTCTTCGCGAACAACATATTCTGGCCGAAGGAGCACTACATGAAGCTCGTCGACTTCTACCGGCAGCGATTCGAGCACTACGGGCACGGTTCCGCCGACCAGGCGATCGTCGGCCTCGGCGGTCAGGCGTTCATGGCAAAGCGCTCACAGGATGCTGTGACGCAGTTCCGCCCCTACTTCGACAACGCGCCCGTGTACGGGCACGGCCCGTCGCTCGAGGAATTCAGCGACACGACCCCGCTCGCGGTCGGCAGCCCGCAACAGGTGATCGACAAGTACCTGGGAATGCGCGACCACTTCGGGCACTACCAACGCCAGCTGTTCCTGATGGACCACGCGGGGCTTCCGCTGAAGACCGTGCTGGAGCAGCTGGACATCCTTGGCGAGGAAGTGGTGCCCGTGCTTCGCGCAGAGCTCGGCAAGGGCCGCGCCGCGCACATTCCGGACGGTCCCACTCACGCGTCGCTCGTCGCGGCACGCGACAAGGTGGCCGCGCAGCTGGAGGCAGCCGAGTGAGCGCTATCGCAGACGCGAGTCGTGGCACCGCCGTCGGATAGGCGGGCCCCAGCCAGCAGTCCTCGACGGGAATGCTCGGCCCGCGGCCGTGCGACGGCTCACGGTGGGGGAGCCTGCGACGCGCGATAGCGCCTCGCGCCCGATCAGCGAATCCACTGCCAGACGACGTGTGGCGGAACGGCGCGCTGGTCGGCGCGCAGAATCGTTCCGTCCTTCCCTGGCTGCTGGGCCTCGAGGACGAGTTGATCCTGCTGCGCCCAGACGAAGTCGGTGTGGCGTTTCGGCACGGTCTTCAGCACGATGTCGACCCCGAAGAAGCCGTTCGGGCCCGCCTCCGCGTCCGGCAGGGAAATAGTGTCGCCCGGAAATCCGAACGCGTTGTTCCACTTCAGGGCGACGGGTTGCCCCGGCGTCCAACCCGTCCCGAGAACCGACACCCGGGACCACGCGTGCTGGGGCGGTTCGGCGCCGGGGTTCGGTTCGACGTCCATGGTTATGCCGGTCACCGAAACCGTGGTCGGCCACACGAACTCGCTGTCACGCCAGATGCGTTCGACCGCGCTGACCATCTCACCGGGGAGCTTCATCACCTGACGGCCGCCGAAGGTCAGATTTGCCGCCACGAGCTCCGGGGTGATCTCGAACGACTCGGCGCGCAGGCCGAGGTCACGGTCGCCCGGCTTGTCACTTCTGGATCCTGAACTGGCGTTCTTGGTCACGTCTGCAACTCCTGGTGCTTGCGGGATGAATAGAGGAGGGGAGCCTCGCGAACTGTCGACACCCCTCTGGCCAGTTAACACCCCCCTAACGGGACTTGTCGATTCCGCCCGTCTACTGCTGCACGCAAGTGCCGGATGACACGGTCGCGCTGAGCGCCGCAGCCTGGGCGGCCACGGGCTGGACCTCCGTCATGGCGAGCGCATATCCGACGTTCGGCGTGTCCGCAGCCTTCGCGAAGATCACACCCGCGACGAGGCCCGCCTCGCTGAGCAGGGGCCCGCCCGACTCGCCCTGCTGCACGTCGGCGGCGAGGGTGTAGACGTCACGCGGGGCGGGGGCGTCGCCGTAGATGTCGGCGACGCGGAGCGGGCCCACGGAGATGACCTCGGCCGGATCGGAGTCGAAGGGCCCGCCGAACGGATATCCGTGCGTGACGGCGCGACTACCCGCGGCGAGATCAGCAGTCAGCCCGATGGCGGGCGCCGAGAGACCACGCACGGCGATCACCGCGAGGTCGTCGACGGGATCGAAGTACACGACCGTGCCGGTCAAGGCACCGAGGCCTGGCGCCTCGACGACGGGTTCGGTGACGCCCGCCACGACGTGCGCGTTGGTCACGATCCGGTCGCGCGCGACCACCCATCCGCTTCCCGACTGGTTCTGGCCACACGCGTAGGCGTTGCCGGTGATCCGCACCACGGACTGTGCCGCCTCGGTGAGGGCTGGACTGCCGGTGTCGAACTGAGGAATCTCGGGGGACGGCCCCTGGAACGCCTCCACGAGGCGGGGCAGTCCCTCCTGCGTCGCCATCGAGCGCACCTGCGCGAGGAAGCCCCGCACCGGCCCCGGCGTCAGGCTGTCGATTGTGCGGACGACGCCGGACGACGCGATCGAGGCCGACAGGAACGGCACCCCCAGCGAGCCGATGCTGAACGCGAGCAGTGAGATGACAAGGGCGGATGCGACGAACGTGACCGCGGCGCCGAGCACGCGGTCGAGGACGCCGAGCTTCGTGCGGTCCACCTGGCGGCGAAGCGCGCGTCCGAGCGCGGTGCCGATGGACAGGCCGCCGAGGATCAGGAGCAACGCCACGGTGAGAGTCGCCGGTGTCCTCCACTCCGGCGCGGGAATCCAGGACCCGACGTAGGGCACGACGAAGAACGCGGCGATGGCCCCGACGACGACCCCGAGAATGCCGCTGAGGCTACGGACGAATCCCGCGCTGTAGCCGTATGCGAGGAACGCGAGCAGCAGAAGGATGAGCAGCACGTCGAGTACCCCTGATCCGGTCATCCGTCCCCCTTATCGCCGCCCCTGCACCTTTTTCGAATATTAGCCGGACGAGGACGCGCTCGAGCGTGTCTGGTCGGGGGGCTAGCGTGTCGGGCGTCCGTGTGCTTCCCGTCGACGAGTACCTGCATCGTCCGGTGCAACCGATCGGTGAGCTCCTGGGCGTCGTCCTGAGGCGCGACTGCGATCGCCGCCCCGAAGGCGAAATGAACCGGCACCCCGAACCGGGAACCTGCCGGACGTCGGTGGGGCGGTGCTCGCGATGACGAATGCGAACAGACCTCTGCCAGTTGCGATCGCCGTGCGGTAGACGGGTTCCCAAGGGCGCATGGTCACGTCGGTCTCGTAGAGCGGGAACCTGCGGGAAGCGGTAACGGCGCCGCAGGTCACACGGGGAATCGCAGGAGTGCCGCCACGGGAGATCCGTCGACGAGATCCTTGTTCCGCACCGCCCTCACCTTGCCGCCCGAGCGCAGCACCCTTGCCGCTATCTCGTCGACGACGTTGTAGGTGCTCGGGCCCGCATCATCCGCCGTCTTCAAAACGCCCATGCCGTCGATCGAACCCTCGATCGTGCTCTCCATGTCGAAGAGGAGCTCCTCGATTGCCGCGGCCGTCGCCGCCCGCGCGACCTCGTCGAGTTTGCTCGTCGCGCGCCCGTGGCTTCGCTGGGTTCCGAAATGCTCACGCCATTCGCTGAGCTCACTGCGGTAGTGCTCATCCAATATCTCGCGGGCGCGAGCGTCGAGGTCATCGGGGGTCAGCGAATCGGGATGCACATCGATGCCGTGATCCAACAAGAACGGGTAGGTGTTGATGACCCGGTAAGCGCGTTTCATGTCGTCGGTAGCAGCGAGGATCATCGGAAGCGAGGAGTCGCTGATCCTCCCGAGCACGGCCTCCTGAATCAAGCGGCAGTACCGCTGTTGCTCGATCTTCTGCCCAGTCGCGCCCGCAGCCCGCTGCAGGTCTGACTGTCCGCCGTGGTTGGGGATCTCGAGCACGGATTCGAGGTCCGAGGGAAGCGACAGCTCGAGTTCCGCCGGCCGGTGGTCGGCGGAGAGCTCGTAGAGGTGCACGCTGCCTCCCGTCACGGTGAGTACGTACCCGGCGTTGGCGAACGACACCGATCGCAGCAGGGGACCAACGTCGAAACGGTCACCCACCGCGAGCAACTCGTGAATGTGATTGGCGAGCCGGTAGGTCTGCAGCTTGCCGGGGGCCGCGAAGATCGCGAGAGCGTGGGCCTGGTGCAGCCAGAATTCCTCATCGGACTGCAGCCGCCCGAGCGATTCCGCGACCTCGGCGAGGCGCCGGGTAGGAGTTCCGGTCGCCTCCAGTTGCGCCATCGCATCGGCGACGAGATTTTTCAGAGTGAGTTGCACCGTCTGGATTTCACGCGGAAGCGGCGAGGATTTCACGTAGATGGTGACGCTGGCGTCATCTCGATGGTCGGTCAGGTCGGCCAGGTCGCTGGCACTGGGAATGTTCACTGGCAGCATGCCTTCACGCTACTGCGGGCCCGGCCCAGTTGCGAGGGGTGCCCGCGAAGTTCGGAGGATGGGGCTGCTGCTAGCGCTCCGTGCCGCGGGATCTCATTCCGTCGGCCCCGGCGATCCGCTGCGCGAAGTAGATCGGGATGATCGACCCGAGAACGAGCACTACGGCGATCACGCTCACGACCGGGGCCTGATTGGGTCGGAAGAGATTGTTCAGGATGAAGATTGGCAGTGTGGTCACGCCCGCCCCTGCCGTGAACGTCGTGACGATGATCTCGTCGAAGCTCAAGGCGAACGCGAGGAGCCCGCCCGCCAGCAGGGCAGAACGCAGTTGGGGGAACGTGACGAGTCGAAAGGTGGTCCAGGCGCCGGCACCGAGGTCGGCGGATGCTTCCTCGAGGCTCGTGCCCAACCTCCGGAGCCGCGCGATGACATTGTTGAAGACGGTGACGATGCAGAACGTCGCATGCGCGACGATCACGGTGAGAATCGACAGCTGAACCCCGAGGATGGTGCGGAAGGCGTTGTTGAGGGCGATTCCGGTGATGATTCCCGGAAGGGCGATCGGCAGGATGACGAGCAGGCTCACGGCATCCCGACCGAAGAACCGGTAGCGCTGCAGCGCGAGCGAGATCAGGGTGCCGAGTACGAGGGAGATCGCCGTGGCCGCAAGCGCGATCTGAACGCTTGTGAGTATCGCCTCGAGCGCCCCCGCGCTGCGGAAGGCCCGGCCCCACCACTCGAGCGTGAAGCCGGGGGGAGGCCAGGTCAGGCTCTGGCTCGTGCTGAACGAGTTCACGAACACCACGGCGAGTGGCAGGTACATCACGGCGAGGATGACGCCGGTGAGCGACGCGAGTACCGTCCTGCTGAGTCTGCTCAGTCGCATCCGTACTTCTCCATCACAGGTTGCTCAGGGCGCCGGTGCGGCGCACGGCGGCTAAATAGACGAAGATGATCGCGATCGGCACAAGGGAGATCGCCGACGCGAGCGGCAGGTTGTTGGCCGCGCCGACGTTCGTGTAGACGAGGTTGCCGAGAAGCTGGCTCGTGCCGCCGACGATGTTCACGGTGATGTAGTCGCCGAGGGTGAGCGAGAAGCTGAAGATGGAGCCGGCGAGGATGGCCGGCCAAAGCAGCGGCAGCACGACGGACCGAAAGGTGCGCCAGCTGTTCGCTCCGAGATCTCCGGATGCTTCAAGCAGCGAGTCCGGCACGCGCTCGAGGCCCGCGTAGATCGGCAGGATCACGTAGGGCAGCCAGAGATAGGCGAGCGTGATCACCGCAGCGTGCAGGCCGTAGCCGGGCGTCGATCCGCCGAACGGTTCGACCAGCCAGGCGAAGATGCCGTCCTGGGAGAGAACCGAACGCCAGGCGTACGCCTTCACCAGGTAGCTCGCCCAGAGCGGCATCAGTACCGCGATGACCAGGATGCGCTGCCATCGCTTCGAAGCGACCTTCGCCATGAAGAAGGCGATCGGCAGGGCGACGGCGATGTCGATCAGGGTCACCACCACGGCGACGCCCACTGTGCGTAGGGTGACGGCCTGGTAGAGCGAGCCGGAGATCACCGTGACGATGTTGTCGAGCGTCCACTCGATGCGCACCTGACCGGTGAATGTGTCGACCGTCCAGAACGCGGTGATCAGCAGCGCGGCGAGGGCAGCGATGTAGACGAGTCCGAGCCAGAGCAGGGGAGCGGAGAGCAGCAGGCCCAACCGTACCCGCACGTGCCGGTGCAGGAAGGCTGATGCGGGGTGCGTGCGGGCACTCGTCTCGCTTGTCATGACCAGAGGTTCCCGTCGAATGGGGTCAGCCGGTCGCCGCGGCTGATGCGGCGACCGGCGCGGCGGGCGCTCAGCCCTTGATTTCCTGCCAGGCAGTGGTCCATTGCGAGTAGTCGGTGCATTCGACGTCGGTGCGACCGTCCAGGCACTCGGCGATCGGCGTCGACCAGTACCAGATCTGCGCGGCGTACTCCTCGTCGCCCGCGTGGAACGTCTCGCACGAGCCCTCCGAGCGGAACGCGCACGCCGCCTCGTTCGATGGCGCCTCCCCGAAATACTCGGTTGCCTGGGCGTTCGCTTCTGGGCTGGCGATGTAGTTCAGCCACGCGTATGCGCAGTTCGGGTTCTTCGCCTCGGCCGCGATCATCCACGTGTCCGACCATCCGGTTGCGCCCTCCTCGGGAAGGACGACCTCGACGGGCGCTCCGTCACCGATCGCGTTGCGGATGACCTGCCAGGTGGTGCCGACGACGGTGTCGCCGGTCTCGAAGGCCTGGATTGACTTGAGGTAGTCGGACCAGTACTCGCCGACGTTCTGCCGCTGCTCCTTGAGAAGTTCGACCGCGGCGGCGAGCTGGGTCTCGTCCAGGGCGTACGGGTTCTCGATGCCGAGCTCCGGCTGATGTGCCATGAGATAGACCGCGGCATCCGCAATGTAGATCGGCGAGTCGTAGGCGGTCACCGCCCCCTTGTAGGCGGACGAGCCGTCGAAGACGACATCCCAGGAGGTGGGCGCAGGCGTGACGACCTCGGTGTTGTACATGAGCAGGTTCGCTCCGTAGCCGTGCGGCACCCCGTACGCCTCGCCGTCGGCGCTGTTCCACGACTGCATCTTGAGGAAGTCGTAGATGCCCTCGTAGTTGGGAATGAGATCGGTGTTGACCGGGGCCACGTCCCCCGCGGCGACCAGGCGCAGCGAGGCGTCACCCGAGGCGGCGACCACGTCGTAGTCGCCGGTCTTCATGAGGCTGAACGCCTCATCCGATGTGCCGTAGGCCTTGCTGCTGACGGTGCAGCCCGTCTCCTCCTCGAAGGCGCTGACCCAGTCGACCTCCGGGTCGTTGGTTCCGTCCTCCACGTAGCCCGGCCAGGCGAGCAGGGAGACCTGCCCTTCGAATTCTCCGAGCTCGGATGCCTCGCCGCCGCCACCGTCATCCGGGGGCGACGTAGCGGTGCCGCAACCGGTGAGGGTCGGGACGGCGAGAAGGGCGAGGCCGAGCATGGCCGCGGATCGGCGGGGTGTTGCGAAGCGTTTCATTTCGTCGAGCTCCATTTCTGTGTGTTCTGCGATTTCTCCGGCACAGCGCCGGTGGCGTGCTCACGGGATCTTCGACGCGGTGGCTGGCGCGATGCTCGCGCCGTGGCCCACCGGCCCCTGCGGGGCTGGCGCCGCATCTCCAAGAGTTGCGGCGCTGTCGGAGTCGAGGGCGACGATCGCCTCCGGCGGCCATTCCGCGTGGACGCGCTCGCCGCGTCGGTCGCTCACGCTCGCTCGGGACTCGACCGACGCGGTTGCGTTGTGCTCAAGCACGGTGATGCGCTTGCCGACATCGAGGTCGACGATGATGCGGGTAGCGGTGCCGATGTAGATCACCTCGGCGATCGTTCCTGCTGCGGATATCGTGGATTCCCCCGTTGGGGCGGAGTGCAGCGAGATGCGTTCCGGACGTACCGAATTGGTGCCTCCTCGTCCGAGCACGGCGCGGGCGAGGGCATCCTCGAAGATGTTGGACGTGCCGACGAAGGCTGCGACGAACGGTGATGACGGGCGTTCGTAGATCTCGGTCGGGGTGCCGAGTTGAACGACCTTCCCGGCGTTGAAGACGGCGATGCGGTCGCTCAGGGTGAGCGCCTCCTCTTGGTCATGCGTGACGAAGATGAAGGTGATGCCGAGCGAGCGTTGCAGTTCCTTGAGCTCAACCTGCATCTGCTCCCGCAGCTTGAGGTCGAGCGCGCCGAGCGGCTCGTCGAGCAACAACACCTTCGGTCTGACTACGGTGGCCCTGGCGAGGGCCACGCGCTGACGTTGTCCGCCGGACAGTTCGCTCGGCTTACGCTGCGCGAACCCGCGGAGCTGCACCACTTCGAGGGCCTCCTGTGCGCGCGCGAGCCGCTCGGCCTTCGCCACCCCTCGCACGCGAAGACCGTATGCGATGTTCTCGATCACGCTCATGTGCGGGAAGAGCGCGTAGTCCTGAAAGACGGTGTTGACGTCCCGGTCGAATGGTGCCTTCGCCGTGACGTCCTGCCCTCGAAGAACGACGGTGCCCGCCGTGGGCTGCTCGAATCCGGCTATGACCCTGAGCACGGTCGTCTTGCCGGAGCCGGACGGTCCGAGCATGGAAAAGAACTCGCCCTCTGCGATGTCCAGGTCGAGATTGTCGACGGCGTTCACTGAGCCGAAGGTCTTCGTCAACCCGCGGAGTCGTATCGCGGGAGTGCGTCCCGTTCTCTCACCAGTCCAGCGGGGGCTCATGAATCAAATCATATGAAACCAGATGTCAAAATGGGAAGATCATTGTAACGGTCATGCCACGAAACCGGAGGGACCGGATGCCGCAATCCACTCGGGCGCGTTCCGCCGCCCGCGCAGCTGTGTTCGCCCCCCTCGACGGCGCAGGCCGGGCGGAGGTTGTCGAACGCCGACTGAGCGACGCGATCCTGCTGGGGCTGCTGGCACCGGGGGAGCGTCTGCCGAGCGAGGCCGACCTCAGTCGCCAGTTCAACGTCGCAACCGTGACCGCGAGAGAGGCGCTCGAATCACTGCGTGGGCGAGGGCTGGTGCAGACGAGGCGTGGTCGAGGCGGCGGAAGCTTCGTGCGCTCGAAGTCCGACGCGCACCTCGAGGTGATCGAAGAACGAGTACGGGGCATCTCGCGCGTCGAACTACGCGACCTCGGCGTACATTTCGCCGCGCTCGCCGCGATGTCGGCAGAGCTGGCGGCCGAGAGGGCATCGGGCGACGATGTCGAAGGGCTCGAACGGCTCGTCGCGTCCTTCGCGCGCGACACCGACGGTGCCGCTCGCCGGGCCGAGAACACCTTCCGTCTCGAAGTAGCAGCGCTATCGCAATCGGCGCGTCTCGTGCGCGAACTCTTGAGGCTTCAGGCGGAATTCGGGCCAGTCCTCTGGCTGAACCTGCGCGATCAGCGCTACCGTGATCGCAGCGCCGAACGACAGGCGGCCGTCGTCACGGCGATCGCCGCGGCCGACCCGGCTGCCGCGAGGCGCGCGACGTTGGAGCACATCGACGAAGCGGTGGAGTGTCTCGTCGACGCGAAGGCGGAGTTGGAGGCGAGGTCCCCATGAGCAGTGTCGCCCAGCCGTTCTCCGAAGTCGCGGCGGTCGCCCGCCCCTTCGCGTCCGTGCTCGAACGGGTCGAAGCGTGGCACGAATCGCTCTCGGCCCTGCTCGGGTCGACCGGTGGCAACCCGACGGTGGCGCAAGTCGATGCGCTCATCGAGTCCCTCGTGGTGCCCGATCTGTCGGAGCGGGACACTCTCATCGTCGGCGCCGGATTCGTCTGTGCTCCAGGGTTCCTGTCCAGCGCGCCCTGGCACCTCTCCTGGTGGCTCGGCAAGTTCAACTCGTTCGGAGCGATCGGGCGCGGGGGAGTTACCCGGCGGCTGGAGGCATCCGAGGACCCGGGTTCCGACAGCTTCCGGGACTACACCCTGCTCGAATGGTGGCGCGTTCCCGTGGAGTCGGGAATGCCGCACATCACCGGGCCCTATGTGGACTACCTGTGCACCGACGAGTACACGCTCACCCTGACAGTGCCGGTGTACCACGCCGGTGCACTCGTCGGCGTCATCGGCGCCGACATGTACGCCGAGGATGTGGAGCGGGCGCTCCTTCCGGCGCTTCGCGCGATCAATGGCGGCGCGACCCTGGTCAACCGGGTCGCACGGGTCGTGGTGTCGACCGATCCGCACCGGGCGACGGGTTCGCTCTATCGGGAAGAGGGACTCCTCGCGACGCTCAAGTCGCTCGACACGCTGGCCGTGCGCAACATCGCGCCGGTCCTCTGGGGCGGCACGAGCCTCGCGCTGCTTCTCGAGCTCGTGACCGCGTAGCCACTACTCAGCCTTCTTCGCTGATCGCGGCCGTGAATGCGTCGAAGGCCTCGTCGCTGAACACCACGAACGTGACCAGGCGAACGGATGTTGCGGCTGCCTGCACGGCGCCGACCGCTACCCGCGCGGCTCCCCGCATCGGCCACCCGAACACGCCGGCGCTCACGGCGGGGAACGCGACCGACTCCGCGCCGAGCTGCTCGGCGATGCGCAGCGACTGGCGATAGCACGAGGCGAGCGTCTCTGACCGGTCGTCGCTGCTGCTGTACACGGGCCCGACCGTGTGGATCACCCAGCGTGCCGGAAGCAGGCCCGCGGATGTCGCGACGGCCTGCCCGGCCGGCAAACCGTCGGGAAGTACCGTATCCCGCAGTTCCCGGCACTCGGCGAGGATGCTCGGTCCGCCGGCCCGATGGATGGCGCCGTCGACGCCGCCGCCGCCGAGCAGTGAGCCGTTCGCGGCATTGACTATCGCGTCCGCTGAGAAGCGGGTGATGTCGCCGCGGATGAGCTCGGGCTTCACGACGCGGCCACCGCCTGCGACACGGTCACTCCGCGGCCGCGGTCGCGGCACGCTCGACCGCGGCGATCGCGGTGGCCACGTCCGCGGCATCCGTCGACCAGTTGCTCACGGAGATCCGCAGCACGTCGCGGTCCCGCCATCGGGAGCCCGACATCCACACGTCCCCCTCGGCGATCAGCCGGTCCGTCGCTCGCCTGGTTCGCTCGTCGCTGCCGAAGCTCATGCATACCTGGGTGAATACGACGTCGTTGAGCACCTCGACCGTGGGAATCCGCTCGACACCGTCCGCTAACGCGCGGGCGGTGTCGACGAGGCGTTCGACCAGCGCGACCGTACCCGATCGGCCGAGGGACTGGAGCGCCGCCCAGACCGGCACCCCGCGCGCCCGACGGGACAGCTCGGGAACCTTCTCGAGTTGGTCGCCGGGCCCTAACTGGTCGGCGACGAGGTAGCTCGCGTGGACGCCGAAGGTCGCGCGGATGACCTCAGGGCGAGACACGATCGCCACCCCGCAGTCATACGGCACGTTGAGGGTCTTGTGCGCATCCGTCGCCCACGAGTCCGCGGCCTCCAGGCCCGACACGAGGTGCCGGAGCTTCGGGCTCGCCGCCGCCCACAGCCCGAAGGCGCCATCGACGTGCACCCAGGCGTCGTGGTCGTGCGCGAGCGCGATGGTCTCCTCGAACGGGTCGGACGCCCCGGAGTGGATGTTGCCCGCCTGCAACGCCACGACCACCGGTCCGTCGACGCGGGCGAGCGCAGCACGGAGCGCGTCGGGCAGGATGCACCCCTGATCGTCGGAGGCGACGGATGTCGGCGTGCCGAGCCCCAGGTAGCGAAGGGCCGCGTCGACGGTGCTGTGGCGTTCCGCACCGACGAGCACGGTGACGGGAGGGGCCCCGGTCAGGCCTCTCTCGGACACATCCCAGCCGAGCCGGTCGAGCACGAACTGCCGCCCGGCGGCCAGTCCGACGAAGTTCGCCATGGTCGCCCCTGTCGTGAAGCCGACGTCGGATCCGCGTGGCAGGTCGAGCACGTCCAGCAGCCAGGCACCGGCCGTCTCCTCGAGCGCCGCGGCGGCCGGGGAGGAGTAGCGCAACCCGGCGTTCTGGTCCCAGGCGCTGACCAGCCAATCGGCGGCGAGGGCCGCGGGCAGCGTGCCGCCGATCACCCAGCCGAAGAAGCGACCGGATGGCGTGCCCATGAGACCGGGCTCTGCCAGTTCCGCGAGCCGATCGATGACGTCGGCGGAGGCCATCGGTCCATCCGGAAGTGGTCCGTCGAGTAGTTGCGCGATGTCGCTCGCGCTCCGGGTCGGCGCCACGCGACGGGTGGGCATCGACTCGAGCCAGCGCGTCGCATGCACCGTCGCCCGCTCCAACGCTTCGGAAAAATCCGCTGCCCGTGCCGACATGCTCCGAGTGTACGACCGGGCGGCGTCGGGGGGTATGGCTTTTGCATGGTTCGACCCTTGTGGTGGTGGAAATTGGAAGGTGTGATGTCAACTCCGGATTGGGCAGCCGAGGCGACCACGGGATCAATCTCGAAGGGCACGATGAGCGCTTTCGCCGGAATCGGGAACACCCCGCTCGTGGAGCTCACGCGACTTGCGCCCCGAAATCGCGCGCGTGTCGTGGCGAAGCTGGAGTGGGCGAACCGACCGGCAGCATGAAGGACCGGATGACGCGGTCCGCCGTCGAAGGCGCGATTCGGGACGGGCGACTGACGCCGGGGGACACGGTGGTCGAGTACACCGCCGTCGTCGAAGCGCCGGGTGCACGGCATCCGCTTCACGCACCTCAGCGCGTGAACGTGTGTAAACCCTTCGAGTGTGCCGTTGGGCTTGAGGCGCGGCGGACGTTGCAGGAGACTCGACAGTCCGTTCGACCCCAATCGCAAGGATGCTCTATGACTCTCACGCTCACCGAAACAGCCAGCACCGTCGTCAAGGCCATCGCCGAGCAGTCGGTCGACTCGGCAGCCGGGGGCGTGCGCATTAGCGGCTCCGAGGCGGGAACCGCGGACTTCGACATCACGGTCGTGCCCGACGCCGAGACCAACGACACCATCGTCGAGAATGACGGCGCCCGGGTTTTCCTCGACCCGCGTGCCGCGGAGACGCTGGCGGAGGCGGTGCTCGACGCGCAGGTCAGTGACGACGGCGCCGTGCAGTTCTCCGTCGTTGCGCAGGGCTGACGACACGCACAGGTCCCCGCAGCTCGAGGGTGTGCACTGACCTCGAGCGTGCACCTTGGTGAAGGACCGCATCCGCGTCACCGGCCCGCCGCATCCGCGTCCCGGCTCTGCTAAACTCTCAAGGTTGCCGTCTAACGGCCGCGGACAAAGAGAGCTCACCCATTCCGGGACGGGCACCGCGCAACGAGAAGGAAGGGGATCCCATCTATGGCTCTCGAAGCCAGTATCAAGAAGGCGATCATCGACGAATACGCTACCCACGAAGGTGACACCGGGTCCCCCGAGGTTCAGGTTGCAATGCTGAGCCGCCGGATCAAGGATCTCACCGAGCACCTCAAAGAGCACAAGCACGACCACCACTCACGTCGTGGGCTGCTTCTGCTCGTCGGTCAGCGTCGCCGCCTGCTGGGCTACCTGCAGAACATCGACATCGACCGTTACCGCTCGCTCATCGAGCGTCTGGGCCTGCGCCGCTAGTCGCCAGTCTTGGATCGGGCCGTCTCCTTCGGGAGGCGGCCCTTTTTCGTGTGCGCTCAACGGACGGAAGCGGCATCATCCACTCCAGGGAGCAAGGCACACCCGCACACTAAGACGGGCCGTTCCCCCTGAGGGAAACGGCCCGTTTCGCGGCTCCGCCTGGTGACCGAGGTGCCGATGGGACGGAACGCGAGTCTGTAGATCTACTCCAGCACGAAAGTGACCTCGATCACGACCTGCCAGGTGTTGATCTTGCCGTCGGAAATGATAACGTTCTGGTCCTTCACCCACGCGCCTTCGATACCTCGGATCGTCTGATTCGCCCGTTCGATTCCGATGCGAATCGCGTCCTCGAAACTCTGTTCAGAGCGAGCTGTGATCGTGGTGACGCGAGCGACTGACATGCGAACTCCTTCGTTCGAGGATCGGATTTGCTGCGTCCAGCTAACTCCTCGAAACGCACCCGCGCAAGGAAATCTTCACCGCGGCGCACGAAACGGACCGTGAAGGGCATCTGGAGGAGGGGACGGACGCCGCTGACATCGCGTGTACCCTACCGCGCCGCTCGAACCTTCTTCTGGTCCCTCGGCAGGGTCAGCAGGGTGGTGGCGCTCACGGCGATGAGAAGTGCGGAACCGATGAAGACGAGCGAGACGACCCCTGCGGCGGGAAGCACGAACATGGCGACGCCCGCGGCTATCGAGATGATGCCGCTCACGATCCCGAGCCAGCGTGGCACGATGGCTCCGCGTAACGCCCCCATCAGGTCGATGACGCCCTCGGCGATCCAGCCGATTCCGATCACGAGGGCGAGCACGACGATGGTGTCAAACGGATTCGACAGGCACAGAATGCCGGCGATCACGACGAGCAGTCCGAGGAGCCCCGTGATCCAGCGCAGGCCGGCGCTCAGATGGTCCGCGATGAAGGCGGTCGTGATGCGGAAGATGCCCGACGCGATGAGGTAGCTGCCGAAGAGGATCGCCACCGTGAGCACGGTGGCGTCGGGGAAGATGAGTCCGATGACGCCGAGCACGATGCCGACAGCGGCGACGGCGATGAGCTGTCCGCGATGCACCTTCAGCATTCCGAGCGGCATGCCCGCCGCGGGTCCCTGATTGCCGGTTGAAGCGGTCATGGCGTTCCCCTCGTCGAGCGTGCGGCGGAATGCAAGTACTGATCGCATTCTTCCACCCCGACCGCTTCCGCGCACCGTTTTCCCGCGCGAGCCGCAGGCACGGCATGCTGGGCCCATGAGAATTGGCACAAGAACCCTCAACGACGGCCGCAGCATCCCGATTCTGGGGCTCGGCACCTACGGCATGCGCGGCGCGGACGGCGTGGCATCGGTCGTCTCGGGCATTCACGCCGGCTATCGCCTGCTCGACACGGCACTGAACTACGAGAACGAGCGTGAGGTGGGGAAGGGTGTGCGCGAGTCGGGCGTCGCTCGCGAGGAAGTCTTCGTCACGACGAAGCTTCCCGGCCGTCACCACGGTTTCGACGAGACGCTCGCCAGCTTCGAGGAGTCCCGCAACAACCTCGGGCTCGACTATCTAGACCTCTACCTCATCCACTGGCCGTTGCCCAGAGTGGACAAGTTCCTCGACAGCTGGCGTGCCATGATCCGGCTGCGCGAGCAGGGGCTAGCCCGCTCCATCGGTGTCAGCAACTTCACGCCCGCGCACATTCAGCGCCTGATGGACGAAACGGATGTCGCACCCGCCGTCAACCAGGTCGAGCTGCACCCGCGCTTTCCGCAGGCCGCCCTCCGGGAATTTCACGAGCGGCACGGCATTGTCACCGAGAGTTGGAGTCCCCTCGGCAAGGAGAAGGCGATCACGGCGGCGCCGCTCGTCGCCGGCATCGCCGACACGCACGGCCGCACGCCGACCCAGGTCGTTCTGCGCTGGCACATCCAACTTGGCGCCGTGCCGATCCCGAAGTCGGGCGATCCGCAGCGGCAGGCCGAGAATCTCGACCTGTTCGGCTTCGAGCTCAGCGCCCCTGAGGTCGCCGCCATCTCGTCCCTAGAGGCCGGCCGGCTGTGGGATGGGGACCCCGACACGCACGAGGAGTTCTGACCGCGACGCGTGGGCAGAGAACGAGCCGGATGGCAGCGTCCGCGAGTTCACCGCGTGAACGACCGCTCCGTTCCGTTCTGACCGCAGCTCGCTGGCTGCGAGAATCAACAGCATGGCAACCTCGAGATTCGCGAAGATGTTCGCCGGGCTGATGCGGGTCGGGAAGTCGGATGACGTCGGCCGCGGCACCTTCGCCGACTACCACTACAATCTCCGGCCGAAGAAGGACGATACGGTCATCCGCCTCGCCGACTGCGACCCGAATCAGGAAGAGTTGCGCCGCACCCTCGATACCGGTGCCGGGGAGATGTGGGCAATGATCTCCCGCCGCAGCGTGGATGACGAACGCACAGACGCGCCAATGCCAGTGCGCCTGTTCGCGAGCGGACGGGTCAGCGGTGTCGTCGGCATCGTGCCACGCGGGCTCGAGGCGCCGGTGGACGACGCGCTGGGGCGCCTCGCCGAGGCGGGAAGGCCCCCGCGCATCCCCGCGAAGATCGTGACCACGCGCGGCGGGCTCCGGGTAGACCTGGGCATCGGCACCACCCGCTGAGCCAGTCCCTCCGAAGGGTCGGAAACGCCGACCCGATCTCCAGTCGAAGCTGGCAGGATGGGCGGATGTTCCGGCGGCACCCGATCCTCAGCCTCGCGACGTTCGCCTACCTGGCGTTCGTCGGCTGGGTCACGCTCGGGCCGCAACCGATCGACGACCGCGGCGACGCGTTCCTCTGGCGCCTGCTGCGCTTCTTCGGCCGCCACGACCTGACGGACTGGATCACCTACCAGCGCCTCGAGTTCTTTGCCAACGTCTGGATGTTCGTGCCGGTGGGAATGTTCTTCCTGCTCCTGTTCGGCCGTCGCTACTGGTGGGTGAGCGTGACGGCCGGAGCGGCGCTCACGGGCTTGATCGAGTTCGTACAACTGTTCCTGCCGGATCGGGTGTCGGATGTCAGTGACATCATCGCGAATACGATCGGCACCATCATCGGAGTGCTCTTCGCCCTCGTCGTCACGGCCGCGAAGGCGCGAAGGCTGCGAGAGGATCGACTCGCGCCGAGCGCGGCGCTGCGCCGCGCGCCGCACTAGGCCGCGACACGCCGGGCTGGTAAGCTCGTCGAGGTCGCCGGAAGGCGATCCGCACAACTGAATACGAGCAACACACGGAGCAGGCCGGCAAGACGCTGGTCATCGGTGGTGAATTACTGAACACGCGTCAGTGACTTTCTACTGTTGGCCAGACATGCGCCCCACTCTGGGGACTTCCGCACGTGCACTTCTCGGTTCACCGAAATGACGTGTCATCGAACCCGCTCCTGCTCCTTGATGAGTCGCGACCCAACACGGGGTCCGACAAACATAAAGAGGAGAAAACCCCCACATGGAGGGTCCAGAAATCAAATTCGCCGAAGCCGTTCTCGATAACGGCAAGTTCGGCACGCGCACCGTCCGGTTCGAAACCGGCCGCCTCGCGCAGCAGTCCCAGGGAGCCGTCGCTGCCTACCTCGACGAGGAAACCATGCTGCTCAGCGCGACAAGCGCCGGCAAGCATCCGAAAGACAACTTCGACTTCTTCCCGCTGACGGTCGACGTCGAAGAGCGTTCCTACGCCGCGGGTAAGATCCCCGGATCGTTCTTCCGCAGGGAAGGCCGCCCCTCCACCGAGGCCATCCTCGTCTGTCGCCTGATCGACCGGCCGCTGCGTACCTCGTACGTCTAAGCCCACCGCAACGAGGTGAAGATCGTCTTCACCGTGCTCAGCATCGCGCCGGGCGAGTTCTACGACGCGCTGGCCATCAACGCGGCATCCGCGTCGACCCAGATCTCAGGCCTTCCGTTCAGCGGCCCGATCGGCGGCATCCGCCTCGCCCTGATCGACGACCAGTGGGTCGCGTTCCCGAAGTTCGAGCAGCTCGAGCGTGCCGTATTCGACCTGACGGTCGCCGGTCGCCTCGTGACCGACTCGGACGGCAACGAGGATATCGCGATCATGATGGTCGAGGCCGAAGCCACCGAGCACGCGTGGGGCCTCATCCAGGGCGGCGCGACCAAGCCCGACGAGGCCGTCGTCGCGCAGGGTCTCGAAGCCTCCAAGCCGTTCCTCAAGCAGCTCATCAAGGCGCAGTCCGAGATGGCGGCTCAGTCGGCCAAGGAGATCGCGAACTACCCGGTCTTCCTGCCTTACAGCACCGAGGCGTACGACGCCGTCGAGGCGCTCGCCCACCGTGAGCTCGTCGACATCTACCAGATCGCCGGCAAGACCGAGCGCCAGAACGCGGATGACGCACTCAAGGACCGCGTCAAGGCGCAGATCCAAGAGCAGGTCGACGCCGGAACGCTCGACGCGTCGATCGTGTCGATGGTCAGTGGCGCATACAAGTCGGTCACCAAGAAGGTCGTCCGCGGCCGCATTCTCTCCGAGGGCATCCGCATGGACGGTCGTGGGCTCGCCGACATCCGCCCGCTCGACGCCGAGGTGCAGGTCATCCCGCGCGTTCACGGCAGCGCGATCTTCCAACGCGGCGAGACCCAGATCTTGGGTGTCACCACGCTGAACATGCTCAAGATGGAGCAGCAGATCGACAGCCTCGCTCCGGTCACCAAGAAGCGCTACCTGCACCACTACAACTTCCCGCCTTACTCGACCGGTGAGACCGGTCGCGTGGGGTCGCCGAAGCGTCGCGAGATCGGGCACGGCTTCCTCGCCGAGCGCGCCCTCGTGCCGGTGCTGCCGCCCCGCGAGGAGTTCCCCTACGCGATCCGCCAGGTGTCCGAGGCTCTCGGCTCCAACGGGTCGACGTCGATGGGATCCGTCTGCGCCTCGACCCTGTCCCTGCTCAACGCCGGTGTGCCGCTGCGCGCCCCGGTCGCGGGCATCGCGATGGGACTGGTCACCGACGAGGTCGACGGGCAGACGCGTTACGCGGCGCTCACCGACATCCTCGGAGCAGAAGACGCGCTTGGCGACATGGACTTCAAGGTTGCAGGCACGTCGGAGTTCATCACGGCGATCCAGCTCGACACGAAGCTTGCCGGGTTGCCGTCATCCGTCCTGGATGGTGCACTCAAGCAGGCCAAGGAGGCTCGCACCGCGATCCTCGCCGTGATCAACGCGGCGATCGATGCCCCCGACGAGATGGCGCCGACCGCGCCTCGCGTCATCTCGGTGCAGATTCCGATCGACAAGATCGGCGAGCTCATCGGACCCATGGGCAAGACGATCAACCAGATCCAGGACGACACCGGAGCCGACATCTCGATCGAGGATGACGGAACCGTGTACATCGGTGCAGTCGACGGACCCTCGGCCGACGCCGCCCGTCTCGCGGTCAACGCGATCGCGAACCCGCTCAACCCCGAGGTCGGCGAGCGGTTCCTCGGAACCGTCGTCAAGATCGCGACGTTCGGCGCGTTCGTGTCGCTGACCCCGGGCAAGGACGGACTGCTGCACATCAGCGAGGTCCGCAAACTCGCCGGTGGCAAGCGCGTCGAGAACGTCGAAGACGTGCTCGGTGTCGGCCAGAAGATCCAGGTCGAGATCACCAAGGTGGATGACCGCGGAAAGCTGTCGCTCGCCCCGGTGGTCGAGGAGTCGGCGGACGGTGACACCGACGGTGCCCCCGTGCTGACCGATGGCGCCGAGATCCCGGTCGAAGGCTAAGCACACCCGCTTAACGAAGTAGGCAGTCGGCGGCTGTATTCGCCCTGAATATGCCGCCCGCGGCTGCATGAGCCCGTCCCGCACACCGCGGGGCGGGCTCATCTGCGTTCGGCAGATGTTTCCTTCGGCGGTTCGTTTCGGCCAGGCATCCGCTCGCGTCGTCGGCATGTCCGGTTGGGCGGGGTGTTGTCGCGAATGACGCGCAACGTGGCGCCTCATCCGGAACGACACGCCGCAGAACGGCGGGGGTGTGCGCCGACACGCCGCAGAACCTACGCGCGGTTGTGCCGGATAGCATTTTGAGGTGAAACCTTTCCTGCTCCTCGCCACCCGCGCCGAGAACGTGGCGGCCGACGGCGAATACGAGGCGTTCCTCGACGCCGGGCGCTTGGTCCCCGACGAGTTGCACCGGATGCGGCTGGAGGCGGGCCCGTTGCCCGCGATCGACCTCGACGACTACTCCGGCGTGATCGTGGGCGGCAGCCCGTTCAACGCGAGCGATCCGGATGACGTGAAGAGCAACATCCAGCGCAGGGTAGAGGGAGACTTCGCCAGGCTGCTTCAGGAGGTCGTAGAGCGCGACTTTCCCTTTTTCGGCGCCTGCTACGGCATCGGTCTGCTCGGGACCCACCAGGGCGGCGTCGTAGATCGCACCTTCTCCGAGCCCATCGGGGCCGTGCGGGTCACGCTCACCGCCGAGGGCGAAGCGGATCCCGTGTTCGGCACGGTCGAGCCGAGCTTCCACGCGTTCGTCGGACACAAGGAGGCCTGCTCGGTGCTTCCGGATGGGGCGGTCTTGCTCGCCTCGGGTGCGACCTGCCCCGTGCAGGCCTTCCGAATCGGACAGAACGTCTACGCCACCCAGTTCCATCCCGAGCTCACTGTGCCCGGCATCATCACTCGCATCCGCGTTTATCGGGACTACGGCTACTTCGACCCTGCCGAAATGGACGCCCTCATCGCCATGGCGGAGAGTTCGTCCGTGCCGGAACCGGGCAGGCTGATCGCCGCGTTCACCGCTCGCCACGCGCGGCCCTGAAAGCGAGTGCCGGCGAGACGCACGTGAGGCGCGGAAAGCACGCACGCGACGACGCCCATCCTGAATCTGACGAGGTGTGTGACAGCGGATACGGGGCGCGCGCGTATGCATTCGCCTCGACCGACCGGGTCCGCGCGCGAACCTTGGAGGCGGATTCCTGCACTCGGCGAGTCCGCTCTCGCGCCCGAGCCGCGCAGCACTCAGTCGGCGAGCAGCTCTTCGCGCACCTGACGCCGCAGCACCTTCCCGATGAGCGACCGCGGAAGTTCGGGCACGGCGACGATGCGTGAAGGCACCTTGTAGCCGGCGAGGTGTTCCCGGCAGAACCCGCGCAGCTTCGCCTCGTCGAGCTTCGCCTCGTCCGCGAGCACCACCGCGGCGGCGACATCCTCGCTCCCGTCAGATCTCGGCAGTCCGACGACGGCGGCGTCCGCGACGGATGGATGCCTCCGCAGCGCGTCCTCGACCTCCGACGGGGCCACGTTGAACCCGCCGGTGATGATGAGTTCCTTGATCCGGTCGACAACGCTCACAAAGCCGTCGCCGTCCACCGTCACGATGTCGCCCGTGCGGAACCAGCCGCCGTCGAGCAGCGCGGCGCTCGTTTCGTCCTCACGGTTCCAGTAGCCGCCGAACACCTGCGGCCCGCGCACGAGCAGTTCACCCCGCTCGCCCGGCGTCACGTCGACGGTCGGAGCAGCCGGATCCACGACCCTCATCTCGGTGCTCGGGAACGGCACTCCCACCGTGCCCGGGCGCCTGGTCGATCCGATCGGGTTGCCCAGCGCGACGGGGGAGGTCTCGGTGAGGCCGTAACCCTCGACGAGCAGGCCGCCCGTGACCTTCTCCCACAGGTTCACGGTCGCGACCGGCAAACTCATCGCGCCGGAGATCGCGAAGCGCACGCTCGTCAGTCCGACGCCTCTGCTCTTCGCCGCGGCGGCGAGACGCTCGTAGATCGGGGGTACTGCCGGCAGGAAGGTGGGCGGGTGCTTGCGGGCCGCCGCCAGCACGAGTTCCTCGTCGAAGCGAGGAAAAAGCACGAGCCGTGCTCCGATGCTCATCGCGAAGGTGAGGCACAGAGTCAGCCCGTAGGCGTGGAACATCGGCAGCACCGCGTAGATGGTCTCCCTGCCCTCGACGAGTCCGGGCACCCAAGCGCGGCCCTGCGCGGCGTTCGCGGCGAGATTCGAATGGGTGAGCATCGCGCCCTTGGGGGAGCCGGTCGTTCCGCTGGTGTACTGCAGCACCGCGATGTCCTCGACGGAGGGAAGCGGATGCGCCGCGGTCAACTCCCCGCCGTCGACGAGCTTTCCCCACGCCAAGGTTCCCCGAGTCTTAGCGGTCAAGGCCGCGCGCGCCTTCCGAGCGGCCGGAACCGGCAGTCGCAGCTTCAGTCGCGTGGCCAGGGGCATGGCGCGGGTGAGGTCGACCGAGACGATCGCGTCGATCGCGGCATCCGGTGGCATTCCCTGCACGATCGCGACCGCTTTGTCCCAGACGATCGCGACGCGCGCGCCGTGATCCTCGAACTGGTGACGCATTTCCCGAGCGGTGTAGAGCGGGTTGTGCTCGACCGCGATCGCGCCGAGCCTCAGCACGGCATAGAACGCGACGACGTGTTGGGGACAGTTCGGAAGCACGATCGCCACCCGGTCGCCCTTGCGTACCCCGAGGCGGCGCAGCCCCTCAGCCGCGCGAAGAATCTGGCTGCCCAGCTCGCGGTAGCTCGTCTCAGCACCGAAGAATTCGAGGGCCACCTTGCGGTCGAATCTCGCCACGGAGGCCTCGACCATCTGCGCGAGAGACTCGGTTGGAGGCTCGATGTCGGCTGGGACACCGTCGGCATAGTGGGCGAGCCAGGGTCGGTCGGAGGTGATATCCACGTAATAACGCTACCGGGCTGCCACCGGGCTCGCGCTCGCCACCCGCGCCCGTGATGGAGCTATCGTGCACCGCCTTCCGTTCCCGCGACGAAGCGGTGCGCTGGCGGGCGAGGCTCTGAGGCGGCCGCGCATCGGGTGTTTCCCGCTGCCGCGACTACGGGTGGGGGAGTTTTGAGCTTCGTATCGGGATTGCTGGCGTGTCGTCTACCTAACTATCGAGTAAAGAGTGAGACTTTGAGTCAGCACACAGAGGGGTGCGATTCGGGGGGAAACGACGTGGCACGACATCGGGCACACAGGGGGCTGACATTTTCGCGAGCTCGGCATCGCGCACCGGGAACCGTGCAGCGGGTCGTAGAGCGCGGAGTTCACTCCGTGATCGTCTCGGCGGCCGCGGCCATGCTCGTCATGGCGATCGTGGGAAGTGAACCGGCGGTTTCCCGCCGGAGCTGATTCGCTCGTCGCCGATCTCGCCGCCCTTCGTTCGGAGGGCGGCGATTTTTTCGCCCACTGGTGCGTAGCGCCCACCCTCCTGCGCTGTCAACCAGTTGGGGCGGCGGCAGCCGCTGGCTACGATCGTGATACTCACCCGAGGAGTAGTCGTGACCATCTCCCGCATGCCCGGGCGGTTTCGAGCGGCTTCGGTGCGGCCCGTCGCCGACGAGTTCACCCCGGCAACCGGTCCGATCCTGTTGAGGAACCGTACCGTTGGCGATTCCGGCCTACGTGTGTTCCCGCTCGCGATCGGCGGCAACGTGTTCGGCTGGACAGTAGATGCGGCAGCGACCGAGTCGGTGCTCGACAGCTATCACGAGCTCGGGGGCAACTTCATCGACACGGCAGACTCATACGCCGCCGGGCGCAGCGAGACCATGATCGGCAACTGGATGCACGATCGCCGCAACCGCTCCGATATCGTCGTCGCGACGAAGGTGGGCAAGAGCGCCGACAGCCCCGGCGTCACCCAGGAGGCGATAGCGCAGGCCGTGCACGCCTCGCTCGAGCGTCTGCGCACCGACCACATCGACCTGCTCTATCTGCACATCGACGACGAGACGGTTCCGTTCGAGGAGACCCTGCTCGCCGTTGACGCCCTGATCGGCGCGGGCAAGGTGCGCTACTTCGGAGCCTCGCACCACTCCGGGAACCGCCTCATCGAAGCGCGCGTGATCGCGGCGCAATCGGAGTGCGCCCCGCTCATCGCCGTTCAGAATCACTACAACCTGGTACATAGAGGCGAGTACGAGGGAACCCTCGCCTCGGTCGCCGCGCAGCAGCGGCTCGGCGTGATGCCGCGTTTCGCGCTCGCGAGCGGATTCCTCAGCGGCAAGTACCGCTCGAAGGCCGACCTCGCCCACTCTCGCGGGCATCAGGTTGCCGCCTACCTCACCAGGCGCGGGCTCAAGATCCTGGCGGTGCTCGACCGCGTCGCCGAGGAACAGCAGGTGGCGCCGGCGACCATCGCGCTGGCCTGGCTGCTCACGAAGCCGAACGTGGTCGCGCCCGTGGCGAGCGCGAGCGCTCCCGACCAGGTGCTCGACCTCATGGCCGCCGCCACCGTGCAGCTGACCCGTCATCAGGTCGCCGACCTCGATCGCGTCTCCGCCTAAGTCGGCTCTGCCCCCGAGTCAGCTTCGGGCTCAGGGGATCTCGCGGAGAATCCGGTCGAAGGCGCGGTGCAGGGCCGCGGTCGCGGAGACCGGATCGCCGGCGTAGCCGCCGGTCATCGCGCCGTCCCTCGCGAGCAGGATCTCGTCTGCCGCGTCTCCCGCCATGGGATGCCCGGCGGCGCGCAGCAGCTCGGTGAGCTTCTCGGTGTACCAGTCCCGGTGCTCCTCGATGAGCTGTCGCGCCGGATGTCGGGGATCCGAGAACTCCGCAGCCGCATTGATGAATGGGCAGCCCCGGAACCGGGGGCGATGGATCTCTTGACTGACCGATTCGATCAGACCCCGGAGCACCTGCAGTGGTTGCGCACCGTTCACGTCGTGCTGCGTGAAATACTCCTCGACGGCGCGGTGGCGATCCTTGAGGTACTCGAGGATGAGCTTGTCTTTCGCCCCGTAATGCTTGTAGAACGTGGCCTTGGTCACCGCCGACGCGCTGATGAGCTTGTCCACCCCCACCGAGTGGATGCCTTCCTCGTAGAACAGGCGGTTCGCCGTTTCCAGGATCCGCAGTTTCGCGCCGGGCCCGTGTCCGCCTTGGGGCTCCGGGGCACGCTGTGCGGTCGGATCAGGATCGACGACCGACACAGCGTGGCTCCCTCAACTAATCGTCCTCAAGAGCCTAGGTGTTCCAAGGGTGTTGAGGTAGCAGGACCGGTCACAGGGGAACCGGCTTCGTGCTCCGCAAGTTTCGGGCTTGCGGTTTACTGCGATGCGCCGACTCCGGGGGCGACGGCGCACTTCGAAGGTAGCAGACAAACGGGCAGACAGAAAAGTCTGTTTGTCCTCTGGAGTACGATCATCCGGTTAGCGATCCGCAGATGCGGCTGCACCTGACGTAAGCTCGGGGCAATGAGCGGCGCAGTGAAATTACCCCTCGGCCTCGCCGACCTCACCTTCACCGCATCCGGGGATGCGCTCGTGAGGCGGAGCGTTCTGCGGAGTGGTGTTCGGATCCTGAGCGAGCGAGTGCCCGGCGCTCGAAGCGCCACCATCGGCTACTGGGTCGCGGTCGGGTCGAGGGACGAATCGCCGGGAACCTTCGGCTCCACCCACTTCCTCGAGCACCTGCTTTTCAAGGGCACCACGACGCGAAGCGCCCTCGATATCGCCGTGAGCTTCGACGCTGTCGGCGGCGAACACAACGCCATGACCGCGAAGGAATACACCTGCTATTACGCGAAGGTGCAGGATCGCGATCTTCCGATGGCCGTCAACGTTATCGCCGACATGCTCACCTCATCCTTGCTCGACAGGGAGGAGTTCGAGACGGAACGCGGCGTCATCCTCGAGGAGCTCGCGATGGCGGACGACGATCCGTCGGATGTGGCGGGGGAGCGTCTGTTCGAGGCAGTCTTCGGCGAACATCCACTCGCCCGTCCCATCGGCGGCAGCCCCGAGACGATCGGGGAGGCCACGAGAGACGCTGTCTGGAGCCACTACCGGCAGAACTACCGGCCGCAGGACCTCGTGATCACGGTCGCGGGCGCGGTCGATCACGACGAACTCGTCGCCGGAGTCGAACGCGCCCTTCGCGCTGCCGACTGGGATCTGGCGATCGAATCCGCTCCCGTCGAGCGGCGCACCGCGGTGCGCAATCCGATCGAGCGGGGGGCGGAACTGGTCGTCGCACAGCGCCCCATCGAGCAGGCGAACGTCCTGCTCGGCGTCGCGGGACTGCCCTCGAACGACGAACGCCGCTCGACCATGGCCGTGCTCAACTCGGTGTTCGGTGGCGGGATGTCGTCGCGCCTGTTCCAGGAGGTCCGCGAGAAGCGTGGACTGGCCTACTCGGTCTACTCCTTCTCACCGGGCTATTCCGACGCCGGGCTGTTCGGAATCTACGCCGGGTGCTCACCCACGAAGCTCGAACAGGTGTCTGAGCTTCTGCTCGGCGAGTTTCGGCGGCTCGCGGCGGACGGCATCACCGACGAGGAGATGCGGCGCGCGGTCGGCCAGTTGAGCGGCGCCTCCGCGCTCGCCCTGGAGGACTCCGATACCCGGATGTCGCGGCTCGGCCGTTCGGAGATCACTCTCGGCGAGTTCGTGGACCTCGACGAGGCACTGCGCCGACTGTCTCGCGTAACGGTCCATGACGTGCAGGAGCTCGCGGCCGAACTCGTCGACAGGCCACTCTCCATCGCCGCCGTCGGAACGATCGATCAGTCCCTTCTCGCCGGCCTCGCCACAGCACGCTAGGAACCGATGTCCCATTTCCTCTATCTCGTTCGTCACGGCGAGCACCAGGATGCCGAGCACGGTGTCGACGACGGCCCGCTCTCGGAACGCGGCAAGCGCCAGGCGAGAGCGATCGCCGACCGGTTGAGCGGTGTGCCGTTCACGGGAGCGTGGCACTCGCCGCTGCAGCGAGCCGCCGAGACGGCGCGCATCATGACCGAGAGCATGCCGAGCCTCGAACCGGTGCCGTCCGCCCTGCTGTTCGACTGCATCCCCTCCGGCGCCACTCCCGACATGCCGCAGGGTTTTCAGCCATTCTTCGGTTCGGTCACCGAGGCTGAGGTCGAAGCCGGCCAGGCGCAGATGACCGATGCCGTCGCGGAGTGGCTCGCCCCGTCGCTCGAGGACCGTCACGATCTCCTCATCACGCACAACTTCGTCATCGGCTGGTTCGTGCGCGAGGTGTTCGAGGCGCCGGCCTGGCGGTGGATGGGAACCAACCAGGCCAACTGCGGACTCACCATCATCCGGGTCCGGTCGGTCAAGTCCCCCGAGCTCATCACCCACAACGACCTGGCGCACCTGCCGGTCGAGTTGCGCACAGGTCTGCCGGTTCCGCAGCCGCTCTAGCTAAAGGCTCTTCGCGAACCAGTGCGTCGCGTTCGGGTTGTCGTTGTAGGGAGCGACCTCGACGAAGCCGCTGCTGCGGTACAGATTCGTCGCCTCCTGCTGCGAAGCGTTGGTGTCGAGCACGAGTTCTGTCGCCCCGAACGCTCGCGCCCTCGCCTCGAGTTCCTCGAGCAGGCTCCTGCCCAAGCCCGTGCCGCGCACATGAGGCTGCAGCCAGACGTGCTTCACCTCGAATCTGGCAGTTCCCGCCGCTCCGGGCAGCGACCGGATGCCGCCGCATCCGACGTCCGCGGCCTCGCCGGCCAGATCCTCTCCCTCGACGAGCAGGAAGACGCCGTTCGGCGGAACAAACTCTTCCGGATCGGGAAAGGTCCTGCGGTACTCGCCCATGTTCGCGGGAAATGCCTCCGCACGGGCGGAGAAGTACTCGGCGAGGAGGGCGAGTGCCGCGTCATCCGCGACCGACGCCTCACGGTAGCTGACCATGCCATCCAGACTAGGACGCGACCTGAGCGGTGCACCGGCTTGGTAGATTGAGCGGATGACAACGAAGGTGGCCGTGGTCGGCGCAACCGGCAGGCTGGGCCAGCTCGTCTCGCGGATCGTGCAGGAGGCTCCGGACTTCGAACTCGTCGCGCAGCTCGACTCGCAGGCCGAACTCGCCGAGATGCTCGGCGCCGACGTCGCGGTGGACGTCACCCTGCCGGGTGTCAGCCAGGGGGTGGTCGAGTTCGCGGTCGCCCACGGCATCAGCGTCCTCGTCGGCACGAGCGGCTGGTCGAGCGAGCGGATCGCCTCGCTCGAGAGCAAGATCAACGGGAACCTCGCCCTCGGCGTGGTCATCATTCCGAACTTCTCGATCGGGTCCGTGCTCGCGACGGCCTTTGCGACGATGGCGGCTCGGTTCTTCGACTCGATCGAGATCGTCGAGACGCATCACGCCTCGAAGATCGACTCGCCGTCCGGCACCGCAGTGCGCACGGCCGAGCTGATGGGCAACGCCAGGGCGGAACTCGGTCCGGTGCTCGCGCCGCACACCGACCAGCGGGCGCGCGGCCAGCAGGTGTCGAGCATCCCGATCCACAGCCTGCGCATGCAGGGTGTCGTCGCGAGGCAGGACGTCGTGTTCGGCGGCAACGGTGAGGTACTCACGCTCAGCCACGAGACGCTCGCCCCCAGTTCCTACGAGGCGGGCATCCTCCTGGCCCTCCGCGCCACCAGGACGGCGCGCGGCGTGACCGTCGGGCTCGACAAGCTCATCGACCTCGGTCAACGGGGCCCGCAGTGAAGGGACTTATCGGCGCGGGGGTCATGGCGCTGCTTCTCCTTCTCTACCTATTCCTCGTCACTCAGCTCGCGTTCCGGCTGTTTTCCGTCGACAACGCAGTCGCCGCCGGGATCGGTATCGCGCTTCTCGTGCTTCCGCTCCTCGGCGGATGGGCCCTCGTCGCAGAGGTGCTGTTCGGCATCCGCAGTCAGCGCCTCGGTGGCATCCTCGCGGGCGAGGGCGACCTGCCGGGCGTTACGCTTCCCCGCAGGCCGAGCGGACGACCCGTGCGCAGCGCCGCAGATGCTGAGTTCCCGATCCACCAGGCCGCGGTGGAGAGCGATCCCGACAGTTGGAGAAACTGGTTCAAGCTAGGCCTCGCCTACGACGCCTGTGGCGATCGCCGTCGGGCCAGGCAGTCGATCCGCCGTGCTATCGCCTTGAACCGCGGAAGCGCCGCGGCCGACTGAGCCGCGCGCTACCTCGGAATCAGTGCGTCGATCGCCGCCTCGACGCTCTCGTGCCGGAACTCGAACCCGTCAGCGAGCAGCTTCGTCGGCACCACCTTCTGGCTCGCCAGCAGCAATTCGCGTCCGGCCTCGCCCATCCCGGCCGAAACAACGGTCTCCGGCAGCACGAATGCGTACGGGCGGTGCAGTCGCTTCGCGAGATAGGCCGTCAGTCGGTCGGATGTCGCGGAAGCGGGACCGGCGAGATTGACGGGTCCGCGCAGCGAGGACGTGAGCAGGTGACGGATCGCGGCGGCCTCGTCGTAGAGGCTGATCCACGGCCAGTGCTGTCCGCCGGACGCGAACCGGGAGCCGAGGCCGAGCTTTGTGACGCGCAGCAGCGCTGCGAGCGCCCCGCCCCTGCCGACGACGATTCCGGTGCGGAAGTTCACCAGACGCGTGGATTCCGGGCGGATCGCGGCTGTCTGCTCCCAGGTGTCGACGACGTCGGCGAGGAAACCGGTGCCGCGCTGCGCGCCGTCGGCGAGCCGGTCCGCCGGCCGGTCGCCGTAGATCCCTACGGCCGACGCGCTGAGGAACACCGACGGGGGCCTCGCCGCCCGGCTCATCGCCTCCGCGAGCGCTTCCGTCGTCTTGATCCTCGACTCGAGAATCTTCTTCTTGTAGCCGGAGGTCCACGGGATCCTGCCGAGCGACGCTCCCGAGAGGTTGACGACGGCATCCGTCGCATCCATCAGGTTCGCGTCGATCATGCCGGCGCTCGGCGCCCAGTTGTGCTCGTCCGCCGCCTGGGGCTGCCGCCGCACGAGCCGCTGCACGTCGTGGCCGTCCTCACGCAACTGGCGCACGAGCTCGGTGCCGATGAGTCCGGATGCCCCGGACACGAGGACCCTCATCGTCCGAGGGTCGCGGCGCACCGCCGAGCCCGCACCACTAGGCGAGGCTGGCTTCGAGGGTGATCGACGTTCCAGCGAGCGCGAGCGACACCGGACACGTCGCCTTTGCCTCCTCCGCGATGCGTTCGAAGTCCTCCTCGCTGATCTCTGGAACCTTCGCGCTGACGAGCAGGTGACTGCCGGTGATGCCCTCGCCGGGGGCGAAGGTCACCGCCGCGGTCACCTGGATGCTCTCCGCCGTCGTGCCGTTCTTGGTGAGGAGGCTCGCAAACTGCATCGAGAAGCACGCGGAATGCGCCGCCCCAAGCAGCTCTTCCGGGTTGCTCTTGCCCGCCGCCCCTTGCGACCGCGCCGCCCAGGACATGGGAAGCTCGGCCGCCTTTGAGGAGTCGAGGGTGGTGTGGCCCTTGCCCGACTCCAAGTCGCCGGTCCACAGGGTTGTCGCTTCACTCGTAACTGCCATGATTTTGCCCTCCGTTGGGCTTTCAGCCTAGGCCACGGGACCTGCGGGGGCGAGGGCGGGGAGGTTCGGCTCGGCGAAGGTGGCGAGCTCGCGGCATCCGTCCCGATAGGGTGAAAAGGTGCCGCAAACCTACGAATTCCGTTCCGATGTGACTGTCGAGCTCGTGCGCGCGAGCGCTCAGGACTCCGACGTGCTCTTCGCCGCACGCGTGTCGACGCAGGGCGAGCAGACGCTCGAAGCGGCGCAGGACGAGAGCCTCGACGCGACGCGCAGTCGCGGCCTGATCAACTACCTCATGCGCGACCGCCATGGGTCGCCGTTCGAGCACAACTCGATGACGTTCTACGTGCAGGCGCCGATATTCGTGTTCCGCGAGTTCATGCGGCACCGCATCGCCTCCTACAACGAGGAGTCCGGACGCTACCGCGAGCTGAACCCGGTGTTCTACGTGCCAGGACCTGACCGCAACCTCGTGCAGGTCGGCAAGCCGGGTGCATACGAATTCCTGCCCGGCTCGGCGGAGCAGACCGCGCTCGTCGACACGGAGGTGCGCCGAGCCGCGACCGAGGCGTTCGACTCCTACCAGCGGATGCTCGACGCCGGCGTCGCCCGCGAGGTGGCCCGCATCGTGCTGCCGCTGAACATCTACTCGTCGATGTACGTGACGATGAACGCCCGCTCCCTCATGAACTTCCTCTCCCTGCGCACGAAGAGGGAGGGGACCCACTTCCCGTCCTTCCCGCAGCGCGAGATCGAGATGGCGGCGGAGCAGATGGAGCAGCGTTTCGCCGAGCTCATGCCGCTGACGCACGCCGCGTTCAACGAGAACGGCCGCGTGGCACCGTAGCGCGGTAGCACGATAGCGCGCGCTCAGCACGGCGGCGTTCGCGGACAGTGCAACGGCAGCGGCGTCACGCTCGGCTGAGTGCACGGGAGAGAAAACCTCTCCAGGCCGCGGCCGACGAGGCGGGCAGCGGAAGCGAATCGCTCTGCTGCCTCGCGGCGTGTCACGCCCGTCGAGCGGCGTGCCACCGCGAGAAACCTTCCGCAGCGACAGCGCACCGTGAAACGAGCAGGCAACCCGGCGGGCATTCCGGCGGGCAAAACCCGGCAGAAGAACCCGGCAGGCGAGGAAGGGGGCGGCACGCGATAGCCTGTAACACGTGACTTCGACCCCCAATCCATTCGGCCAGGTGCTCGTGGCACTGGTGACCCCGTTCACTTCAGACGGCGAGGTGGACTGGCCGGGCGTGGAAAAGCACATAGACGCGTGCGTCGTAGCCGGCGCCGACGGCATCGTCGTCACCGGAACGACGGGCGAGACCTCGACGCTCACCGACCCGGAGAAGATCCGCCTCGTGGAGGTCGGCAAGTCCGTCGCCGGGGGCCGGGCGAAGATCATCACCGGCGGCGGGTCGAATGAGACAGCTCACGCCATGCAGCTCGCGCGGCAGAGCGAGAAGGCCGGCGCCGACGCCAACATGATCGTCACGCCCTACTACAACAAGCCCACCCAGTCCGGAGTTCTCACCCACTTCCGGATGATCGCCGACGCGACCGACCTGCCGGTGATCCTGTACGACATCCCAGGCCGCACCGGCGTTCCGATCAAATACGAGACGATACTGCGCGCGGCGAAGCATCCGAACATCCGCGCTATCAAAGACGCCAAGGGCGACTTCAGCGAGGTCAGCAGGGTACTCAACCAGACCGACCTGCTGTACTTCTCCGGGGACGACGCCAACGTGCTCCCGCACCTCGCGATCGGAGCGACCGGACTCATCGGAGTCACCGCCAACATCGCCGCCGCCCCCTACCGTGTCATCGTCGACGCCGTCAATGCGGGAGACCTCGCCACCGCGACGGCCGCCCACAAGGCTCTCGAGCCGCTCGTGCGCGCCGTCATGACCCACGTGCCGGGCACGGTCGCGGCGAAGTACATCCTGCACGGCCTCGGACGCATCGGCAGCCCCCGTGTGCGGCTGCCGCTCGTCGGGCCGGAGGACTTCGAAGCGGCGCAGATCGAGGACGAGCTCGCCCTCGTCGGCGCGATCCCCGGCCTCGACCTCACCAACTTCCGCCCCGACCGCAACGCGGCCGCCGGCGGTGCGCTCCCCAAGATCGCCGGCACGACGCGCTGACATTTGAACAGGAGGCTCACGGCCTCGCAACCGGCCTCAGGGCCAAACGACACGACCAGGACCCCATGAATTCAGCTGTATACGCTCCGCCCCGCCTCAAGGCGGGCACCCTCCGAGTCATTCCGATCGGAGGACTCGGCGAGATCGGCCGCAATATGACGAGCTTCGAGATCGACGGCAAGATCCTCATCGTCGACTGCGGCGTGCTCTTTCCCGAGGAGCACCAGCCCGGCGTCGACCTGATCCTGCCCGATTTCGGCCCCATCCGAGACCGCCTCGACGACATCATCGGCGTGGTGCTCACGCACGGTCACGAGGACCACATCGGTGCAGTTCCCTACCTCCTTAAGCTCAAGCAGGACATCCCGCTCATCGGCTCGAACCTGACGCTCGCGCTCATCGAAGCGAAGCTCAAGGAGCACCGGATCACGCCGTACACCCTCGCGGTGAGGGAAGGCCAGCACGAGAAGCTCGGCCCATTCGACCTCGAATTCATCGCCGTCAATCATTCGATTCCGGATGCCCTCGCCGTCGCCATCACGACGAGCGCGGGAGTCGTGCTGCACACCGGCGACTTCAAAATGGATCAGCTGCCGCTCGACGACCGCATCACCGACCTGCGCGCCTTCGCCCGCCTCGGCGAGGCCGGCGTCGACCTCTTCCTCTCCGACTCCACTAACGCGGACGTGCCAGGATTCACCGCGCCCGAACGCGACATCGGTCCCGTGCTCGAGGCCGTCATCGCGAAGGCTCCCCGGCGCGTCATCGTCGCAAGCTTCTCCTCGCACGTGCACCGGGTCCAGCAGGTTCTGGATGCCGCACACGTCAACGGCCGTCGCGTCGCCTTCATGGGACGCTCGATGGTGCGCAACATGGGCATCGCGGCCGACCTCGGCTACCTCAAGGTGCCCAACGGCGTCCTGATCGAGGCGAAGAAGGCCGCGGACCTGCCGGACGACAAGATCGTCTACATGAGCACAGGGTCGCAGGGCGAGCCGATGGCGGTGCTCGCGCGCATGGCGAACCTCGAGCACCAGATCGAGGTCGGCAAGGGTGACACCGTCATCCTCGCCTCGAGCCTGATTCCCGGAAACGAGAACGCGGTCTACCGGGTCATCAACGGACTCACCAAGCTCGGCGCGAACGTCGTGCACAAGGGCAACGCGAAGGTGCACGTGTCCGGGCACGCGAGCGCAGGGGAACTCCTCTACTGCTACAACATCCTGCGCCCGAAGAATGTGCTGCCGGTGCACGGCGAATACCGCCACATGGTCGCGAATCAGCAGCTCGCGATCCGCACGGGGGTGCCGGAGGAGAACACCTTCCTCGGCGAGGACGGCACCGTGTTCGACATGCGCGACGGCGAGGTGGAGGTTGTCGGCCAGCTGGACCTCGGCTTCGTCTACGTCGACGGCTCCTCGGTGGGCGAGATCACCGACGCCGACCTCAAGGACCGCCGCATCCTCGCCGAGGAGGGCTTCGTCTCGATCTTCGTCGCGATCGACCCCCAGACCGGCGCGGTGATCGTCGGGCCTGAGATTCACGCCCGAGGCTTCGCCGAGGACGACCGCGTGTTCGACAGTGTCAAACCGATGGTCATCAAGGCGATTTCGGATGCCGCAGCGAACGGCACGCGGGACACGCACGCGTTCAGCCAGGTCATCCGCCGCACTGTGGGCCGCTGGGTGAACCAGTCACACCGCCGTCGACCGATGATCGTCCCGGTCGTCATCGAAGCCTGACCACTCGCGGTCCGCTCGGGGCCACCCTGAGCGGATCTCGGTCTTCCGCGCGTCATCCTCGTGAATGGCGGTTCCGGGGTGTCTGGCCGCTAGGTTTGCCTGAGAGATCCTCTCAAGCATAGGAGCGGCCGTGAGCGTCTTGCGAACCTGGATCCTCCCGGTCATCCGCATCGTCATTCTCCTGGTGATAGCGGCCGCTCTCGTGAAGATCGCCTTCTTCGCCGATCCGGCTCCGACCGGAGCACCGCAGTTTCCGAGCGGGGAGATCGTCGAACCGCAGATCCCGGTGACTGTCGGCACAATCCAAAACGACGTCACGGTGCAGGGCACCGTGACGGCGGACGCCGCGGTGCCGGTCAAAGCCACGCTCGCCGGGGACGTGGTGAAGCTCCTGGCCACGGTCGGCCAGGCCGTCGCCGCGGACACCCCCGTGCTCACCATCAGGCAGGAGACGCCGGGCGCGTTTCGCGACGACGGAACCATGGCCCGCAACACGGTCAAGACAGTGACCGTGCTGGCGGGTTCTCCCGGCGTCCTCTCCGCACTCGTCGTCATCGCCGGGCAGACGGTCACCGTCGGCGAAGTCGTCGCACAGGTGGCCCCGACCACATTCAACGTGAGCGGGGCGCTCGCACCGGAACAGCAGTACCGCCTGTTGGTGAGGCCGGCGGACGCGCGGGTGACGATCGCCGGCGGGCCGGCGCCCTTCACCTGCACCGGTCTCACGATCTCCTCGGTGCTGGCCGGAGCGGGGGACGCCGGGTCCGGGGGAGCGGACGGTGGCGCTCCCCTCAGCGGCGCGACCGTGCGCTGCGCAGTGCCCGCCGCGGTCACGGTGTTCTCCGGGCTGTCGGCCACGCTCAGCCTCGCCGGCGGAATCGCCGAGAACGTGATGACCGTGCCAGTCACGGCGGTCGAGGGCACAGCGGGCAGCGGAAATGTCTACGTTCCGCTCGCCGGCGGGGGAACTGAGGTGAAGGCGGTGGTGCTCGGGCTCAACGACGGCGTCAATGTCGAGGTCAAGGAGGGGCTCGCCGAGGGCGACATGATCATGCAGTTCGTGCCCGGCGCTCAGCAGCCGGGGATCGACCTGGGAGACGGATGCACGGAGTTCCCCGACGGCACCGTCGAGTGCGCCGGCTGACCGTGCCACTGCTCAGCCTCAAGGGCGTGACCCGATCCGTTCGGCTTCCGGATGCCAGCATCCTCGACATTCTCAAGGGGGTCGACCTCCAGGTGGACGTCGGTGACCACGTGTCGATCGTCGGCCGCTCGGGCTCCGGCAAGACCACCCTGCTGAACATGCTCGGGTTGCTCGACTCGCCGACATCCGGCACCATCCACTTCGAGGACCGTCTCGTCTCGAAGCTGTCCTCCGGGGCGCGCGACCGGGCGAGGGGCGCCGACATCGGCTTCATCTTCCAGCAGTTCAATCTCCTGCAGGGGAGAACGGCTCTCGAGAACGTCATGACACCGCTGCTCTACGCGACCGGCAGGCAGTTCTGGCGCCGGTCGAGCATCGCGACCGAGATGCTGGACCGGGTCGGGTTGGCGGACCGGATGAGCTCGATGCCCGAGAGGCTCTCCGGCGGTGAGCAGCAGCGCGTCGCAATCGCCCGCGCCCTCGTGCGCGGGCCGCGGCTGATCCTCGCCGACGAACCCACCGGTGCTCTCGACATCGAGACGGGTGCGACCGTCATGAGGGTTCTCGACGATGTCGCCGACGAGTCGGGGGCAGCCCTGATCACGATCACGCATGATGCGAATGTCGCCGCTCGCGCCCGCAGACACTACCGGCTCGACCACGGCGTGCTGTCGCCGCTGGATGCCCGTACGCCGCTCGCCGCCCCCACCGTCGGGGCCGTCCTGTGAAACGCCTTCTCACGGGGATGGTCGGCGCGGTCGTAGAGGCGCGCGCGGAGCTGCGCATCCACCGCATGCGGGTGCTTCTGAGTCTCGTCGGCGTCGGGGTCGCCGTGGCAGCGCTCACGAGCGTGGTCGGCCTCGGCGCGATCGCGCAGCAGTCCACCGTCGAGTCGTTCGAGCGCAGTGGTGGACGCCCTGCGACCCTGAGCGCACAGGTCTACTCCGAGACGGGCCAGCCGATCGCCACGGATGCGGTGGCGGCGGCAGTGGATGTCGCGGTCGAGCGCTACGGTATCGGCCACTCCAGCTCGAGCGGCAGTATCCAGCAGCGCGTGCAGTTCGCGGACGGTGTCTCTGGCGTGAACCTGCAACTCGTCGGTGTCGATTACGCGACCATCCATCGCCTCGTCGTCACCGACGGGGCGTGGTTCGCCGACGGCGACGCGGATCGACTGGCTCCCGCCCTGATCGTCAACGAAGCGTTCTGGCAGCGACTGGGTTCGCCCGACCTGCGGACGCATCCAACGGTCAGGCTGGCCGGAGCGGATGGTGCGACCGCGGTGATCATCGGGATCTCGACCGGCGTCTACAGCGATCCGCTCGATCCGGCCGCTTTTATGCTCAGAGAAGCCCACGAGCGGATCGCCGACCCTGCCCAGCTCGCCGGGGCGCAGCTGGCGTGGGAGTTCTGGGTGCCCGAGCAGAGCGCCGAGGACCTGACCATGGCGCTCAAGCGGGACATCGCCGGGTCCGTCGGCACCGACGTGACCGTGGACATCTATCGCAGCGACTTCGCGGCGTTCAACGACGGCGAGGATCCGCTCCTTCCGATAAAGCTCATCGTGCTCGGAGTTGCGGTGCTCATCCTCTTCCTCGGTGCGCTGAGTCTCGTCAACATCTCACTGGTCACCGTGCGCCAGCGCATTCGTGAGATCGGCATTCGGCGCAGCTTCGGCGCGACCGCCGGTCGTGTATTCTTCGCGGTCATGATGGAGAGCGTCGTCGGCACGATCGTGGCCGGCGCGATCGGAGTGTTCATCGCCGTTCTGGTGGTCGAGAACCCACAGGTGCAGCAACTCATCGCCCAAGGCGCTACAGACCTGCCCCCTTTCCCGATCGAAGCGGCCCTGATCGGGCTCGGCGCCTCGGCAGCGGTCGGTGCCCTCGCCGGGCTCCTGCCCGCCATCGTCGCCGTGCGCGTGAGGGTGATCGACGCCATCCGGTATTGAGAGCGTTGACACGCGCCCCGGGCATCCGGGCTGAAGTGGCCCGTCACGATACCGTTGAAGCCATGGCTACGAGCACCCGGCGGACCCCTCGAGGGAGCGCCACGACGTCCCGCACGGGAACCCGCGGAGCAACGGGCAAGGGCACGACCCGCAAGCTGCCCACCGCGAAATTCGTGCCGGAAAACGAGCATGGGCTTCTGGCCAAGGCCTGGCTCGCGCTGGCTCACGTGGTCGGCGGTGCCGCCCGCGTCCTCGGCAAGGAAACCCTCGCGAAGGAGGAGCGTCGCGACGGCGTGCCCTTCTTCCTCGTGCTGCTCGCGATCCTCGGCGCGGTCGTCGAATGGTTCAACCCGACCCACCCCTTTGCGGTCGCCCTCGACGCCTACACCTTCGGCGGCCTGTTCGGCCGGGTCGCATTCGCTCTCCCCGTGATCATGCTGCTGTTCGCGATCTGGCTGTTCCGGCATCCGGCGTCCGTGCACGACAACGGGCGCATCGGGATCGGGCTCGCACTGCTCCTGACGACAGTGAGCGGACTCTCTCACATCGCCGGCGGCCAACCACTTCCCGAGTCCGGCATGCCCGGCCTCGCCACCGCCGGCGGCATCCTCGGCTGGCTGATCGCCGCTCCGCTCATTGCGCTCATCACGCAGGTCGGCGCGACCGCTGTGGTGATCCTCGTGCTCATCCTGTCGCTGTTCATCATCACCAAGACGCCGCCCAACAAGCTCGGCTCCCGCCTGCACGAGCTTTACGCCTACCTGTTCGGTGCCCAGATTCCGGATGCCGACGCGCGAGCCGCAAAGAAGTCGGCGAAGCAGGACAACTCCACCACGGCGGGGTCGCTCGACGACCTGGGGCTCGACGAGGAGGACTCCGCGCAGCTTCCCTGGTGGCGTCGAAACAAGACGCAGCGTGAAGACGATCCGGCCTTCGACAGCCCCGTCATCTCCCGCGCGGACGACACCGAGGTAATCGACCGCACCCCGGACCCCGAGGTCCCCTTCGCGGACGGGCTCCTCGACGAGTTGGACAAGGCCGAGGACGCGGCGCGACGTTTCACCGGCGAGATCGACGGCCACCCGACCGGGATTCGCGACGATGCCGGCCGGGGGGCCGTCCCCGAGCTCCTCCCCGGCTTCTCTGACAAGGCCTCGGTCAAGGGCTCCGCCGGAGAGTTCGCCGAGCCGACGCCGACCGGACCCGTCGCGCCCTACCGGCTGCCCGCCGTAACATCCCTGAGCGTGGGAACCCCCGCCAAGTCGCGGTCCGAGGCGAACGATGTGATCGTGCGTGCGATCACGGAGGTGCTCAAGCAGTTCGCCGTTGACGCGAAGGTCACCGGGTTCAGCCGTGGCCCGACGGTCACACGCTACGAGATCGAGCTCGGCCCGGGCGTCAAGGTCGAGCGGGTGACCGCACTGAGCAAGAACCTCAGCTATGCGGTCGCCAGCAACGAGGTGCGCATCCTCTCGCCCATCCCCGGGCGGAGCGCGATCGGCGTCGAGATCCCGAACACCGATCGGGAGATCGTCTCCCTCGGCGACGTGCTGCGCTCGAAGGCGTCGACGAGCAGCAAGCATCCGCTCACCATGGGCCTCGGCAAGGATGTCGAGGGTGGCTTCGTCGTCGCCAACCTCTCGAAGATGCCCCACCTGCTCGTCGCCGGGTCGACCGGGTCCGGAAAATCGAGCTTCGTCAACTCGATGATCACCTCGATACTCATGCGCGCCACTCCCGCCGAGGTGCGGATGGTGCTCATCGACCCGAAACGTGTCGAGCTCACCCCCTACGCAGGGATCCCGCATCTCATCACTCCCGTCATCACGAACGCCAAGAAGGCCGCCGAGGCGCTCAGCTGGGTCGTTAAAGAGATGGACATGCGCTACGACGACCTCGAGAGCTTCGGGTTTCGTCACATCGACGACTTCAATCGCGCGGTGTCGGCGAACGAGATCGTGCTGCCGCCGGGAAGTGAGCGCAAGCTCAAGCCCTACCCGTACCTGCTCGTCGTGGTCGACGAGCTCGCCGACCTGATGATGGTTGCGCCCCGGGACGTCGAGGACTCAATCGTTCGAATCACCCAGCTTGCCCGGGCATCCGGAATCCACCTCGTGCTGGCCACGCAGCGCCCCAGCGTCGACGTCGTCACGGGGCTCATCAAGGCCAACGTGCCGTCACGCCTCGCCTTCGCGGTGAGCAGCATGACCGACAGTCGTGTCATCCTCGATCAGCCGGGCGCCGACAAGCTCATCGGCCAGGGCGACGCGCTCTTCCTGCCGATGGGCGCGTCGAAGGCGATCCGAGTGCAGGGCGCCTGGGTCACCGAGAGCGAAGTGACCGCGGTCGTGCAGCACGTGACTCGCCAAGCGCAGCCGGAATACCGGAAGGATGTCGCGGCGGTCGCCGAAAAGAAGGTCGTCGACGGCGACATCGGTGACGACCTCGAAGTGCTCCTCGCTGCCGCGGAGCTCGTGGTCAGCACCCAGTTCGGGTCGACATCGATGCTGCAGCGCAAACTCCGGGTCGGATTCGCGAAGGCAGGGCGGCTCATGGATCTGCTCGAGTCGCGCGAGATCGTCGGCCCCTCCGAGGGGTCGAAGGCCCGGGACGTGCTCGTCACGCCAGAGCAGATTCCCGGCGTGCTCGCCCGCCTGCGCGGCGAGGACGCACCGGTGAGCGCAGTGTCGCCGGCGGAGCGCGAGTCGGCCGCGATGAACGACCCCGTCCGGGACATGACTACCGGGTACCATGAGGTGGACGTCTCGGATGAAGACGCCTGGGGTCTGACCGGCAGGGAGTAACACCATGGCGACCAACGCTTCGCCCGCCGAACCCGCGTCCACGGACCCACCGCCCACGGTGCGAACGAACCCGATGCGCGGACGCGTCGCCCGGGCGGGGGATACCCCCGCCAGCTCAGGGAACGTCGCGAACATCATCACCGTGGTGCGCATCTTCATGGCGCCGGCGTTCATCTGGCTGCTGCTCGCTGATGCCGGCGAGTTGGGCACGCTGCGCCTGGTCGCGGCGGCCCTCTTCATCGTCGCCATCATCACCGACAGCGTCGACGGACTGCTGGCGCGGCGCCAGAACCTGGTCACCGACCTGGGCAAGATCCTCGACCCCATCGCCGACAAGGTACTCATCGGCGGCGCCCTCGTCGCACTGTCGGTCCTCGGCGAGTTGCCATGGTGGGTCACGATCGTGATCCTGATCCGCGAGCTCGGCATCACCGCATTCCGCTTCGCCGTGCTCCGTTCCCGCGTCATCCCAGCATCCAGCGGCGGCAAGTTCAAGACGATCCTCCAGGCCGTCGCGATCTCGTTCTTCCTTGTGCCCCTCCAGCTGGTGTTGGGTGATTGGATCCTCTGGGTCAACGGTGCGCTCATGGCGCTCGCACTCATCGTGACCGTCGTCACGGGAGCCGACTACCTGTGGAAGGCGTACCGCTTCAATCGGGCGGGGAGCTCCGCGAGATGAGGCTCGCGGCCGAGCTGGTCGCCGCGCTCACTGAACGGCGGCTCACCATCGCGGTCGCCGAGTCACTCACCGGCGGGCTGCTCGTCGCCGAGCTGATCGCGGTCCCCGGCGCATCCGCCGTCGTCCGCGGAGGCGTCGTCGCCTACTCGACGGAGCTCAAGCACACTCTCCTCGGAGTGCCCGACGACGTGCTCGCAGCGCACGGGCCGGTGCATCCGAACGTGGCGGGGCGGATGGCGAGCGGAGTGCGCAACCTCCTCGCGGTCGACGGCGTTCCCGCCGACATCGGACTCTCCACGACCGGAGTAGCGGGTCCCGACCCGCAGGGCGAACAGCAGCCGGGGACGGTGTTCGTCGGAGTCGCCATGGGGGCGGATGTACGCGTCGTCGCCCTTCATCTCGAGGGGACGCGCACGGAGATCCGAGATCGCGTCGTCTCCGAATCGCTCGCCGCGTTGAAAGCGCTGCTCGACGGTTAGCCCCGCGGCCGCCCGCTGCCCAGGGAATGTTTCGCGTTGCGATCTAGTTACAGCTACTGATTCACAAGCGCAATTCAGACAGCGCTCGATAGAGTTTTCGGCAAGTGGTTGTATCTTGATCACACCGCATCCGCAACACGAGCAAGTCACTAAGGAGGAGGGTCCACATGGTTCTGGTTCGCCAAGAAATCGGAGATGTTCTCCGGGACTTCCGCCTGCAGAAGGGTCGAACCCTTCGTCAGGTCGCGAGCAAGGCAAGCGTTGCTCTCGGCTACCTCAGCGAGGTGGAGCGTGGTCAGAAAGAGGCCAGCTCCGAGATCCTCGCCTCGGTCGCGGATGCGCTCGAAACGCCCATCTCGGTCATCATGCGCGAAGTAGGCGATCGTCTCGCCGTGATTGAGGGGCTCAACCCGATCCCCGACACGGTTCCTGACGATCTCGTCGCCAACTTCGACGCGAACCTCGCGGTTCGCTGACGGTTCATCCGAACGCCCCGGCCATCGCGGCCGGGGCGTTCGTCGTTCCGTGGCACTCGAGCGCTTGCTAGCGTTGAGCCGTGCGCGTGAGTGAGTTCTGGCAGGCAGTGGCCGACGAGTTTGGTGAGCCATATGGTCGCACCGTCACCAGGGATCTCGCCCTCGTGGAGTTCGGAGATCTCACGGCCGTGCAGGCTATTGCCGCGGGCGCCGATACTCGCGATGTCTGGCTCGCCCTGTGCAAGGCGATGGATGTGCCTAGGGAGCGGTGGCACGGCGTCGGGAAGCTGCCGAAGAAGTAGTCCTCGTCACCGTCCGATCGCCCCTCGACCGCCGCTGAGTCGCCGAGTGCGAGCGACACGCCGAGAACTTGTTCTCGAACATTACTTCGGATCTCGATAGACTCCTGCACAGGAGCAATCGAAATCGAGGTGTGCACTGCGCCCCCGCCGGACGATGAAATGTCGGCCCCCGAGCGTACAGTCTCACTCGTCAGCGACGAACCGACGACAACGCATCAACTCATCGCAAGAACCAGCCTTGTCGCGGTCTGCAGGACCTTGTCTCACCGGTTCGGCAGTACAGCGGCAGCCTATAGGCGCACCACCCCCATGACTCACAAGGAGCCCCAGAAATGGCATCACCAGCAGATCGCGAAAAGTCACTCGAAACAGCACTCGCCCAGATCGACCGCCAGTTCGGCAAGGGCTCCGTCATGCGCCTCGGCAGTGATGAGCGGGCACCCGTCGCGGTTATCCCGACCGGTTCGGTCGCCCTCGACGTTGCTCTCGGCATCGGTGGCCTTCCCCGCGGACGAATCGTCGAGATCTACGGTCCGGAGTCCTCCGGTAAGACGACCCTCACGCTGCACGCCATCGCGAACGCGCAGCGAGCCGGTGGCATCGCAGCCTTCATCGATGCCGAGCACGCGCTCGACCCCGAGTACGCAAAGAAGCTCGGTGTTGACATCGACGCCCTGCTCGTCTCGCAGCCCGACACGGGTGAGCAGGCGCTCGAGATCGCCGACATGCTCGTGCGGTCCGGGTCGATCGACCTCATCGTCATCGACTCTGTGGCAGCACTCGTGCCCCGCGCCGAAATCGAGGGCGAGATGGGGGATTCCCACGTAGGGCTGCAGGCTCGCCTCATGTCGCAGGCGCTTCGCAAGCTGACCGGTGGTCTCAGCCAGACGAACACCACGATGATCTTCATCAATCAGCTGCGCGAGAAGATCGGGGTCTTCTTCGGGAGCCCCGAGACCACCGCGGGCGGCAAGGCGCTCAAGTTCTACGCGTCGGTCCGGCTCGACATCCGTCGCATCGAAACGCTCAAGGACGGCACCGAGGCCGTGGGTAACCGCACGCGCGTGAAGGTCGTGAAGAACAAGATGGCTCCGCCGTTCAAGCAGGCGGAGTTCGACATCCTCTACGGCGTGGGCATCTCTCGCGAGGGCAGCCTGATCGACTTCGGTGTCGAGCACGAGATCGTGCGCAAGTCCGGAGCCTGGTACACCTACGACGGTGACCAACTGGGCCAGGGCAAGGAGAACTCGCGCAACCACCTGATCAAGAACCCGCAGATCGCGGCGGAGATTGAGCAGAAAATCAAGATCAAGCTCGGTCTCGTGGCCGACCCGAACGCCGCGGCGCCTGCCGCAGATTCACCGCCCCCCGCGGCTCCGGTTGAATCGATCCAGAAAAAGCTGGCCTCGCGCAAGGCAGTCGGAGCGTAGCGGCGTGGATCCCCGTGACGGTATGGACCACCCATCCGAAGAGTGGTCCACGGCCGGCGATCCTGCGGCAGCGATTGATCCGCCGCTCGCGAGGGTCAGCTATCTGCCCGGCGTAACGCCGCCCGAGCCGCTGACCGCGGCGACCGCTGCGGCTGCCGAGCGGGCGATTCTCGAAGCGTCTGGCTCGACGGGGAACCTGACGGCGAGTTGGTTGGCGAGTTCATCGGCGAGCGACGCGTTCGGCGCCGACACATCGCTGGGCACACCGCAGGGCACCGCGAATAAGGCGGCCGACAGGCGGGCCAATCGTGCCGCCAATGTGAGCATGGCGGCGCTCACTCGGCGCGGTCTCTCCCGGTGGGAGCTCGAGAAGACCCTCACCGCACGCGAGCTCGAACCGGAACACGTCGCATCCGAGTTGGACCGCCTCGAAAGTGTCGGGCTCCTCGACGACGCAGCCCTCGCCGACACCCTCGTGCGCACTCAGCACGAACGCAAGGGACTCGGCAAGGGAGCCCTCGTCGCGGAACTCCGCCGACGCCACATCGACCAGGAGCACATTGATGCCGCCCTGGAACAACTCGACGACGACAGCGAGCTCATCCGGGCGCGAGAACTCGCAAACCGACGTGCACCCCAACTGCGCTCGCTCGATCACGCGACTGCGGCCCGACGCCTCTCTGGATTCCTGATGCGTAAGGGGTACCCCTCCGCCATTGTTCGCACCGCGGTCGACGAGGCCCTCGACGCCGGGCGCGGCACGGTGCGCTTCCGCTAGGACGGCGGGCGCTCACCCCTCAGGGTGGGCCGAAGTGGGCCTGGCCGTGCCCTGCGGCGCCGGCGAACCGGCAGGCCCGCCGAGTTAGGCTTGTCTCTATCATGACCATCATCGCGGCGCCATCCGTTCTTGCACCGTCCGAAGCCTCTGACGGCGCGGCCGCGGCTCAGTCGTCCCCGCCGCGCACCTACGAGGTGCGCACCTACGGCTGTCAGATGAACGTGCACGACTCCGAGCGACTGAGCGGGTCTCTCGAGGCGGCCGGATATGTTCCCGCGGTCACCGGACAAGCGGATGTCGTCGTGATCAACACCTGCGCCGTACGGGAGAACGCCGACAACAAGCTGTACGGCAACCTCGGCATGCTCGCCTCCGTGAAGAAGTCCCACGCGGGAATGCAGATCGCCGTCGGCGGCTGCCTCGCGCAGAAGGACAAGAACGTGATTCTCGAGAAGGCGCCGTGGGTGGACGTCGTGTTCGGCACCCACAACATGGGCTCGCTGCCGACGCTGCTCGAGCGAGCGCGTCACAACGGTGAGGCTCAGCTCGAGATCCTCGAATCCCTCGACGTCTTCCCATCGACGCTTCCCACGAAGCGCGAGTCCACCCACAGCGGCTGGGTGTCGATCTCGGTCGGCTGCAACAACACGTGCACGTTCTGCATCGTGCCCGCTTTGCGCGGCAAGGAAAAGGACCGACGGCCCGGAGAGATTCTCGCCGAGGTGCAGGCGATGGTCGACGAGGGCGCGATCGAGGTCACGCTGCTCGGGCAGAACGTGAACTCCTTCGGGGTCGAGTTTGGAGACCGCCAGGCATTCGGAAAGCTCCTGCGCGCCGCAGGGGGAATCGAGGGGCTCGAGCGCATTCGCTTCACAAGCCCGCATCCCGCAGCCTTCACCGACGACGTCATCGATGCGATGGCGGAGACGCCGGCCGTCATGCCGCAACTCCACATGCCACTGCAGTCCGGGTCGGACCGCATCCTCAAGACGATGCGGCGCAGCTACCGGTCCGAGAGATTCCTCGGAATCCTCGATCGGGTCCGGGCGAAGATTCCGCATGCCGCGATCTCGACGGACGTCATCGTCGGCTTCCCCGGCGAGACAGAAGAGGACTTCCAGGACACCCTTCGCGTCGTCGAACAAGCGAGGTTCGCCTCGGCGTTCACCTTCCAGTACTCGATCCGCCCCGGCACGCCCGCGGGGACGATGGAAGACCAGATTCCCAAGGCAATCGTGCAGGAGCGGTACGAGCGCCTCGTCGCCCTTCAGGACCGCATCTCCTGGGAGGAGAATCAGAAGCTCGTCGGCCGCACGGTGAACGTGCTCGTCGGCGCGGAGGGAAAGAAGGATGCCGCGACCCACCGGTTGTCCGGTCGTGCGGAGGACAGCAGGCTCGTGCACTTCGAGGTGCCGCCGCACAGCGACGTTCCTCGCCCAGGTGACGTCGTCACGGTGGTCATCAGCGACGCGAAGCCGTTCCACCTCATCGCCGACAGCGTGGACGGATCCGCTCTGGTGATCCGGCGCACGCGCGCGGGCGATGCGTGGGATCGCGCGGAGGCAGCGTCGTGCGCGGCGCCGACGTCGGCGGCATCCGAATCCACCGGCGTGGTCGGCCGGGTCTCGCTCGGGCTTCCGACGTTGCGGGTGGCGACCACTCCAATCTACGACCCGACCGACGGTCAGCGCTGAGGACAGGATGCTGATCGCCGTAGTTGGCGCGACCGGCACCGGCAAGTCGGGTCTCTCGCTCGAGATAGCGGACGCCCTCGCCGCGCTCGGACGTACCGCGGAGATTGTCGGCGCCGACGCCATGCAGCTTTATCGCGGAATGGACATCGGCACGGCCAAGCTTCCGCCCGCCGAGCGCCGCGGTATTCCGCACCACATGGTCGACACGCTCGACGTGACCGAGGAGGCCAGCGTCGCCTCCTACCAGGTGAGCGCGCGGGCGGCGATCGCCGACATCCAGAGCCGCGGGGCCGTGCCGATCCTCGTCGGCGGGTCCGGCCTCTACGTGTCGTCGGTCATCTACGACTTCCGCTTCCCGGGCACCGATCCGGTGATTCGCGCCCGACTCGAAGCCGAGCTTGTCGAGAGCGGCCCCGGCATCCTCTACCAGCGGCTGAGGCGACGTGACGAACATGCCGCGCTGGCGATCGGGCCGCACAACGGCCGCCGCATCGTTCGCGCGCTCGAGGTTGTGGAAATGACCGGCGAGTCATTCGGTTCCGGCCTGCCCGACGAGTCCACACACTGGACGCCGGCGACAATCGTCGGGCTCACCGCCCCGCGACAGGAGCTCGTCAAGACCCTGGATGATCGGGTGCTCCGAATGTGGCGCGGCGGGCTCCTCGACGAGGTCGGGACGCTGCTCGGCGCCGGTCTGGAACGCGGCGTCACCGCGAGTCGTGCGATCGGGTACGCGCAGGCGATCGCTCAGCTGGCCGGCCGGATGTCGCAGGGTGACGCCATCGCCGCGACTCAGGCGATCACCCGGCGCTACGCTCGTCGACAGGTCGGATGGTTCCGACGCTATTCGACCGCGAACTGGTTCGAGCACGATCGGAGCGACCTCAGCGATGCGGTCGTCGGCTCGGTTCTGGCTAGCATTGACGGGTGAGCGCGACCATCCACTTCACCAAGGGCCACGGCACGGGCAATGACTTCGTGCTGTTCGCCGACCCCGACGGCGAGACAGAGCTGAGCGCTGCCCAACTCGCCACCATCGCGGACCGCCATTTCGGGGTCGGGGCCGACGGGATCATTCGTGCTGTCCGTTCGAGGAACCTCGAAGCGGGGGCGCTGGCGCTGGCCGAAGACGCCGCCGCAGAGTGGTTCATGGACTACCACAACGCCGACGGATCCCCGTCAGAGATGTGCGGCAACGGCATCCGCGTCTACGCGAGCTACCTCATCGAGAGCGGCCTCGCGGAGCTTCCGCCCGGCGACACGATGGTCATCGGCACTCGCGGAGGAGTGCGTGATGTGCAGCGCAATTCGACCGGCTTCCAAGTCGACCTCGGGCGCTGGACGCTCGACGGGGGCGAGCCCCTCGTGCGGGCGAAGAATCTCCAGATTGCCCGACCGGGGCTTGGAATCAACCTCGGCAACCCGCACGTCGTTGTCGCGCTCGCGAGCGAGGCGGAACTCGAAAGCGCCGACCTGTCGTTCATCCCCATCCTCGAGCCGGAGGCCCCCGCCGGCGCGAACGTCGAATTCGTCGTTCCACTCGAGCCGCTCGTGCGAAATGGCGTCGGTCACATCCGCATGCGGGTCCACGAACGCGGAAGCGGCGAAACGCTGTCTTGTGGAACCGGTGCGGCGGCGGCCGCCCTCGCCACCCGCTACTGGGCTGGGGCAGGTGCGCCTAACCAGTGGAGGGTCGAGGTGCCGGGCGGCACCCTGGGTGTGCGGATGTTTCCTACCGAAGACGGCGAGCATGTCGCACTGAGCGGGCCGGCCGAGCTTGTCTACGAGGGGAACCTCGTCATCGCGTGACGGAGGCCGACGAGCTTGTCGCGTGCGCCGGAGCTTCGTCAGGATGCGGCACCACGACGATCGGGCAGGGCAGAGTAGTCAGCACGTCGTGGGCCACGGAGCCGAGGAGCAATCCGGGCACCACGCCCCGTCGATGAGTCCCGACGACCAGAAGCTCCGCACCCTCGGCGGCGTCGACGAGCGCCAGGGAGACCGATCCCCGAGCCAGTTCGTCCCGCACCGTGATACCGGGGTGTTCCGCATGAATGCTCTGCACGGATCGATCGAGTATCTCGCGGTGTGCGGTTCGGATCTCGGCGATCGGGTTGGCGCCCGTACTCAGCCAGTAGGCGGCCAGGACTGCCGACACCTGCCAACCGTGCACGACGATCAGCTCGCGCCCCAGTCTTTCCGCCTCGCGAGCGGCGTAGCGCATCGCCAGTCGGGAGGTGACGTCGTCATCGACGCCAGTGACGACGGAACCACCTCGAGGTTTCCAGTTAGCTGGCACGATCGCCACAGGGCAGCGAGCACCGGCGGCGAGCTGATGACGGAGCGTGCCCGCGAAGTAGCCGGTGGGCTCTCGCGTGCCCACCACGAGCAGGTCGGCGTCCGCGGATGCAGCGAGCAATTCCGGCCCGGGTGAGCCGCTCCGGATCGAGACGGCCACTTCCATCGCCGGGGCCTCCTGTTCCACCCGCCGTTGCACGTCCGCGACGGAACGCTCGTACGCGGCGCGCAGGCTTCCCGACGACACGGCGGCACTCCCGCGCCCCGGATCCACCACCGTCACGAGCTCGAGGGACAAGGGCATCGAGCGGCCGCGCTCGAGAACCCAGTCGAGCGCTACGTGGCTCCCGACGCTGCCGTTCGTGGCCAGGACGATCTTCTCGGTCACAGCGAGTCCCTCCCGTTCACTCGGGACCGACACTATCCGGCGCCCCGGCAACAGGCAACGAGTATCGTCAGCGTCGGCGGACCCGCAGAATCCGGTAGCCCTTGTTCGTGGCGGCGCGCAGAACCGTCATGTCTTCCGGCAGGACGCCGTCCAGCCACCGGTGCAACGAGTCCGAACCCAGGTTGCGCTGCACCACCAGCCAAGCGTCCGCCGCCGAGTCCAGCCTCGGCAACCAACGTTTCAGCAGGTCATGCAGCTCGTTCTTGCCGACCCGGATAGGCGGGTTGGACCAGATCGTCATGAATCGAAGGTCGTCGGGAACATCCTCGGGCCGGCACGCGTTGACATTGACGAGGCCGAGCGCCGATGCGTTTCGTCGGACCAGGTCGAGCGCCCGCTCGTTCACGTCGATAGCCCAGACGGTCGCGCGAGGTGACTGGATGGCGAGACTCAATGCGATCGGGCCCCAACCGCAACCGATATCGAGAAGATTGCCTCCGGGCGGCGGCGCGGGGGTGTTGGCCAGCAGCACCTGAGTGCCGACATCGATTCGTTCGGGACTGAAAATGCCGCTCGCGGTGGTCAGCTCGTAGTTCTGACCGACAAGATTCGCCCTGAATTTGCGGAGGTTGAGCTCACTTTCTGGGCTTGCCGAGAAGTAGTGCTCACTTGTCATCCAGAAAACCTACCGAAATACTAGAGACTAGGGTTAACCCAATGACTGAAGTAGATCCTACCCAGCGCGAAGACGACGACGTTATCGAGCGAGTGCTGTCCAGTTCGGCGTCGAAGCCGGCAGGTTACACGCTGTTCGGTTCGGGAACGGCGCAGGCGCTGCAGTCGCAAGCCTCCGAAGACGACGGCAGGGACGGCGACCAGTTCGATCGTGACGATCGCCAGGCGCTGCGCCGCGTGGCCGGCCTCTCGACCGAACTCGAAGACGTCACCGAGGTCGAATACCGCCAGCTCCGCATCGAACGCGTCGTGCTGATCGGTATTTACACCCAGGGCACCGTTGTCGAAGCCGAGAATTCGATGCGCGAGCTGTTCGCCCTTGCCGAGACGGCGGGCGCCGTCGTTCTCGACGGGCTCCTGCAGAAGCGCACGCATCCGGACCCGAGCACCTACTTCGGCAAGGGCAAGGCGCAGGAACTGCGCGACGTCGTCGCGGCGACCGGTGCGGACACGGTGATCGTCGACGGCGAACTGGCCCCCAGTCAGCGTCGAGCGCTGGAAGATGTGGTGAAAGTCAAGGTCATCGACCGCACCGCGGTGATCCTCGACATCTTCAGCCAGCATGCGAAAAGCCGAGAGGGCAAAGCGCAGGTCGAGCTCGCTCAACTGGAGTACCTGCTTCCCCGCCTTCGCGGGTGGGGTGAGTCGATGTCGCGTCAGGCCGGTGGCCAGGTGGGTGCCGGCAACGGAATGGGTTCACGTGGACCGGGTGAGACGAAGATCGAACTCGACCGGCGGCGCATCCACACCCGAATGGCGAGGCTGCGCAAGCAGATCCTCGGCTTCAAGCCGTCGCGTGAAGCCAAGCGCGCCAACCGGGTGAGGAACTCGGTGCCATCGGTCGCGATCACGGGGTACACGAACGCGGGCAAGTCGTCGCTGCTCAACCGCATAACACGCGCCGGTGCCCTCGTCGAGAATGCCTTGTTCGCGACGCTCGACACCGCGGTGCGCAAGAACGAGACGGCGGATGGTCGCACCTACACCCTCACCGACACCGTCGGTTTTGTGCGCAACCTCCCGCACCAACTCGTCGAGGCATTCCGCTCGACGCTCGAGGAGGTCGCCGATGCCGACGTCATCATCCACGTCGTCGACGGGTCCCACCCCGATCCCGCAAGTCAGCTCAGCACGGTTCGCGACGTCGTCGGGGAGGTCGGGGCGCGCCACCTTCCGGAGATCGTCGTGTTCAACAAGGCCGACCTGGTCGACGATGATCAACGACTCATTCTTCGCGGCATCGAACCGGGTGGGATCTTCGCGTCGGCGCGCACCGGTGAAGGCGTCGACGAGCTGCTTGCGAGAATCGACGAGCTCCTTCCCGAGCCGAACATCGAACTAGAGCTATTGGTTCCCTTCGACCGCGGCGACGTCGTGACGCGACTGCACGATTATGCTCGCGTTTTGGACACCCGCTACGACGAGAACGGCACGCGTCTGCGCGTGCTCGTCGATGAGGAGCTCGAGGCGGCTCTGTCGGCGTTCGTCCTCGCGCCCTAGGAACCGGGGCCTCGCCGTTAGACGGCCCGCATGACCGCCACGACCTTGCCGAGCACCTCGGCGTAGTCGCCGATTATCGGCGCAAACGCCGAATTGCGGGGCAGCAGCCAGGTGTGGCCGTCTCGCTGGTGGAAGACCTTGACCGTCGCCTCATCGTCGAGCAGTGCCGCGACGATGTCGCCATTTTCCGCCGTCTTCTGCTGCCGCACGACGATCCAGTCGCCGTCGCAGATGGCCGCGTCGATCATCGAGTCGCCTGACACCTTGAGCATGAACAAATCACCCTTGCCGACGAGTCTGCGGGGGAGTGGGAACACCTCGTCGACCTGCTGGTCGGCGGTGATCGGAATCCCCGCGGCGATCCGCCCGACCAACGGAACCATCGTCGCGTCTCCTACCGGAGTAGGGCTGTCTGAGTCGACGCCATGAGGCGAGCGGGGAACATCAATGAGTACCTCGAGCGCGCGCGTGCGGTTCGGGTCACGCCGCAGATAGCCGCTGAGCTCGAGCTGGTTCAGCTGGTGGGTGACACTCGACAGTGACGAGAGGCCGACCGCATCGCCAATCTCACGCATGCTCGGCGGATAGCCGAGCGTCGCCACGGACCGCTGGATGACCTCGAGGATCGCAAGCTGCTTGTCGCTGAGGCTCTTGCGGCGACGCGACTTGACGGTCTTCTCGACCGACGGCGCATCGCGCCGCTGGCTCTCGTCCACGTAGATCCCCGTTCCTTCTGAATGTCGGTGGTCGCTGTTTGGCTGACCCCAGTACTCGAAAACTGTATCCACCAACCGGATGGAAGCCAAACATATATTCGAGCGTGGCGAAACAAATTCTTCGACGAAAGGGGCAAAGTGCTTGAAATCACGCACAATCGAAGCTATGTTCGGAACAAAGCTACGCATCGGAGGAAGGGCATGACAATGTCGACAACGGCGAGCACGCGGCGGTCGAACTCCAAGCCGAACCCGAACCGCCGCCTTCGGCTGACCAGACGCGGGCGGCTGGTTCTGACCTCGCTCGCGGCGCTCCCGTTCGTGCTCGCCGTCGCTCTGACTGTGCTCAGTGGCGGCGTCGCCAACGCGTCCGGCGACTCGGCCGGTGTCGCGGCCTTCGAGTACGTGCAGGTGGAGAGCGGCCAGTCGCTGTGGGAACTCGCCGAGGCCATCGCGCCGGACGCCGACCCGCGCGACGTCATCTCGGATGTCGTTCATCTCAACCAGCTCAGCAGTTCTGACGTTCAGCCCGGCCAGCAGCTCGCCGTGCCCGACCACTACCGCGGCTGATGCCCGGGTCGGGCCTTAAACTGATCCGGTGATCTCGCTCAACGACCTTCCCATCCGCGACGACTTGCGGGGGCTGACTCCCTACGGCGCGCCCCAGAAGACAGTCCCGATCGCCCTGAACGTAAACGAGAACACCCACTCGATTCCGGATGCCGTCGCGAAGGACATCTCCAGCGCAATCGCCAAGGCGATCCACACCGTCAACCGCTACCCTGACCGCGAGTTCACCACGTTGCGCGAGCGCCTCGCAAGCTACCTCGGTCATGGGCTCAGCCGCGACAACGTGTGGGCAGCCAACGGATCAAACGAGGTGCTCCAGCAGATTCTGCAGGCATTCGGCGGCCCGGGGCGGTCCGTGCTCGGCTTTCCGCCCACCTACTCGATGCACTCGATCATCGCTTCAGGCACCGGAACACGGTGGATCCCCGCCGAGCGCGATGCCGGCTTCGAGATCTCACCGGAGACCGCGCAGCGTTCCGTGCGGGAACACGATCCGGACATCGTATTCCTCTGTTCCCCTAACAATCCGACCGGCACCGGGCTGTCCCTCGCGAGCATCGAGGCCGCGTATGACGCGACGGGGGGAATCGTGGTGGTTGACGAGGCGTATGCGGAGTTCGCGCCGACAGGCCAACCCACTGCGCTGACGCTGCTTCCCGGCCGAGAGCGCCTCGTCGTCTCGCGCACCATGAGCAAGGCGTTCGCATTCGCCGGCGCTCGCGTCGGATACCTCGCCGCCGACCCCGCGATCGCCGACGCGATGCGACTCGTACGCCTGCCGTATCATCTTTCGGCGCTGACTCAGGCGGCGGCGATCGCCGCTCTCGAGCACTCGCGCGAGATGCTCGCGATGGTCGACGACATCAAGGAGCAGCGAGACCGACTTCTCCTCGAGCTGCCGAGGCTCGGCTACCACGCGTGGCCTAGCTGGTCGAATTTCGTGCTGTTCGGGGGGGTCGAAGATCCGCACGGCACCTTCGAGGCGCTGCTTGCGCAGGGCATCCTCATCCGTGACATCGGACTACCCGGCCACCTGCGTGTCACGGCGGGCACCGAACGGGAGACCACGGCGTTTCTCGAGGCGATGGCGCGGCTGAGCCCGACCCGCACCGCTCGCTAAGCTGGACGGATGACCAGCAAGCGCACCGCGCACCTCCGGCGAGAGACGAGCGAATCGAGCATCGACCTCCGGCTCAACCTCGACGGTTCCGGCGCCTGTGACATACACACCTCCGTGCCGTTCTTCGATCACATGTTGACGGCGTTCGCCAAGCACTCGCTCATCGACCTGACCGTCCGCGCTAGCGGCGACACGGAGATAGACGTGCACCACACGGTCGAGGACATCGGCATCGTGCTCGGGAAGGCCATCGGCCAGGCGCTCGGCGACAAGTCGGGCATCAGTCGATTCGGGGATGCGCTCGTGCCCCTCGACGAGGCTCTCGTGCAGGCCGTAGTCGACGTGTCGGGGCGCCCGTACCTCGTGCACTCCGGCGAACCGGACGGTTTCGAACTGCACCTCATCGGCGGGCACTTCACCGGGTCCATGGTGCGACACGTGTTCGAGGCGATCACCTTTCACGCGGCTCTCACGGTGCACATCACCGTGCTCGGCGGTCGAGACCCGCACCACATCGCCGAGGCCGAGTTCAAAGCGTTCGCGAGGGCGCTGCGTCAGGCCGTCGCCCCCGATTCGAGGGTGAGTGGCATCCCGTCGACCAAGGGAGCCCTGTAGGCGTGGGTAATCCGAGTGTGGTGGTACTCGACTACGGCTCTGGCAATGTGCACTCGGCCGTCAAGGCGCTGGAACTCGCGGGGGCGGACGTCGAGCTGACTTCCGACCGCAGGAAGGTAACCGAGGCGGACGGGCTGCTCGTCCCAGGCGTTGGAGCATTCGCCGCCGTCATGGACGCGCTGAGGGCGGCGAACGGCGCGGAGCTGATCGACCGGCGACTGGCCGGCGGGCGACCCGTGCTCGGAATCTGTGTCGGAATGCAGATCATGTTCGAACACGGGGTGGAGCGGGGCATCGAGTCGGACGGCTTGGGCGAGTGGCCGGGCACCGTCACTGAGCTTCACGCCCCTGTGCTCCCGCACATGGGCTGGAACACCGTCGAGGCACCCGCTGACTCCGTGCTGTTCGAGGGGATCGCCGACGAGCGCTTCTACTTCGTTCACTCCTACGGCGCCCGGGACTGGACCCTCGAGACGATGAAGCCGTTCGAATCGCCCAAGCTCACATGGGCAGAGCACGGCTCACGGTTCCTCGCCGCGGTGGAGAACGGTCCGCTGTCGACGACACAGTTTCACCCGGAGAAATCGGGCGCGGCGGGCATCCGTCTGCTGTCCAATTGGATAGCAAGCCTCATAAAGAACTAGGCTCTGATGCTTGCTGCGATGCGAATGCTAGCGGCAGGCCGCGGTCGGCCGATGATGCGGCCGAGGCCGCCTGGTTCACAAGAGATCACCGTCAGAGCGACGGCGTCAAAAGGACAGTGATGAGCGAGTTCAACAAGCCCCCCGGCCTTACCCTTCTACCAGCGGTGGATGTCGCGGGCGGCAAGGCAGTGCGTCTGACCCAAGGAGCGGCCGACAGTGCGACGAGTTACGGTGACCCCGTCGACGCGGCTGCCGACTGGGCGAGTCAGGGTGCGGAGTGGATCCACCTCGTCGACCTGGATGCGGCGTTCGGGCGCGGAAACAACCACAGCGTAATCAAGAAGGTCATCCGGCAGGTGCGTGGAACCGTCATGATCGAGCTCTCGGGTGGCATTCGTGACGATGAGACCCTCGAGGCGGCCCTCGCCACCGGAGCGAAGAGAATCAACCTCGGAACCGCGGCGCTGGAGAACCCCGAATGGGCTGCGCACGTGATAGCCGAGTACGGCGAAGCGATCGCCGTCGGACTCGACGTTCGCGGCACGACGCTCGCGGCGCGCGGCTGGACCGAGGAGGGCGGCGACCTCTGGAAGGTGTTCGACCGCCTCGAGGAGGCCGGATGCGCCCGGTACGTCGTCACGGACGTCACCAAGGACGGCACCCTGCAGGGCCCGAATCTCGCGCTGCTGCGCGAAGTGGCGGACCGCACCGACAAGCCGATCATCGCCTCCGGCGGCATCTCGAGCCTCGACGACATCGCCGACCTGCGCGAACTCGTGCGCTACGGCGTCGAGGGAGCAATCGTCGGCAAGGCGCTTTACGCGAAGGCCTTCACGCTCGCCGAGGCACTGGACGTGGCCAGCGACTGATGTCGAACCTCTTGCCTGGCGATTCGAATGGAACACCGTGGCAGGGCAGGCACTTCGATGACAATGAATTCGCCGCAGACGACGGTGCTGCCTCTCCCGCGCTGCTAGAGGCGCTCAGGCGCTTCCGGGCCAGGGAGGCGAGCGAGGCGGCCGTGGTTGACGTCGTGCGACAAACACGGCTGCTGATTCCCTTGATCGCGCGGGTCGGTGAGTCGGGCCGCGGAGAGCGCGGACTTACCGTAGACAAGCGAGCGGAACTGTCGATCGTCACCGTCGCCGGTCCCGACGGGCGGAACGTGATGCCCGTTTTCAGCTCTGTCGATGCGATGCGTCGCTGGAACCCGGATGCGCGCCCGGTTCCGGCCGATGCCGTGCGGGTCGGGCTCGCAGCCGCGAGCGAACGAACCGATCTCGTGGTGCTCGACCCGACATCGGAAACCGAGTTCGTGCTAAGGCGGCCAGCCGTCTGGGCGATCGCGCAAGGGATCGACTGGACCCCGAGTCGCGCCGACGACGAGGTGCTCGTCGCCCTCATCGGCGCCACGACGTCGGAGCCGCTCGTGCGCGCCGTCGATGTGGAGTCCGGAGATCCGGATGCTCGGTTGGCCGGCCCCGAACTCGTCGTGAACCTGCGCCTTCAGCCGGGACTGGACGCCGCCGCCCTCGAAGAACTCCTCGCGCGGCTGCAGGGGCGCTGGGCCGCGTCCGAGATCATCGCGGCCCGCGTCGACAGCCTCGCCGTGCGAGTGCTTCCTAGTTGACCGGCCCGGTGTACTTCTCGCCCGGGCCCTTTCCTGGGGCATCCGGAACGGCTGACGCTTCGCGGAAGGCGAGTTGCACCGAGCGCAGTCCGTCGCGTAACGCCCGCGCGTGCTGATCTCCAAGGTCGGGAGCGGATGCCGTGACCAGCCCCGCGAGCGCATTGATGAGCTTGCGGGCTTCGTCGAGGTCGAGCTGGGTGGCGGGATCGTCGGCGAGGCCGCACTTCACGGCGGCGGCGCTGAGCAGGTGCACTGACACGGTGTTGATGACCTCGATAGCGGGCACCTCGGCGATGTCGCGAGCCGCGGCATTCGAGTCTCGCTCCTGGGAATGAATGTGGGATTGGGGGCTCTCGCTCATGGCTCGTTCCTCTGCTAGACTTCTCTGGGCTTCGGAGCCTCTATGGTTCCGGAACGAAAGTGGAGATTCTCCCACCCGCGCTTACCGCTTCTTCAGGTTACCGGGTAGTTGGCACCCCGCCGACGATCAGGAAACTGGTCGCCGGTAGCAAGGGTGCCATGCCGGATTTGCAATGAGACCAACGGAATTCCATCCCGCTGGCAGCGTTACGGTCCGCGCGTGAAAATCCTTCTTTCGTCTGAAGTCCGGCAACCGCCGGTCGGCCAGAAGCCCCAGACATCGAATCAAGGAGCCACGCATCAGCGATCCCCGTACCAACGACCGAATCCGCGTACCGGAAGTCCGACTCGTAGGCCCAGCCGGCGAGCAGGTCGGTGTTGTGCGCATTGAAGACGCGCTGCGTCTCGCTCAGGAGGCAGACCTGGATTTGGTTGAGGTTGCTCCCAATTCCAAGCCTCCCGTTGCCAAGATCATGGATTTCGGCAAGTTCAAGTACGAAACCGCCCAGAAGGCCAAGGAAGCGCGCCGTCACCAGGCGAACAAGATCCTCAAGGAGGTGCGCTTTCGACTCAAGATCGACATTCACGACTACGAGACCAAGCGCAAGCGTGCCGAGGGCTTCCTCAAGGCCGGCGACAAGGTCAAGGCCATGATCCTTTTCCGTGGACGCGAGCAGTCTCGTCCCGATCAGGGCGTGCGCCTGCTGCAGCGCTTCGCCGAGGACGTCTCGGAGTTCGGCTCGGTGGAGTCGACACCGATGATTGACGGCCGCAACATGGTGATGGTCATCGGTCCGGTGAAGAACAAGTCCGAGGCGAAAGCCGAGGCCGAGGCGAAGCGCGCGGCGTCGAAGCCGCAGCGTGCCGAGCGCCCCGTTGAGGATGCCCCGCCCGCGCCGCGGATGACCGCACCTGAGCCGCGGGTTGAGGCTCCGGCTCCGAAGGTGGAGGCCGCCCCGGCTGCAAAGATGGAGGCTGCGGTTGCGCCTCAGGCCCAGGCTGCTCCCGAGGTGGAGCCCGCGCCTGCACCCGAGGCTACCCCTGCTCCCAAGGCGGAGGCTGCGCCCGCAGCAGCGGTGGAGCCCGTAGCGAAGACGGAACCGGCGGCCACGCCGGCGCCGGTTGCCGTCAGGCCCGCCGCCGCCCCGAAGCCCGGGGCCGCAAAGCCCGCTGGTGCACCGAAACCCACGCCGAAGGCGCCCGCGAAGCCAGCGCCTTCCCCCAAAGCTGCATCAGCAGATGTGACGCCGCCCAAGCCCGGCGCGAAGTAAGAAAACCACTAGGAGAGACACATGCCCAAGATGAAGACCCATTCGGGTACGAAGAAGCGTTTCAAGATCACCGGAAGCGGCAAGATCATGAAGCAGCAGGCCGGCATGCGCCACAATCTGGAGGTCAAGTCCAGCGTGGTCACGCGCCGCCTCAACCAGGACAAGGTGCTGGCCCCGGCCGACGCCAAGATCGTCAAGCGCCTCCTCGGCAAGTAGACCGAACCTCAAACTCAAGGACATCCAAGAACCATGGCAAGAGTAAAAAGGGCCGTCAACGCCCACAAGAAGCGTCGCGTCATTCTCGAGCGCGCCAAGGGCTACCGTGGACAGCGCTCACGCCTGTACCGTAAGGCCAAAGAGCAGCTCATCCACTCGTTCGTCTATTCCTACCGGGATCGTCGCCAGCGCAAGGGTGACTTCCGTCGCCTGTGGATCCAGCGCATCAACGCCGCGTCGCGCGCCAACGGACTGACCTACAACCGCCTTATTCAGGGGCTCGGCCTTGCCGGCATCGAGGTCGACCGTCGAATCCTCGCTGACCTCGCCGTCACCGAGCCAGCGACGTTCGCGGCGATCGTGGCGACGGCAAAGGCAGCTCTGCCGGCAGACACGTCGGCGCCGAGGACTGCGGCCTGAGGTCTTCGCCGACCTTGCAGGCCCGCTCGGTGCTGGGGTCGCGATTTACTTCGCGGTTCTCCTAGCCGTGCCGCGCGCGCCTAAGCCCGTTGCCTGGAAGCAACGAATACCATGTCGATATGATCGATAATCCGCGCTCGCCTCGAGTTCGTGCGGTGGCCAAGCTGGCCAGGAGAGACGCCCGGTCCCAGACCGGGCTCTTTCTGTTGGAGGGGCCGCAAGCCGTCGCCGAGGCTCTCGCCTTCCGCCCCCAACTCGTGGTCGAGCTGTACGCGACCCCGACCGCCATTGAAAGGTACTCGGACATCGCGCACAGCGCCGCGGAAGCCGGGATCGATGTCGAGTTCGTCTCCGAGCAGGTCCTGGACTCGATGGCCGACACGGTCACTCCCCAGGGCTTGATCGCCGTCTGCCGTCAGTTTCCGACCTCGGTGAAAGAAATCTTGGGCGGCGGCACGGAGGGCAACGGCCCCCGGCTCATCGCCATCCTCGAGGAGGTGCGCGATCCGGGCAATGCTGGCACGATCATCAGGGCTGCGGATGCGGCGGGCGCCGACGGCGTCATCTTCACGGGCCGAAGCGTCGACCTCTACAACCCGAAGGTCGTGCGCTCGTCGACCGGGTCGATCTTTCACCTGCCCGTCGCCGTAGGAGCGGAATTCGAGATCGTGATCGAAAAGGCGAAGGCGGCCGGGATGCAACTGCTCGCTGCCGATGTCAAGGGCGACGACCTGCTGTCGGCCCGCCAGGACGGGCTGCTCACGAAGTCCACGGCGTGGGTGTTCGGCAACGAAGCGCGGGGACTCACTGACGAGCATCTCGCGCTGACGGACCGTGCGATCACCGTCCCCATTTATGGGCACGCCGAGTCGATGAACCTCGCCACCGCGGCATCCGTCTGCTTGTATGAGTCCGCGTTCGCCCAGCGATCCTCGACCTGATCGCCTCGGTCACACCTCGATCACGACCGCGCGCGGCGATTGCCCGTTGTTCCGCCGGTGTGGTTGGGTAGGCACATGGAGCAACCACCCAGCGGTGACCCCCTTGTGGTCATCGATCGCGTCAACAAGCACTTCGGCCAACTCCACGTCCTGAAGGACATCACCACCACCGTTCGGCGCGGCGAGGTCGTCGTCATCATCGGACCAAGCGGATCGGGCAAGTCGACGCTCTGTCGCGCCATCAACCGGCTCGAGACGATCGACGACGGAACCATCACCATCGACGGGGTGCACCTGCCGAAGGAGGGGTCCGGCCTTGCCAAGCTCCGCGCCGACGTCGGAATGGTGTTCCAGTCGTTCAACCTGTTCGCCCACAAAACCGTGCTCGAGAACGTGACGCTCGGCCCGATGAAGGTGCGGAAGCTGTCGAAGAAGGATGCCGAGAAGAGGGCGATGGCGCTGCTCGAGCGCGTCGGGGTCGCCAACCAGGCTGGCAAGATGCCCGCGCAGCTCTCCGGCGGCCAGCAGCAGCGTGTCGCCATCGCGCGTGCTCTCGCGATGGAGCCGAAGCTCATGCTGCTCGATGAGCCCACCTCTGCGCTCGACCCCGAGATGATCAACGAGGTGCTCGACGTCATGGTCGGCCTCGCAAAGGACGGCATGACGATGGTCGTCGTGACGCACGAAATGGGATTCGCCCGCAAGGCAGCCGACCGGGTGCTCTTCATGGCGGAGGGTTCGATCGTCGAAGAGGCGACGCCGGAACAGTTCTTCACCAACCCGCAGTCGCCACGGGCGAAGGACTTTTTGTCGAAAATACTCACGCACTGACCGGTGTGTGGGAACACAGCACAAGGAGCATCATCATGAGACTCAACAGAGGGCTGGTCGTTTCGGCCATCGCCGTAGTAGGGGTGCTCGGCTTGAGCGCCTGTACCGATTCCGAGCAGGCAGCGCCGGAACCGGAGGTTCAGGAAGAAGTGGAATTCGAGGCGGGCACCACGATGGCCGAACTCAACGAGGCCGGCACGATCAAAATCGGGACCAAGTTCGATCAGCCGCTGTTCGGGCTCGTCGGGCCCGATGGAACTCCCGTCGGATTCGATGTCGAGATCGGCAAGCTGATCGCCGCCGAGCTCGGCATCGCGCCGGAGGACATCGAGTGGACCGAGGCGGTCTCGGCCAACCGCGAGCCGTTCATTCAGAACGGGGACGTCGACCTGGTCATTGCGACGTACACGATCAACGACACCCGCAAGGAGGTCGTCTCCTTCGCCGGACCCTATTACATCGCAGGCCAGGACCTGCTCGTGCCGGCCGACAACCCCAACGGCATCGAAGGTCCCGAGTACTTCCAGGAGAACCCCGACGCGGTGGTGTGCACCGTGAGCGGTTCCACCTCGGAGAAGAACATCCAGGAGTACACGACCAACATCATCGCCGCCGCCGGGTACTCCGACTGTCTGGAGCCCGTTCGCACCGGTGCCGCCGACGCTCTGACGACCGACAATGTGATCCTCGCGGGACTCGCTGACGCGAGCGACGGTGAGTTCATCGTGCTGGGCAACCCGTTCACGCAGGAGCCGTACGGAATCGGGCTCGCGCTCGAAGACACCGAGTTCCGCGACTTCATCAACGACGTGCTGGAAGAGGCGTACGACAGCGGTGCCTGGGCTGAGGCATGGGAGGCCACCGCTGGCGTCGTGCTCGACACGCCGGAGCCGCCGTCGGTCGACCGCTACTAGCATTCAACGGCAGTCGGCCCGCCCGTGAGGGCGGGCCGACTTTCGCGAGTACCGTTTCGATAGCCCGAAGTTCACCAGGAAGGAGGAATCGAACATGGATGCCGTTCTCGAGGGCCTGCCATTGCTCATCGACGGGTTCCTTCGCACCCTCAGCCTTCTGGGCATCGCGGGACTCGGCGCCTTCGTTATCGGGTCGATCGTCGCAGCAATGCGCATTTCTCCGATCGCTTCGCTGCGTATCCTTGCCACCGTCTACACCGAGCTCGTGCGAAACACCCCGCTGACCCTCGTACTGTTCGGGTGCGCGTTCGTGCTGCCCTACCTCGACGTGCGATTGAGCTTCTTCACGCTCGCGGCCATCGGCCTGACCGTCTACACGTCACCGTTCGTAGCCGAAGCCATCCGTTCCGGAGTCAACGGGGTGCCGATCGGACAGGCCGAAGCCGCACGCAGCATCGGTCTGGGGTTCGGCCAGACCCTCGGGACGGTCGTCCTGCCGCAGGCGATTCGCATGGTGATTCCGCCGCTCATCAACGTCTTCATCGCGCTGACCAAGAACACGTCAGTGGCGGGCGCGTTCTTCGTCGTCGAACTGTTTGCGCGATCTCGCCAGATCATCAACGATCGTGGTGACGAAGTGCTCGCCATCCTGCTCGCCGTGTCTGCCTTCTATTTGATCGTGACCGTTCCACTCGGGCTCATCGCGTCTGCCATCGAGAAGCGAGTGGCGGTACTTCGATGAGCCAATCCGTGCTCTACGACGCCCCAGGCCCACGCGCAAGGCGCCGTTCCCAGATTATCTCGATCGTCTCGGCCCTGCTCATCGCCGCAGGCCTCGCCTGGCTGATCTTCACGCTCGCCGCTCCCCGGGTGACGGCCGGCGGATCGACTCAGACGGGGCTGTTCGACCCCAGTCGCTGGGACATCTTCCTCGACCTCGCCACCTGGCGGGCTATCTGGCGCGGGGTGCTCGCAACGCTGCAAATGGCCGCCGTGGCAGCCGTTCTGGCCATGATCATCGGTGTCCTCTTCTCCTTCGGGCGAACCGCGCGCTCCGCCTGGGTTCGTGTGCCGACCTCCGTGCTGCTCGAGTTCTTCCGTGGCATGCCGGTGCTGCTCATGATGCTGTTCGTGCTGCTGGTGTTCTCCACCGGGTCCTACTGGGCCGGCGTGACCGCTCTCGCCGTCTACAACGGCGCTCTCATCGGCGAGATCCTCCGCGCCGGCATCCGTTCCCTTCCCCGTGGACAGGCCGAAGCCGGCCTCGCGATCGGCTTGACACCCGTCGCCACCAGATTCCGCATCGAATTCCCTCAGGCGTTCCGACAGATGCTGCCGATCATCATCGCTCAGATGGTGGTGCTGCTCAAGGACACGGCGCTCGCCTACATCGTCGGATACTCCGAACTTCTGCGAATCGTCGTGAACAACCTCTCGAACTTCTACGGCAACCGCTACTTCTTCTCTCTCTTCTTCGTCGTGCTTCTTGTCTACCTCGTGATCAACCTGGCGCTGTCGTGGATCGCGCGCTTTGTGGCGCGGCGCACCGGCAGTCGCTCGGTGACCGGCATCGCCGATGGCGGCGACGAGAGCAAGTCGTAGCCAGCACTAAACTCATTGTTTGTGTCTGAGCCCCAACCCCTGAACGAATCCAACGTCGGCGCGGCGGCGGATGCTGCGCTTGCCGCGCTCGCCCAAGCGAACGATTCCACGAGCCTCAAACTCGCGCGTGCCGAGCACCTCGGTGAGCAGTCTGCCCTCGCCGGCTTCAACGCCGCGATCAAGGGCCTCCCCGGCAACCAGAAGGCGGCGGCCGGCAAGCTCGTCGGGCAGGCGAAGGCCCGCCTGACCCAGGCCTTCGGCGCGCGAGAAGCCGAACTCTCGGTCGCAGAAGAGACGGAACGCCTCGCCGCGGAGGCGGTGGACGTCACGGCCCTGCCAACCCGTTGGAACCCCGGTGCGCGGCATCCGCTCTCCCTGCTCATGGAGCAGATCGGCGACATCTTTGTCGGCATGGGCTGGGAGATCGCGGAGGGGCCAGAGCTCGAGAACGAATGGTTCAACTTCGACTCGATGAACTTCGACGAAGACCATCCCGCTCGCGCCATGCAGGACACCTTTTTCGTCGACCCGGTCGACTCCCACCTCGTGCTGCGCACTCACACGAGCCCGGTGCAGACCCGGTCGATGCTCGAGCGCACTCCGCCGATCTACGTCGTCGCGCCTGGTAAGACGTTTCGTACCGACGAGCTCGACGCAACACACACCCCGGTGTTCCACCAGGTCGAGGGGCTCGCCGTCGACAAGGGGCTCACCATGGCGCACCTGCGCGGCACCCTCGAGCACTTCGCCCGGCTCATGTTCGGCGAAGAGGCGAAAATTCGCCTGCGCCCCAACTACTTCCCCTTCACCGAACCTAGCGCCGAGATGGACGTTTGGCAGCCGAACGCGAAGGGTGGGGCACGTTGGGTCGAATGGGGTGGCTGCGGCATGATCAATAGGAACGTGCTGCGGGCATCCGGCATCGATCCGGATGTCTACCAAGGCTTCGCATTCGGCATGGGTATCGAACGCACCCTCCAGTTCCGCAACGAGTTGAACGACATGCGCGACATGGTCGAGGGCGACGTCCGCTTCAGCCAGCAGTTCGGAATGGTGGTCTGATGCGCGTACCGATCAGCTGGCTCGGCGAATTCGTCGAGCTTGCATCCGGCACGACGCCGGACGACATTCACGCGGCCCTCGTCAAGGTCGGACTCGAAGAGGAGGGCGTCCACAGTTTCGAGCTGACCGGTCCGATCGTCGTCGGGCAGGTTCTCGAGTTCGTGTCCGAACCGCAGAGCAACGGCAAGACCATCGAGTGGTGCCAGGTGCAGGTCGGCCCGGACGACGTGCGAGGCATCGTCTGCGGCGCACACAACTTCATTGCCGGCGACAAGGTCGTCGTCTCACTGCCCGGCGCCGTGCTGCCCGGGCCCTTCCCAATCGCCGCCCGCAAGACCTACGGACACGTCTCCGACGGCATGATCGCGTCAGCGCGCGAGCTCGGACTCGGCGAGGAGCACGAGGGAATCCTCGTGCTGTCCACGCTCGGGCTCGATCCGGAGGTGGGAACGGATGCCATCGCCCTGCTCGGACTGGACGACCGTGCCGTCGAGGTCAACGTGACGCCCGACCGCGGGTACGCGCTCTCCATCCGCGGCATCGCCCGCGAGTACAGCCACTCCACGGGGGCCGCGTTCCGTGACCCCGCCCGTCTTGCGGCCCACGTCGCGGCCTCCTCCGGGACCGGAGTCGGCGATCACGTGCCCGTGATCATCGACGACCAGGCGCCCGTCCGTGGACGCGTCGGCGCGACCGTTTTTGTCACGCGAATCGTCCGCGGGGTGGACCCGACCAGGCCGACCCCGGCATGGATGGTCGCCAGGCTCATCCTCGCCGGCATCCGCTCGATCTCCCTCGTCGTCGACATCACCAACTACGTCATGATCGAGCTCGGCCAGCCAATCCACGGCTACGACCTCGACAAGCTGACCGGCGGCATCACGGTCCGCCGTGCGCAGCAGGGAGAGATCCTCGTCACACTCGACAACCAGACACGCAAACTGCACCCCGAAGATTTGCTCATCACCGACCAGTCCGGCCCGATCGGTCTCGCCGGCGTGATGGGAGGCGCCGCGACCGAGATCGACGCCGGAACATCCGACGTGCTCATCGAGGCGGCGAACTTCGACCCCGTCTCCATCGCGAGAACCGCACGGCGGCACAAGCTGCCGAGCGAGGCATCGAGGCGATTCGAGCGTGGCGTCGACCCCGCGGTGGCCCCGTCCGCTGCCGCACGCGTCGCGCAACTCCTCGAACAGCTCGCAGGAGGCACGATCCAACCGCAGGGTGACATCCACGAGGCTCACGCCGCCGCCGCTCCCATCCTGCTCCCCGCCGGCTACGTCGATGCGCTCATCGGCGTCGACTACACCGACGACGAGATCCTGACTTCGCTCGTCGAGATCGGCGCGGCCATCGAGCACACGCAGGACGGCCTCCTGGTGAGCCCGCCGAGCTGGCGCCCGGACCTGACCGACGAGGCGACCCTCGCCGAGGAAATCGCGAGAATCGTCGGGTATGACCGCATTCCGGCCGTGCTGCCGACCGCGCCTCCGGGGCGCGGGCTCACCCGCGCACAGCGGCTGCGACGCTCAGCAGCACAGCAGCTCGCGGCGGGCGGTTCGACCGAGGTGCTCGCATATCCGTTCGTGTCCCGCAAGAGCAACGACATCTTCGGCTCGCCGGTCGGCAGCACTCCCGCGATGAAACTCGCTAATCCGCTCGACGGCGAAGTGCCGTGGTTGCGGACCTCCCTCACCCCCGGTCTCATCGAGGTGGCGCGGCGCAACCTGTCGCGCGGTCTCACCGACCTCGCCCTGTTCGAGATCGGTGCGGTCGTGCGCCCGGAATCCGGCCGCAGCTACGGAAGCGGGCCGCTGCCGGCAGGGAACGCGCGGCCATCGCCAGCGGTGCTTGCCGAACTCAACGACGGGATTCCCGCGCAGCCGCGTCACGCCGGAGGCGTCTACCTCGGGCAGGTCGTCGCGAAGCAGCCCGGGCAGCCCGCTGTCCCGGCATCCCTCGCCGACGCGCTCACGGCCGTGCGCCAGCTCGCCTCCGCCCTCGCCGTGACGATCGACATCGAGCAGGGGCGCCACCAGGCGCTGCATCCCGGTCGAACGGCGCAACTGCGGGTCGCAGGGCAGATCGTCGGCTACGCCGGTGAGCTTCTGCCGACCCTCGCCGCCGAACTCGACCTTCCGCGCGTTGTCGCCGTCTGGGAGGTCGACCTCGACGCGCTCATCCAGCTCGCTCCGACCGAGGTGACTCCAAGCGCCATCGCCACGCTCCCGGCAGCGACGCAGGACCTCTCGCTCGTCGTGCCCCTCGACGCGCCGGCGGGCGACGTGCTCGCGGCAGTTCGCAGCGGGGCGGGGCCCCTGCTCGAGGACGCCAGGCTCGTCGACGACTACCGAGGGCCCGGGCTTCCGGATGCCGCGAAGTCGCTGACGCTCGCGCTGCGCTTCCGCGCTGCCGACCGCACCCTCACGGCGCAGGAAGCCACCCAGGCGAAGCTCGCCGGGGCGGCGGTCGCCGCTGAGCGGTTCGGCGCAACCATCCGCGAGTAGCCGACACTTCCGTCGAATGCACCCGTCGGCCGCGAGTGTGTGCGCGCAAGCACGCACCGCTGCGGGTACGTACATTCGCCCGGATCGCGCGAGCGGCTCTACCGACGGGCGTGTGATTCGTGATCCGCTCTCCCAACGCGCTACGCTCTAAGGGTGGTCGACTTTTTCGCGGTGACGGTGAACGGCGTTCAGCCGCGCCTGCGACGTCGCGCCGCCGACGAGCGATTCGGGGCGCCACTTTCCCTCTGAGCTCCCGCAGCTCAGCAGCCGAAGTGTCGCCGGACCAGTCCCTCGTCCCCTTCTCTTAAGGTAGAGCTATGTCCCTTTCAGTTGCCGTCGCAGGCGCCAGCGGCTACGCCGGTGGTGAACTGCTGAGGCTCCTCGCGGCGCACCCCGAGTTCGAGGTGCGCACCGTCACGGCCTTCCAAAACGCCGGGCAACCGCTCATCGCCGTTCAGCCTCATGTTCGATCGCTCGAGCACCTCACCCTTGCCGAGACCACCCCGGAGGTTCTCGCCGGCCACGACATCGTCTTCCTCGCCCTTCCGCACGGAAAGTCGGGCGAGCTGACCGCCGGTCTCGACGCCCACACCCTCGTCGTGGACTGCGGGGCGGACCACCGTCTCACGAGTGAGGCGGACTGGGCCGAGTTCTACGGTGGCGAGTACTTCGGCGCCTGGGAGTACGGGCTGCCAGAACTCGTGCTCGACGGAGGTGGCGTGCAACGCGACTCCCTCTTCGGGACACGGCGGATCGCCGTTCCGGGATGCAACGTCACAGCCATCACGCTGGGGCTCGCACCGGGCATCCGCTCCGGAGTCCTCGCTGCAGACGACGTCGTCGCCGTGCTCGCGGTGGGCACCTCGGGAGCGGGCAAGAGCCTGAAGCCGGAACTGCTGTTCAGCGAACAGAGCGGCTCGGCGTCGGCGTACGGGGTCGGTGGCACACACCGGCATACACCGGAGATCCGGCAGAACCTCACTGCGGCGGGCGGCGTCGGTGTCACGGTGTCGTTCACGCCGATGCTCGTGCCGATGTCACGCGGGATACTGGCCACATCGACCGCGAAACTCACGCCCGGAGTTCGCGCCGCCGACGTCCGGGCGGCATGGGACGACGCGTACGCCGACGAACCGTTTGTGCACGTGCTGCCCGACGGCCGCTTTCCGAGGTCCGGTGACACCACGGGGGCGAACACCGCTTTGGTCGGGATCACCGTCGATGAGGCGGCAGGGCGCGTCATCACGGTCACCGCTCTCGACAACCTGGTCAAGGGCACCGCGGGAGCGGCGATCCAGTCGGCGAACATCGCCCTCGGACTGCCAGAGACCCTCGGGCTGAACGTGAACGGGGTCGCACCGTGAGCGTCACCCACGCGAAGGGATTCACCGCAGCCGGCCTCGAGATCGGCCTCAAGTCCAGCGGCGGCAAGGACCTGGCCATAGTGCACAACCTCGGCCCGAACCAGTCCGCGGCCGCCGTTTTCACGAGCAACCGGGCTAAGGCCAACCCGATCATCTGGTCGCAGCAGGTCATCGCCGACGGTCTCGCCTCGGCGATCGTGCTCAACTCCGGCGGCGCAAACTGTTACACCGGCGCCCAGGGATTCCGGGTGACCCACTCGACGGCTGAGGCCGTCGCGCGAAAGCTCGGGGTCTCGGCGACCGACGTGCTCGTCTGTTCCACGGGACTGATCGGTGACCAACTGCCGCTTGAGACGATCCTCGCCGGGGTGGACGCCGCCCGGCCGACCGTCGACGGGGGAGCGGATGCCGCGCTCGCCATTCTCACGACCGACAGCAGGCCGAAGACATCCGTCATCGACCGCGGCTCGTGGTCGATCGGCGGGATGGCGAAGGGGGCGGGGATGCTCGCGCCCGGTTTGGCGACGATGCTCGTGGTGATCACGACCGACGCCGACCTGCCGGCGCATGCCCTGGATGCCGCCCTTCGCTCCGCGACCAGGGTCACCTTCGACCGTCTCGACTCCGACGGCTGCATGTCGACCAACGACCAGGTGTCCCTGCTCGCGAGCGGAGCATCCGCGATCACGCCGACGGCCGAGGAATTCACCGCCTCCCTCACCGAGCTCTGCGCCGACCTCGCCCTTCAACTGCAGGGCGACGCCGAGGGATCCAGCCACGACATCACTATCGAGACCGTGAACGCCGCCACCGAAGACGACGCCGTCGAGGTAGGCCGGGCAGTCGCCCGGAACAACCTGTTCAAGGCGGCCGTGTTCGGCAACGACCCCAACTGGGGAAGAGTGCTCGCCGCGGTCGGAACGACGACGGCCGAATTCGATCCGTACGCCATCGACGTCTCCATCAACGGTGTCGAGGTTTGCCGCTCCGGCGAGCCGGGGGAGCCCCGCGAGCTCGTCGACCTCACCCCCCGCGCCGTGCACGTGCGCATCGACCTGAAGGCGGGCGCCGAGCACGCGAGCATCTGGACCAACGACCTCACGCACGATTACGTGCACGAGAACAGCGCGTACTCCAGCTGATGGCCGCCGACAATTCCGACCAGGAGCTCGCCGCCGTCAAAGCCGCAACCCTCATCGAGTCACTGCCATGGCTCAAGCGCTACGCCGGCACCGTCGTCGTAGTGAAGTTCGGCGGCAACGCCATGATCAACGACGACCTCAAGCGAGCGTTCGCCGAGGACATGGCGTACCTGCGCTACGCGGGACTGCATCCCGTCGTCGTTCACGGCGGCGGCCCCCAGATCTCCGCGGCCCTCGCCCAACAGGGCATCGAGAGCGAGTTCCGGGGCGGGTACCGCGTTACGAGCACCGAGGCGATCGGCGTCGTACGCAGAGTGCTCGCCGACGAGGTGAACAAGGAGATCGTCGACCTCATCAACGAGCACAGCGACGGCACGCACGGCCCGCTCGCCGTGGGCGTGTTCGGCGACGGCCCGTCCTTGTACTCCGGGCAGCGCAAGGGTGTCGTCGTAGACGGTGAAACCTTCGACCTCGGGCATGTCGGTGACATCACGAGCGTCGACCCCACGAGCGTGCTCGACGTGATCCGTCGAGGGCTCATCCCGGTCGTCTCATCGATCGCCGCGAGCGACATCGATCCCGCCCAAGCACTCAACGTGAACGCCGATGCTGCGGCCGGCGCCCTCGCGATCGCGCTGCAGGCCCCCAAGCTCGTCATCCTCACTGACGTGCCCGGTCTGTACAGCGATTGGCCGAACCGGGATTCGCTCATCGGTCTGATCAGCGTCGACGAGTTGACCGAGCTGCTGCCGACCCTCGAATCGGGGATGATCCCCAAGATGACCGCTTGCCTCGACGCTGTCGTAGGCGGAGTCGGCGGGGCCACCATCATCGACGGCCGGATCCCGCACTCCATCCTGCTCGAGGTCTTCACTCAGCGTGGCGCGGGCACCGAGGTCATCCCCAATTCCCGGAGGAACAACCAGTGAGCATCGAACAGGCAGCACAGGGCCAGACCGAAACCGATTGGAGACCACGGTTCGGCGAAGCCATGATGGGCTCCCTCGCGACCCCCAAGGTCATGCTTGTGCGGGGGAAGGGGTGCCACGTCTGGGATAGCGATGGCAACCGTTATCTCGACTTCCTTGCCGGGATAGCCGTGAACTCCCTCGGACATGCCCACCCCGTGCTCGTGGATGCCGTCAGCCGGCAGGTCGGAACTCTCGCCCACGTATCGAACCTCTTCGCAACCCCGCCGCAGCTCGAACTGGCCGAACGGCTGCTGGAGATCAGCGGCGCGGGCGACGAGGGACGTGTGTTCTTCGGCAACTCGGGGGCCGAGGCGATGGAGGCCGCCGTCAAGCTCGCCCGGCTCAACAGGGGAAACGGATCCCGAACGCGCATCGTCGCGCTCACCAATTCGTTCCACGGACGCACCATGGGATCGCTGTCGTTGACCGGCAAGCCGGCGCTGCGCGAGGACTTCGAACCGCTGCTCGGCGGGATCGAGCACATCGACACCACGATCGAAGCCCTGGAGGCGACGATCGACGATCGCGTCGCCGCGCTCGTGATGGAGCCGATCAAGGGCGAAGCCGGCGTGGTCGACCTGCCGGACGGCTACCTTCAACGCGCGAGGGAGCTCACCGAGAAGCACGGGGCACTGCTCATCCTCGACGAGATCCAGACAGGTATCGGGCGCACCGGCACCTGGTTCGCTTTCCAGCAGCACGGTATCGTTCCGGACGCGATCGCGGTCGCGAAGGGACTCGCCGGAGGAGTGCCGATCGGCGCGCTCATCACGTTCGGGAAGGCGTCGGAGCTGTTCACTGCGGGTCAGCACGGCAGCACCTTCGGAGGTAACGCCCTCGCCACAGCGGCAGGCGCCGCCGTTCTCGGCGAGATCGAAGCATCCGGTCTCATCAGCAATGCGGCGCGGCGGGGCGCCGAACTGCGCGAGCTTGTCACGTCGATCGGCTCCCCGCTGGTCGATGACCTGCGGGGGAGTGGGCTGCTGATCGGCATCGGGCTCACCGAGCCGATCGCCGCCCAGGTCACCGAGCGAGCCCTTCGCGCCGGACTGATCATCAATGCGCCGAACGAGTCGACTATCCGCCTCGCTCCACCGCTCATCGTCGGCGACGACGAGTTGCGCGAATTCCGCCAGATCTTCGCCCAAGCCCTCGAGGACGCACAATGACCCGGCACTTTCTGCGTGATGACGACCTGACCCAGGCGGAGCAGACTGAGATCCTCGACCTCGCGATCGAACTCAAGAAGGACCGATTCTCCGAACGCCCGCTCGCGGGGCCGCAGACTGTCGCGGTTATCTTCGACAAGTCGTCAACCCGCACGCGGGTATCGTTCGCGGTAGGCGTCGCCGACCTCGGCGGAGTGCCGCTCATCATCAGCACGGCGAACAGCCAACTGGGCGGTAAGGAGACGGCTGCCGACACCGCACGCGTCCTCGAGCGGCAGGTCGCGGCGATCGTGTGGCGTACCTTCGCCCAAGCGGGGCTCGAGGAGATGGCGGCGGGCACGAAGGTGCCGGTCGTCAACGGGCTGTCCGATGACTTCCACCCGTGCCAGCTGCTCGCCGACCTGCTGACCATCCGCGAGCACGGCGGCGCGCTCGCCGGGCGCATAGTCACCTTCATCGGCGACGGGGCGAGCAACATGGCGCAGTCCTACCTGCTCGCGGGCGCCACGGCAGGCATGCACGTGCGCATCGCCTCTCCGGATGAGTATGCGCCGCAGGAGGCCGTGGTCGCGGACGCTACTCGCGTCGCCGAAACCACCGGCGGCTCGGTAACGCTGTTCAACGACCCGGTCGAAGCCGTGACGGGAGCGGATGTCGTCGTGACCGACACCTGGGTGTCGATGGGCAAGGAGGAGGAGAAGGCTCTGCGTCTCCGCCGACTCGGCGCCTACCGGGTCGACGAGCAGCTGATGGCGCTCGCCCATCCGGATGCGTTGTTTCTGCACTGCCTTCCGGCCGACCGCGGCTACGAGGTGACGGCGGACGTCATCGACGGCCGGCAGAGCGTCATCTGGGATGAAGCCGAGAACCGACTCCACGCGCAGAAGGCCCTGCTCGTCTGGCTGCTTGCGCGCGCCTAGAACCCTAAACTTTCCACACCAACAATCAAGGAGAAGCACCACATGGCGGAACGCGTTGTCCTCGCGTACTCAGGCGGACTCGACACATCGGTCGGCATCGGCTGGCTGAAGGATGCCACCGGCAAGGAGGTCGTCGCCCTCGCGGTCGACGTAGGTCAGGGCGGCGAGGACATGGACGACATCCGTCAGCGTGCCCTCGACTGCGGAGCCGTGGAATCCCTCGTCGTCGACGCGAAAGACGAGTTCGCCGACGACTACCTGATGCCCGCGCTCAAGGCGAACGCGCTGTACCAGAAGCGTTACCCCCTCGTGTCAGCGCTCAGCCGTCCGCTCATCGCCCGCCATCTCGCCCGCGTCGCGATCGAGCTCGGCGCGGACAGCGTCGCGCACGGGTGCACGGGCAAGGGAAACGATCAGGTGCGCTTCGAGGCCGCGATCGCGGCGCTGGCCCCCGATCTCACGAGCGTCGCTCCCGTGCGTGACCTGGCCCTGACCCGCGACAAGGCCATCATCTACGCCGAGGAGCACAACCTGCCGATTCGGCAGAGCGCAAAGAACCCGTACTCGATCGACAAGAACGTCTGGGGCCGCGCGGTCGAGACCGGATTCCTCGAAGACCCGTGGAACGCCCCAATCGAGGACCTCTACGAATACACCCAGGACCCGAACGCGCCGCGGCCGGCCGATGAGGTCGTAATAACCTTCGACCGCGGAATTCCCGTGGCGATCGATGGGAAGCCGTTCAGCCCGCTCGCAATAGTGCAGGAGCTGAACGTGCTCGCAGGCAGGCACGGCGTCGGCCGGATCGACGTCGTCGAGGACCGCCTTGTCGGAATCAAAAGCCGCGAGGTGTACGAGGCGCCGGCCGCGATGGCGCTGATCGAGGCGCACGAGGCCCTCGAGGCGCTGACGATGGAACGCGACCTTGCCCGTTACAAGCGCGGGGTCGAGGCCGAGTGGTCCAACCTCGTCTACGACGGCCTGTGGTTCTCAGGGCTGAAGCGGTCCCTCGACGTGTTCATCGACGACACTCAGAAGTACGTGAGCGGCGACATCCGACTCAAGCTTCAGGGTGGGCGGGCGACGGTAACCGGGCAGAAGAGCGGGCAGAGCCTGTACGACTTCGACCTCGCCACCTACGACACCGGCGACACATTCGACCAGTCGCTGTCGAAGGGCTTCATCGAGATCTGGTCGCTACCGAGCCGGATCTCGGCTCGCCGGGACGCCGCCGCCGCCGACGACTGACGCGAGAAAGGCAGAACCGTGACGGATAGCGGAACGACCAACGAGGGCTCCCTCTGGGGCGGCCGGTTCAGCGACGGCCCGTCCCCCGAGCTCGCGGCGCTCAGCCGATCGACGCACTTCGACTGGCAGCTCGCCGGATACGACCTCGCCGGCTCCCGTGCCCACGCGAAGGCGCTTGCGGCGGCGGGCTACCTCGACGACGACGAACTCGACCGGATGCTGGGCGCGCTCGGTCGGCTCCAAGCCGCCGTCGACGACGGCAGTCTCACTGCCGCCCCATCTGATGAAGACGTGCACGGCGCCCTCGAACGCGCGCTCATCGAGGTCGCAGGGCCGGAACTCGGCGGGAAGTTGCGGGCGGGGCGCAGCCGCAACGACCAGGTTGCCACCCTGGTGCGCCTGTACCTGCTGCATCATGGGCACGCGATCTCTCACCTCGTCATCCAGCTCATCGACGCGATCGCCGCGCAGGCCGAAAACCACCTCGGCGCACCTATGCCGGGGCGCACCCACTTGCAGCACGCCCAACCCGTGCTTCTGTCGCATCACCTGCTGGCGCACGCCTGGCCGCTCGTGCGCGATCTCGAGCGACTCAGGGACTGGACGGTTCGGGCATCCGTCTCTCCCTACGGATCCGGCGCACTCGCCGGCGGTTCCCTCGGTCTCGACCCGCAACTGGTCGCCTCCGAACTCGGACTGTCCGGACCGGCCGAGAACTCCATCGACGCCACCTCGAGCCGCGACGTCGTCGCCGAGTTCGCGTTCATCGCCTCGTTGATCGGGGTCAATCTGTCCCGCTTTGCTGAAGAGATCATCCTCTGGAACACCCGCGAGTTCGGTTTCGTCACGCTGCACGACGGGTTCTCGACGGGCTCGTCGATCATGCCGCAGAAAAAGAATCCCGACATCGCCGAACTCGCCAGGGGCAAGGCGGGAAGGATGATCGGCAACCTCGCTGGGCTGCTCGCCACCCTCAAGGGACTGCCGCTCGCCTACAACCGCGACCTGCAGGAAGACAAGGAGGCCGTCTTCGATTCCGTGTCGACGCTCGAGGTAGTGCTGCCCGCGTTCATCGGGATGGTCTCCACGCTGCAATTCAATACCGGGCGGATGGCCGAACTCGCCCCGCAGGGGTTCAGCCTAGCGACCGACGTCGCCGAGTGGCTCGTGCGCCAGGGCGTACCGTTCCGCGACGCGCACGAGGTCAGCGGTGCGCTAGTCACCCTGTGTGAGCGGCGTGGTATCGAACTACACGAGGCGACGGACGCGGACCTGGCCCGCCTGTCACCCGCACTCCTGCCCGAAGTTCGCAAGGTCCTCACGGTCGAGGGGTCGATAGCCAGCCGATCGGGCGTCGGAGGAACGGCGCGGCCGCGAGTCGAAGAGCAGCTGGCGGGCCTGACCGCTCGGGTTCGCGCCGTCGTCGTGGCGCTGACCCCCCAGAGCGTGAAATAGCCGCTGCGGTCGTGTTCGATCGGCAACTGCTCGCACGCCCGTCGGTCGAGGTCGCCCCGCTCCTTCTCGGCGCCACCATCCGTCACGGCGCCGTCGCGGTCGAGCTGACGGAGGTCGAGGCGTACCTCGGCGGAGATGATCCCGGGTCGCACGCGTTTCGCGGGCGCACCGCCCGTAACGCCGTCATGTTCGGGGAACCTGGCCGCCTGTACACCTACTTCAGCTACGGCATGCACGTCTGCGCGAACGTCGTCTGTGGACCGGAGGGCACCGCATCGGGAGTGCTCCTGCGCGCCGGCCGGGTCATCGAAGGCATCGACATCGCCCGATCGCGACGTAATACATCGAAGAGCGACCGCGACCTGGCCCGCGGGCCGGCGCGGCTCGCAGTCGCTCTCGGCATCACGTTGGAGCACGGCGGAACGGACCTCGCGGAAGGCGACATCCGCCTCGACCTCGGCGCTGACTCGACCGGACACGCGGTGGGGCCGAGGACGGGAGTATCCGGTGCTGGCGGCACCGAGGCCTACCCATGGCGATTCTGGGTGCCGAACGACCCGACGGTGTCCCCGTACAGGGCGCACGTGCCCAAGCGCAGGGCATGACCGACTAGACGAGGGTCATTGCGGCCGCAGCGCAGACGCCCGCCCAGATGAGGCTCGCGAGTGTGCCGATGATGAACCGCTCTCTCGCCTGCTCGTTCTCGAGCTCGGAGAATCGCCCCAGGCCTTTCACCGCGACGATCACGGCGACGGCGGCGGCTTGACCGGCGAGCACCGACCCGATGAGCGCGAATCGCTCGAGGTAGCCGATCGTGATGCCCCCGCGGAGGACCTCACGCTGCGCGGGCGGCGGTGCGTTGGCATCCCGAACCAGAATGCCTCCGTGAGCGCCGAGCATCACGCTGTCCCGAGTGGCTGTCCGCAGCAGCAGAGACACGACGGGGCTCCCCGCGATCACGCCGAGCAGCGCAATGCCGAAACCGAGCGCGACCGAGAAGGCCGGGTGCGGCGCGACGATCTCACCGAACAAGCCGACGGCGAGGATGCCCGCGACCGGCAGCACGCAGAGGATCACCAGGCGGTGCCTGCCGGGTCGCGTCGCGACGATCGCGAGCGGCACCACGGCGAAGGTGAGCAGTATGACGAGGCTCCACAGCACGACGGCGGCGATGTTCACGAGGAGGTCTTCTCGTTGCCGCGGTCGAGGTCGTCGATGAGTCGGGCGAGTGCGGGGATCACGGCTTCTTCCGCTCGCAGCTCTGCCGCCTGGGCGCGTTTGCTGGCGGCTTGAGGAGAGATTCCCAAGGCGGATGCCGCTTCCGCCTGCATCATCCCGGTGACAAGGAGGTCATGCAGCTGCCATCCTTCGTCGCTTCGCCGATCACGCAGGACGAGCAGCAGGTCGAGCAGCGCTTCGACGTCTTGGGCGCCTTCGCCGGCCGGTTCGGTGTCGAGCGCGAATCGGGTCGGGCGTTTCTTTGCGCGCTCGACGGCGTGCCGCGCGGCGATGAAAGCTTCGCCGGCGGACTCGCGCACGCTGGCAGGTAGGGGCTCTCGGATCGGTCCGACTCCGCAGCCCACACTCCACCGTCCCGTGCGGGTCAGCTGCAGGATGACGGCGAGGGCATCGACTCCGGAGGCAGGAACCAGCTGGATCTCATCACCGGCGGTGCGCTCCGCCGGAAGGACCAGCCGCAGCTGGGGGTTGCCGTTGAGGTCCCTGACCGCGGTTCCGACCAGGTCCGGCGTCGACCTGCTGTCGACCTGATCGGCCGTGAGTACGATCATGAGCTACCTCTGACTTGATTGCAGGTGATCAACCCTACAAGGTTGTCGAGTCCTCAATCAAGCCTCTGGGGATGATGCGGATGCGGCGGCCGGCGCCGTCGGGTGACTCTCCGATAACCTGTAGACCGTGTCAGCCCCAGGATCCGATGCCCTAGCCCACCAGAGGAACGACGAGTCGTTCGAGGACGTGTGGGAAGAGCTTCGTTGGCGAGGGCTCGTCCACGTGTCAACCGATGGGGATGCGCTCAAGGAACTTCTCGGTGGACCTCCGATCACGTTCTACTGCGGCTTCGACCCGACGGCACCGAGCCTCCATCTCGGCAATCTCGTGCAGCTGCTGACCATGCGCCGCATCCAACTCGCGGGCCATCGGCCGCTCGGCCTCGTGGGTGGTTCCACCGGGCTGATCGGTGACCCCCGCCCGACGGCTGAACGCACGTTGAATACGAGGGACACCGTCGCGGAATGGGTCGGTCACCTCCGAAATCAGGTCGCACGCTTCCTGGGTGCCGAGGGGGAAAATGCGCTTCGTGTAGTGAACAACCTGGATTGGACCGCTCCGCTCAGCGCGATCGACTTCCTCCGCGACGTCGGCAAGTACTTCCGTGTCGGCACGATGCTGAAGAAGGATGCGGTTAGTGCCCGCTTGAACTCGGCCGAGGGCATCAGCTTCACCGAGTTCAGCTACCAGGTGCTGCAGGGGATGGACTTCCTGCAGCTCTATCGCGACTACGGCTGCGTGCTGCAGACCGGGGGTTCGGACCAGTGGGGCAACCTCACCAGCGGGACCGACTTGATCCACAAGGCCGAGGGAACGAGCGTGCACGCCATCGGCACGCCGCTCATCACGAATTCCGACGGCACCAAGTTCGGGAAGTCCGAGGGGAACGCCGTCTGGCTCGATCCGACGATGACCTCACCGTACGCGTTCTACCAGTTCTGGCTGAACACCGACGACGCCGACGTCATCTTCCGGCTGAAGGTGTTCACGTTCCTCTCCCGCGAGGAGATCGAGTCGCTCGACCAGGCGGTCGCGAGCGAGCCGTTCCGCCGTGAGGCGCAGCGCGCACTCGCGCTCGAGGTGACGACGCTCGTGCACGGCGCTGAAGCGACGGAGGCGGCGATCAAGGCCGCCGCGGCCCTGTTCGGTCAAGGGGAGCTGACGGAGCTTCCCGGCGACGTACTCGACGCGGCTTTGAGGGAGCTTCCCCATGTGACAGCGGCGCCGGCATCGAGCGTCGCACAGTTGCTGGTGGACACCGGTTTGACGGCGAGCCTGGGGGAGTCCCGTAGGGCCATCGCGCAGGGTGGGGTCTACGTCAACAACGCCAAGGTCGCCGACGACAGCGCGACCATCGGTGATGCGTTCCTCGGTGCCGGCCTCGCGGTCCTGCGGCGGGGCAAGAAGACCCTCGCCGGCGTCTTCCGCGCGTAGAACGCTTCCCACGCCCACGCCCACGCCCACGCCCGCACCTGCGTCCGGCGGGCGGAAGCCCCCCCCCCTGTGACTGGCCAGCGACGTGCCTGCACAGGGGCGAGAAGACACACGCCGCAGGCCTGTGGAGCGGTGCGATGATCGCGACACGCCCGGGGTGCCGCCGTGATTTGCGTGACCCCAAACCGCCACGTAATCTTCTTACTTGTCACCCCAAAGGTGCGGAAAGCGGAAGAGCTTACCGGCCTCAAGAGGGACTAAATCCGAAGGCTTTTCAAGCCGCTCACCAACTGAATCCCTCTCGTAGGGGTTCGCATGTGAGGTAGGATAAAACCCACTTCTGTGAGTCAAATCGACGGAAATGCGGGCCTTACGGCCGGCGCCGACGATTTGACAGACATCGAAGAAGTGGTAGGTTAGACAAGTTGCCCTGACGCGAAGCTGAGAAGCTTAGCCCGGGAGCGTCCGATCCTTGAGAACTCAACAGCGTGCACAATGTCAAATGCCAAAAACCTCGTGTGTAGGGCTTGTTTCTAGCAAGTACCGCGCAAGAGATTCCTTT